>DASPVJ010000140.1:0-7784 GCA_035622435.1 Xanthobacteraceae bacterium | reverse complement strand
CTCGACCGCTACACCCACACCGCGTTCCAGGTGATGCCGTACGAGCCCTACGTGGCGCTGTGCGAGGCGCTCAACGCGCGGGCGCCGTTCAAGGGCCCGGCCAAGACCGTGCTGTTCTCGACCGGCGCCGAGGCGGTCGAGAACGCGATCAAGATCGCCCGCGCGGCGACCGGCCGTCCCGGCGTCATCGCGTTTGCCGGCGGCTTCCACGGCCGCACCATGCTGACCATGGCGACGACCGGCAAGGTCGTGCCCTACAAGTCCCGCTTCGGCCCGTTTCCCGCCGACATCTACCACGTGCCGTTCCCGGTCGCGCACCAGGGCGTGAGCGTCGAGCAGTCGCTGCAGGCGCTGGAATTCCTGTTCAAGGCCGACATCGAGCCGGCGCGCGTCGCCGCCATCCTGATCGAGCCGGTGCAGGGCGAGGGCGGCTTCAACATCGCCCCGCCCGAGCTGATGGTCGCGCTGCGCGAGGTGTGCGACCGCAACGGCATCCTCTTCATCGCCGACGAGGTGCAGACCGGGTTCGGGCGCACCGGCAAGCTGTTCGCCATGGAGCGCTACCCGGTCGAGCCGGACCTGGTGGTGACGGCGAAGTCGATCGCCGGCGGCCTGCCGCTTTCGGGCGTCATCGGCCGCGCCGCGCTGATGGACATCGTCGAGCCGGGCGGACTCGGCGGCACCTATGCGGGCAACCCGGTCGCCTGCGCGGCGGCGCTGGCGGTGATCGCGGCGATCGAGGGCGAAGGCCTGCTGGCGCGCGCCGACGCGCTCGGCGAACGGATCAAGACCCGCCTCACCGCCATGGCTCGCGCCAACGACTTGGTGCCGATGGCGGCGATCCGCGGGCTCGGCGCCATGGTGGCCTTCGACATCGTCAAGGAGCGCGGCCGGTTCGAGCCCGATCCGCAGACGACCAAAGCGGTGACCGCCCGCGCGCTCGAACAGGGCCTCGTCGTCATCTCCTGCGGCGTCGACGCCAACGTCATCCGCATCCTGGTGCCGCTGACCGCCGCCGACCGCACGGTCGACGAAGGGCTCGACATGCTCGAGCAGGCCATGCGGATGGCCGCGTGAATGGGCGCCCCTCGCCCGCCCGCGCCGGCGCCGCTCGGCCGGCGCCGCCGCCCCCATGTTGGCTCGTCCGCACGCGCAAAGGTCGTGATAGGATCGCCAGCTTGTTTTCGCCGGCAGGGGGATCGATGACCCATATGCCCGCCGCGCCATCCCTGATGCAGCCGGCCGGCGCGCGCCCGCCGCGCCGGCTCGGGATTGCCGGCCTGCAGATGCAGGCCGTCGCCGGCGAGGACAACATCCCCCGCATGGCGCGGCTCGCCGCCCACACCAAGCACCGCTTTCCCTGGGTCGAGGTGATGCTGTTTCCCGAGCTTTCAGCCTTCGGCACCGATCCGGCGCGCGTCCAGCCGCTGCCCGGCGCCGCCGAGGAGCGCCTGGCGGAGATCGCGCGGCGCAACGGGGTGTGGCTCGTGCCCGGATCGCTGTTCGAGCGCCGCGACGGCGCCGTCTTCAACACCGCGCCGGTGATCGCGCCGAACGGCACGGTGGTCGCGCGCTATCGCAAGATGTTTCCGTTCCGCCCCTACGAGCACGACGTGGAGGCGGGGGTCGATTTCGTCGTGTTCGACGTGCCGGCGGGCGGACGGATCGGGGTGTCGATCTGCTACGACATGTGGTTTCCCGAGACGACCCGCACGCTTGCCGCGATGGGCGCCGACGTGATCCTGCACCCGACCCTGACCGACACCATCGACCGCGAGATCGAGCTTTCGATCGCGCGCACGTCGGCCGCCGTCAACCAATGCTACTTCTTCGACATAAACGGCGCCGGCGACGGCGGCGTCGGCCGCTCGCTGGTGGTCGATCCCTCCGGCTACGTGCTGCACGAGGCCGGCCACGGCCAGGAAATCATCCCCATCCTGGTCGATCTCGACCGCGTCGAGCACGAGCGCGAGGCCGGCATGCGCGGCCTCGGCCAGCCGCTCAAGAGCTTTCGCGACCGCCGCGTCGATTTTTCCGTCTACGACCGGTCGCGCTTTGCCGGCCGCTATCTCGAAACCCTGGGCCCGTTGGCCAAGCCGCAGGCGCGCGGCGCCGCCGGCCCGACCGTGCAGAAGGTGGAGGAAGCCCATGTCGTACGAGGCGACCTTGGAGGTTACGCGGCGACGGAAGAAGACTAACGTCTCGCTGAACTGGTATCGCAGCGTCTGGGAGATTCGCGCCGACAGCTGGATCCAGCTCAACGACGACCTCGGCCGCCTGGTCCAGCTGGAGCCCGGCACCGCCGAATACAAGCGCCGCCACGCGCGCGTCGAGGAGATTCTCGACCGCCTCGAACCGATCGAGAGCTTCTGGGCGTTTCCCGGCCGCCACCTGTTCGCCCACCTGCTCGCGCTGTTCGCCGCCAACGACATCGCGCGCCTGCACGCCTCCATCCGCCGCATCAACCGCGCGCTCGCCGAGCACACCTACCGTCACCAGCAGGTCGAAGTCACCGACGAGGCCGAGGCCAACCGCGAGGTCGAGCACACGGTCGAGCATCTCGCCCAGATCCAACGGCCCTATTTCGAGGTGCTGGTGGTCGAGGAGATGACGCAAGCCGAGGAAACGGCGCTGCGCCGGCGCGTCTGCGACATGCGCCGCCCGGACGACCATTTCGTCTACGACATCGTCGTGGTGCCGAGCTTCGAGGACGCGCTGATCGCCGCCCTGTTCAATTTCAACATCCAGGCCTGCATCATCCGCCACGGCTTTCCCTTCAAGTCCGAGTATTCGCTCGATCTCCTGCGCGGCTTCCTCCAGGGCATCGAGGAGGCCGGCATCGAGGGATTGCTGGAGAGCGAGCGCGGCCCGCTGCTCGGCCAGAAAATCGCCGAGCTGCGTCCGGAACTCGACCTCTATCTCGTCACCAACCTCTCGGCCGAGGAGGTGGCGGCGAAGAGCGGCTGCGTGTTCCGGCGCGTGTTCTTCCGCGACGAGGACGACACCGAGCTGTACATGGCGGTGACCCGCGGGGTGGAAGCGCGCTACGCGACGCCGTTCTTCACCGCGCTCAAGGCCTATTCGCGCCAGCCCACCGGCGTGTTCCACGCGCTGCCGATCTCGCGCGGCAAGTCGATCCTGCAATCGAACTGGATCCAGGACATGGCCCAGTTCTACGGGCTCGCCATCTTCCTGGCGGAAACGTCGGCGACCTCGGGCGGCCTCGATTCGCTGCTCGATCCGATCGGCCCGATCAAGCTCGCGCAGGAATACGCCGCGCGCGCGTTCGGCGCCAAGCGCACGTTCTTCGTCACCAACGGCACCTCGACCGCCAACAAGGTGGTGGTGCAGGCGCTGATCAAGCCCGAGGACATCGTCATCGTCGACCGCAACTGCCACAAGTCGCACCACTACGGCATGGTGCTCTCGGGCGCCCACGTCTGCTATCTCGATTCCTATCCGCTCAACGACTACTCGATGTACGGCGCGGTGCCGCTGGCGAAGCTCAAAAGCACGCTGCTCGACTTGCGCAAGGCCGGCAAGCTCGACCGCGTGCGCATGATCCTGCTCACCAACTGCACCTTCGACGGCGTCGTCTACGACGTCGAGCGGGTGATGGAGGAACTGCTCGCCATCAAGCCGGACCTGATCTTCCTGTGGGACGAGGCGTGGTGGGCGTTCGCGCGCTTCCACCCGACCTACCGCCGGCGCACCGCCATGCACGCGGCCGCAAGCATGCGCGAGAAGTTCCGCTCGCAGGCGTACCGCGCGGCCTACGCCGCGTTCAACAGGGACTTCCCCGCCGCCGCCTGGGACGACGACGCCAAGGTCCTGTCGACGCGGCTCATCCCCGACCCCGACCAGGCGCGGGTGCGCGTCTACGCCACCCAGTCGACCCACAAGACGCTGACCGCGCTGCGCCAGGGCTCGATGATCCACATCTACGACCAGGACTTCAAGGACAAGGCCGAGGAGGCCTTCCACGAAGCCTACATGACCCACACCTCGACCTCGCCGAACTACCAGATCCTCGCCTCCCTCGACGTCGGCCGCCGCCAAGTGGAACTCGAAGGCTACGAGCTGGTGCAGCGCCAGGTCGACCTCGCCATGGAGCTGCGCGAGCGGGTGAAGACGCATCCGCTGATCCAGAAATACTTCCGCTTCCTCACCATGACCGACATGATCCCGGAGCAATATCGCCCGTCCGGGGTCGAGTCCTACTACAGCCTGGACAAGGGCTACGCGCGCATGGAGGACGCCTGGCGCAGCGACGAGTTCGTGCTCGATCCGACCCGGCTGACGCTGGCGATCGGGCGCTCCGGCATCGACGGCGACACGTTCAAGAACCGGCACCTGATGGACAAGTACGGCATCCAGATCAACAAGACCTCGCGCAACACCGTGCTGTTCATGACCAACATCGGCACCACGCGCTCGTCGATCGCCTATCTGATCGAGATCCTGGTCCGGATCGCCCAGGACATCGAGGACCACTCCGAGGACATGAGCCCGATGGAGCGGCGCATCCACGACGTGCGGGTGGCCTCGCTGACGACCGACCTGCCGCCGCTGCCGGATTTCAGCGAGTTTCACCGCGCCTTCCGCCATCACGGCGCGGTCGACTCGGCGGAAGGCAACGTGCGGCGCGCGTTCTTCCTCGCCTACGACGAGGCGGAGTGCGAATACTTCACCCTCAACCAGCTGCACGCGCGCGTGCATTCCGGGCACGAGATCGTCTCGTCGATGTTCGTCATTCCCTATCCGCCGGGCTTCCCGATCCTGGTGCCCGGCCAGGTGATCAGCGAGGACATCGTCAAGTTCATGCAGGCGCTCGACGTCAAGGAGATTCACGGCTACCGGCCGGAGCTGGGGCTGCGCGTGTTCACCGCCAAGGCGTTGGAGAAGATGGCGCAGCGCATGACCGCGGAACAGCAGCCGGCGATCGAACTCGCGGTGGTGCGCCAGGCCAAGGCGGCGTCGTGACGGCGGGAGCAATCCCGCCCGCGTTGGGGGTTCGGGGATGAAGGTGGTGCGCAACGTGTCCGACCTGCGCGTGCTGATGCACCGCAACGAGCGGCCGATCTACTTCATCTCGGCGACCAACTTCAATCTGATCGGCATGGATCAGTGGGTGCGCCATTTCAAATATATTTGCTACATCGACTGTTACGACGGGCGCCACCCCAACGTGTTCGTGCCGGCGGAGGCGCCGCACGAGCAGTTCGAATCGATCGAGGACATCAACAATTATCTGCTCCAGCACAAGGAGGTGATCGACCACATTCGCCGCCGCGGCGGCCGCCCGGTCGCCACCTTCCTGATGTTCGACGAGGAAACCGAGGCGCTGTGCAAGGAGCTCGGCATCAAGATCTGGTTTCCCCGCGCCAAGCTGCGCAACCGCTGCGACAACAAGATGGAGACCGTGCGCATCGGCAACAAGGCGGGGGTGCCCTCGGTCCCCAACGCGCTCGCCAAGGTCGCAAGCTACGCCGAGCTGGAACGGATCGCGCAGGAGGCGAAGCTCGGCCGCGACCTCGTGATCCAGACCGCGTTCGGCGATTCCGGCCACACCACCTTCTTCATCGCCGACGAGCGCGGCTTCGCCCGGCACGCCGAGGAGATCGTCGGCGAGCGCGAGGTGAAGATCATGAAGCGGATCAATTGCCGCGGCGCCACCATGGAGGCGTGCGCGACCAAGTGCGGCACGCTGGTCGGCTCGCTCCTGACCGAAGTGGTGGGGCGCAAGGAGCTGACCCCCTACAAGGGGGGCTGGTGCGGCAACGAGGTGTTCCCCGGCGCCTTCGCGGAAAGCGTGCGCGCCAAGGCGCGCGACATGGCGTTCGCGTTCGGCAACCAGCTGGCCAAGGAGGGCTACCGCGGCTACTTCGACCTCGATTTCCTCATCGACCAGGACGACGGCGCCGTCTATCTCGGCGAACTCAACCCGCGCATCTGCGGCGCCAGCCTGCTGACCAACCACGCGGCCTTCGCCTACGCCGACGCGCCGCTGTTCCTGTTCCATTTGCTGGAGTTCGGCGGCACCAAGTACGATCTCGACGTCGAGGCGCTCAACGCGCGCTGGGCCGACCGCAACTTCATCGATTCCTGGGGCCAGCTGGTGATCAAGTCGACCAGCGACGTCGTCGACATCGTCACCCACGCGCCGCCGACCGGCATCTACCGGCTGGCGGACGACGGCTCGGTGTCCTATCACCGCTTCGACTACAACCGGCAGGCGATCGAATCCGAGAACGAGGCGTTCTTCCTGCGCATCACCGGCCCGGGCGACTACCGCTACGAGGGCGCCGACCTCGGCATCCTGGTCATGCGCGGCCGGGTGATGACGCCGAAGTTCGAGCTCAACGAGCGCGCCCGCGCCTGGGTGCGCGGCATCAAGCAGTACTACGCGGCACGGCCGCTGACCTCGGTGCAGGAGCAGGAAGCGCCCGCGCCGGGGTCGTTCAAGATCCTCTGACCCCGCGGGCGGCCATGCAGATCGCGTTCCGCGCCATCGCCGAGGACGTTCCCGCCCGCAAGTGGCGCGCGGTGTTCGACCACCATTGGCACGCCTACAGCCGCTGGTTCCTGCGCGAAGGCCGCCGCGCGCGCCCGACCTACCTGGCGAGCGCGCGCGCGCTCAAGGCGCACATGCCGGAACTCTACCCCGTCTACGAGCAACTGACCGAAGTCGCCGGCGGCGGCGACGTGGAGGCGCGCTTCCTGTCGATGTGGTGTCCGCCGGTCTACGTCGGCGGCTGCTCGCAGGCGATCTTCCTCGGCGAGGAGCCCTGGCTGGTGCGCAACTACGACTACAGCCCGCAGCTGCTCGAGGGCACCTGGCTCGCCACCCGCCTGCTCGGGCGCCGCGTCGTCGCCATGATCGACTGCCTGTGGGGCGCGCTCGACGGCATCAACGAGGCGGGCCTCGCCGTCTCGCTCTCGTTCGGCGGCCGCACCGCGGTCGGGCGCGGTTTCGGCATTCCGCTGGTGCTGCGCTACGTGCTCGAAATCGCCGAGACGACGCGCGAGGCGATCGCCGTGCTCAAGCGCGTGCCGGTGCACATGGCCTATACCGTCGCGCTCGTCGACCGCCGCGGCCGGCATGCGACCGTCTTCGTCGCGCCCGATCGCCCGGCCGAGGTCGCGCGGCGCCTTGCCAGCGCCAATCACCAGCGCAAGATCGAATGGCCGCGCCACGCCCGCGCCACCCGCTCGGTCGAGCGCGCCGCCGTCCTCGACAAGGCGGTGCGCAAGGCTTCGCACGTCGAGCAGCTGCTGCACGCGTTCCTGCGTCCGCCGGTCTATCAGACCGCCTACGGCCGCGGCTGCGGCACGCTCTATACCGCGGTCTACCGGCCGTCGCAGGCCGCGGTCGAATTGGTGTGGCCGGGGGCGCGCTGGCGCCAGGACTGCCGCGCCTTCGCCGACGGCACGCGCGCGGTCGGCTTCGACGTGGCCACCAACACGCTCGACGCCGAGTTGAGCCTACCGCCCACGCGGGCGGTGGCGGAGATCGAAAGGGTTGCCGGGGAGTTGCCGTATGCGCGCAGCGCGGGCGCCAAGCGATGGGCGGCCGGCTAAAGCGGGATGGCTTTTCTTCGAATCGCCATCCCGCTTTAGGTTATTGTTGGAGCATGATGTTTTCCGAAAACCGGTACCCACCCCGCATCAAGTGCGGGGCAGGCATTTTCGGCATCATGCTCTGATGGACGGCGTTAACGGACTTGAGAGGGACCACAGGAGCACGTCATGGGCAAGCGCTTCACCTACTGGATCATCGGCGG
>DASPVJ010000139.1:0-3869 GCA_035622435.1 Xanthobacteraceae bacterium | reverse complement strand
CCGCGTGAGGCCCACGTCGGGCTCGTAGCGCGGCACCCGCGCGAGCCCGCTGTCGATCACGATGCGCACGCCCTCGATGGTGATCGAGGTCTCGGCAATCGACGTGGCGAGCACCAGCTTGCGGCGGCCGGCGGCCGGCGGCGCGATGGCACGGTCCTGGATGTCGCGGTCGAGGGCGCCGTAGAGCGGCACGATGTCGACCGCCGGATCGGCGACGCGCTCGGCGAGCAGCCGCTCGGCGCGGCGGATTTCCGCGCCGCCCGGCAGGAACGCCAGCACCGAGCCGCGCTCGCCGCGCAACGCCGATGCCGCCGCATCGGCGACCTGGCGCTCGATCGGCTGGCGCGGGTCGCGGCCGAGGTAGCGCGTCTCGACCGCGAAGGCGCGGCCTTCGCTCGCGATCACCGGCGCGTCGCCGAGGAGCGCCGCCACTCGTGCGCCGTCGAGGGTCGCCGACATGACGAGGAGGCGCAAATCCTCGCGCAGGGCGGTTTGCGCGTCGCGGGCGAGCGCGAGACCGAGGTCGGCATCGAGGGAGCGCTCATGGAACTCGTCGAACAGCACCGCGGCGACGCCGGCGAGCGCCGGATCGTCGAGGATCAGGCGGGTGAACACGCCCTCGGTCACCACCTCGATGCGGGTTCTCCGCGACACTTTCGAGCCGAAGCGCACGCGCAGGCCGACGGTCGCGCCCACGCTCTCGCCGAGGGTCGCCGCCATGCGGTCGGCAGCCGCGCGGGCGGCAAGCCGCCGCGGCTCCAGCACCAGGATCTTCTGGTCCTGCGCCCACGGCTCGGCGGCCAGCACCAGCGGCACCCGCGTGGTCTTGCCGGCCCCCGGCGGCGCCACCAGCACGGCGGCGCTCTGCCGCGCCAGCGCCGCAGTCAGCTCCGGCAGGGCCGCGTCGATCGGGAGCGGGGGTGCGAAGGAGGACATCACCCAGCCTCTCAGTTCCCCTCCCCCCACGCGAAAGCGTGGTGGGGAGGGGTTAGGGGTGGGGGGCGATGCAAACTCGGAGCTGGATTGAAGTACCCCCCACCCGGCTCGCTTCGCTCGCCACCCTCCCCACCGCTCGCTGCGCTCGCGGGGGGAGGGAAGGAGCGAGCGTCACGCGCCCGGCCGGCCCACGCCCACGTAGATGAAGCCGTGGCGCGCCATGTCGTCGGGCCGGTAGATGTTGCGCAGGTCGACCACCACCGGGCGCGCCATCGTTTGCTTGAGGCGGGCGAGGTCGAGGGCGCGGAACTGCTCCCATTCGGTGACGATGACGAGGGCGTCGGCGCCCTCGGCGCAGGCGTAGGCGCTGTCGCAATAGGTCACCTCGCCTAACACCGCCTTCGCCTGCCCCATGCCGGCGGGATCGTAGGCGCGCACCTTCGCGCCCATGTCGTCGAGCGTGGTGATGAGCGCGATCGACGGCGCCTCGCGCATGTCGTCGGTGTTCGGCTTGAAGGTGAGGCCGAGCACCGCGATCGTCCTGCCGCGGATGTTGCCGCCGAGCGCGGCCGCGACCTTGCGGGCCATCGCCCGCTTGCGCTGATCGTTCACCGCCGCGACGGTCTCGACCAGACGCAGCGGCGCGGCGTGATCCTGCCCGGTCTTGATCAGCGCCAGGTTGTCCTTGGGAAAGCACGAGCCGCCGAAACCGGGCCCGGCGTGCAGGAACTTGGTGCCGATGCGGTTGTCGAGGCCGATGCCGCGCGCCACCTCCTGCACGTCGGCGCCGGCCTTCTCGCACAGGTCGGCGATTTCGTTGATGAAAGTGATCTTCATCGCCAGGAACGCGTTGGCCGCGTATTTGATCAGCTCGGCGGTGCGCCGGTCGGTGTAGAGCAGCGGCGGGGCGTTGAGGTAGAGCGGCCGGTAAAGCTCGGCCATGCGCTCGCGCGCGCGCGCATCGTCGCTGCCGACCACGATGCGGTCGGGAAGCTTGAAGTCGCGGATCGCCGCGCCCTCGCGCAGGAATTCCGGGTTGGCCACCACCGCCACGTCGGCGTCGGGCCGCGCTTGGCGGATGATGCGCTCGACTTCGTCGCCGGTGCCGACCGGCACCGTTGACTTGGTGATCACCAGGGTGAAGCCGTCAAGCGCCGCGGCGATCTCGCGGGCGGCGGCGTAGACGAAGGAGAGGTCGGCGTGGCCGTCGCCGCGGCGCGAGGGCGTACCGACCGCGATGAACACGGCGTCGGCCGCGCGCACCGCCGGCTCGAGCGCGGTCGTGAACGCGAGCCGCCCCTCGCGCAGGTTGGTCTTGACGAGGTCGGCGAGCCCCGGCTCGTAGATCGGCACCTCGCCGCGGGCGAGCGCGGCGATCTTGTCGGCGTCCTTGTCGACGCAGGTCACGCGATGGCCGAAATCGGCAAAGCAGGCCCCGGAGACGAGGCCGACGTAGCCGGTGCCGATCATCGCGACTTGCATGCGGCCAGCGGGGGTTACGGCCGCTGCATGCGGCCGCGGGGTCATTACCAGAGCGGGTTTGCCGTGGCGAGCCCGGGTAGCGCGCACGCCCCGGAGCGCTATATTGCGGGCTCATGCCCCCTGCCGTTAAACCGCGCGCGCTCAAGCCCGGCGACCACGTGTTCCTGGTCGACGGCTCGTCGTACATTTTCCGCGCCTATCACGCGCTCCCCCCGCTCACTCGCAAGGCTGACGGCCTGCAGGTCAACGCGGTGCTCGGCTTCTGCAACATGCTGTGGAAGCTGTTGCGCGAGATGAAGCCGGAGGAGCGTCCGACCCATCTGGCGGTGGTGTTCGACAAGTCGGAGCATACGTTCCGCAACGAGTTTTACCCGGACTACAAGGCCAACCGGTCCGAGCCGCCGGACGACCTGATCCCGCAGTTCGGGCTCATCCGCGAGGCGGTGCATGCCTTCGAGATTCCCTGCCTCGAGCAGGGCGGCTACGAGGCCGACGACCTGATCGCCACCTATGCACGGGAGGCCAACGCCGCGCGGGCCACGACCACCATCGTGTCCAACGACAAGGACCTGATGCAGCTCGTCGGCCCCTCGGTCGTCATGTACGACACCATGCGGGACCGCCGCATCGGCCGCGCCGAGGTGATCGAGAAGTTCGGCGTGCCGCCCGAGAAGGTGATCGACGCCCAGGCGCTCATCGGCGACTCTACCGACAACGTGCCGGGCGTGCCGGGCATCGGCGTGAAGACCGCGGCCCAGCTGATCGGCGAATATGGCGACCTCGACACGCTGCTCGCGCGCGCGAGCGAGATCAAACAGGACAAGCGCCGCCAGGCGCTGATCGATTTTGCCGAACAGGCGCGCATCTCGCGCCGCCTGGTGACGCTCGACGACCGGGTGCCGCTCGCCGTGGCGATCGCCGATCTCGCCGTGCACGACCCCGACTACAAGACGCTGATCGCGTACCTCAAGGCGATGGAGTTCAGTTCGCTCACCCGCCGGGTCGCCGAAGCGTCCGGCATCGACGCCGGCAAGATCGCGCCGGACGCGCGCCTCGCCGCCAAGGGGATCGCGGCGCCCGTTGCCGAAATGCTGACGCCCGAGGCGGAAGTCGCGCGCCCCAGGAGCGATCTGTTCGAGACGCCGCGACCCGCCGCCCGGCCGGCGACGCAGGAGGAAGGCTTCACCCCGGATACCCTGGTGGCGGAGCGGCGCGCCGAGATCGCGCGCGCCGAGTTCGCGCACTCCCGCTACGACACGATCAACCTCCTCGCTTCGCTCGATACCTGGATGGCGAAAGCCATGGAGGAGGGCGTGCTCTCGCTCGCGGTGCGCGCCACCTCGCCCGACCCGATGCAGGCGGAGATCAGCGGCATCGCGCTCGCGGTGCGGCCCAACGAGGCGGCGTACCTGCCGCTCGCGCACCGCAGCGCCGACGACCTGCTCGCCGGC
>DASPVJ010000138.1:0-2958 GCA_035622435.1 Xanthobacteraceae bacterium | reverse complement strand
TCGATTTCCCCCGACGTGAACCGGCCGGGGTTCCGCGCCATCACCTTCGACGAGCTCAAGGCCGCCTATGGCGAGCAGGCGCGCGGGCTGATCGCGGGCGGCGTCGACCTGCTGCTGGTCGAGACCATCTTCGACACCCTCAACGCCAAGGCGGCGCTGTGCGCCATCGCCGAAATCGGCGAGGAGCGCGGCGCCCGCGTGCCGGTGATGATTTCCGGCACCATCACCGACCGGTCAGGCCGCATGCTCTCGGGGCAGACGCCCGAGGCGTTCTGGAACTCGGTTGCCCACGCCGCGCCGATATCGGTCGGGCTCAACTGCGCGCTCGGTGCACGCGAAATGCGCGCCCACATCGCCGAGATCGCCCGCGTCGCCGACACCTTGGTGTGCGCCTATCCCAACGCCGGCTTGCCCAACGAGTTCGGCCGCTACGACGAAAGCCCGGACTACATGGCCGAATTGCTCGGCGAGTTCGCCGCCGCCGGGCTCGTCAACGTGGTCGGCGGCTGCTGCGGTACCACGCCCGAGCACATCGCCGCCATCGCCCGCGCGGTCGCCGGCAAGCGCCCGCGGCAGCTTCCCGCGCCGGCCCGCCTGCTGCGGCTCGCCGGCCTCGAGCCGTTCGCGCTCGCGCCGGAGATTCCCTTCGTCAACATCGGCGAGCGCACCAACGTCACCGGCTCGGCCCGGTTCCGCAAGCTGATCAAGTCCGGCGATTTCGCCGCCGGGCTCGAGGTCGCGCGCGAGCAGGTCGCGAACGGCGCGCAAATCATCGACGTCAACATGGACGAGGGCCTGCTCGATTCGGAAAAGGCGATGGTCGAGTTCCTCAACCTGATCGCCGCCGAACCGGACATCGCCCGCGTGCCGGTGATGGTCGATTCCTCGAAGTTCGCCGTGATCGAAGCCGGGCTGAAATGCCTGCAGGGCAAGCCGGTGGTGAACTCGATCTCGCTCAAGGAGGGGGAAGCGGAGTTCGTGCGCCAAGCGACGATCGTGCGCCGCTACGGCGCGGCGGTGGTCGTGATGGCGTTCGACGAGAAGGGCCAAGCCGACACCGTCGAGCGCAAGGTCGCCATCGCCAAGCGCGCGCACGACATCCTGGTGAACCGGGTCGGCTTCCCGCCCCAGGACATCATCTTCGATCCGAACATTTTCGCGGTCGCGACCGGCATCGAGGAGCACGACAACTACGGCGTCGCTTTCATCGAAGCGGCGCGCGCGATCAGGCAAAGCCTGCCGCACGTCCACGTCTCCGGCGGCGTCTCCAACCTGTCGTTCTCGTTCCGCGGCAACGAGGCGCTGCGCGAGGCGATGCATTCGGTGTTCCTGTTCCACGCCATCAAGGCCGGCATGGACCTTGGCATCGTCAACGCCGGGCAGATCGCGGTCTACGACGACCTCGATCCGGAGCTGCGCGAGGCGTGCGAGGATGTGGTGCTCAACCGCCGCAAGGACGCGACCGAGCGGCTGTTGGCGCTCGCCGACCGTTACAAGGGGCACGGCAAGGAAAGGAAGGAAGTCGACCTCGCCTGGCGCGGCGAGCCGGTCGACAAGCGCCTCGCCCACGCGCTGGTGCATGGCATCACCGATTTCATCGTTGCCGACGTCGAGGAGGCGCGGCAGGCGGCCGAACGGCCGCTGGCGGTGATCGAAGGGCCGCTGATGGCCGGCATGAACATCGTCGGCGACTTGTTCGGCTCGGGCCGCATGTTCCTGCCCCAGGTGGTCAAATCGGCCCGGGTGATGAAGCAGGCGGTCGCCTATCTGATGCCGTTCATGGAGGAGGAGAAGCGCAAGAACGGCCAGGACCAGCAGAAATCCGCCGGCAAGATCGTGCTCGCGACCGTCAAGGGGGACGTGCACGACATCGGCAAGAACATCGTCGGCGTCGTGCTTCAGTGCAACAACTACGACGTGGTCGATCTCGGCGTGATGGTGCCGGCGGCGAAAATCCTCGAGGCCGCCAAAGCCGAGGGCGCCGACATCGTCGGCCTCTCCGGCCTGATCACGCCCTCCCTCGACGAAATGTGCCACGTCGCCGCCGAGATGGAGCGCCAGGGCTTCGACCTGCCGCTGTTGATCGGCGGAGCCACCACCAGCCGCGTCCACACCGCGGTGAAAATCCATCCCAACTACCGGCGCGGGCAAACGGTCTACGTCACCGACGCGAGCCGCGCGGTCGCCGTCACTTCGGCGTTGATCTCGCGCGAGCAGCGGCCGGGTTACGTTGCCGAGGTGCGCAACGAATACGCCCGGATCGCGACGGCGCACGCGCGCAGCCAGGAGGACCGGCATCGGCTCTCGCTTGTCGAGGCGCGCGCCAACGCGCTCAAGATCGACTGGTCGGCGGCCGCGCGGCCGCCGCGCCCGGCCTTTCTCGGCGTCAAGACGCTCGCCGACTATCCGCTCGCCGAACTCGTCGACTACATCGACTGGACGCCGTTCTTTTCCACCTGGGAATTGACCGGCAAATATCCGGCGATCCTCGACGACGCGAAGTTCGGCGTCGCGGCGCGCGCGCTATACAAGGACGCGCGCGACATGCTCGAGAAGATCGTCGCCGAGCGCTGGTTCCGCGCCGCCGCGGCGATCGGCCTGTGGCCGGCCAACGCCGACGGCGACGACATCCTGGTGTTTGCCGACGAAACGCGGGAACGGCCGATCGCGGTGCTGCACACCCTGCGCCAGCAGCTCGCGCGCCGCGAGGGCCGCCCCAACGTCGCGCTTGCCGATTTCATCGCACCGCGCGCGACCGGCGTTCCCGACTATCTCGGCGGGTTTACAGTGACGGCCGGGCTCGGCGCTGACGCGCGGGCGGCGCGCTTCAAGGGGGCGAACGACGACTATTCCGCCATCCTGGTCAAGGCGCTCGCCGACCGGCTCGCCGAGGCGCTGGCCGAGCGCATGCACGAGCGCGTGCGCAAGGAGTTCTGGGGCTACGCGGGCGACGAAGCG
>DASPVJ010000137.1:0-3493 GCA_035622435.1 Xanthobacteraceae bacterium | reverse complement strand
ACGTGGAGCGCGCGCTGGTCGACGTGGTGGCGACCTTCGGGGCGCGCACGACCGACCAGGCCGTCGCGTTCGTCGCCGATCTCAAGAAAGCCGGCCGCTACCAGGCCGACGTCTATTGAGCGGCCCATGAACGCACGCCCGTCCGAACCGGCCGCCGTGCGAACCGCTTGCCCCTACTGCGGCGTCGGCTGCGGGATTCTGGCAACGCCCGGCGCGGCGGGCGTGGCGATCGCCGGCGACCCCGATCATCAGGCCAATTTCGGCCGCCTGTGTTCCAAGGGCACGGCGCTCGCCGAGACCATCGGGCTCGACGGGCGGCTTCTCCATCCGATGCTGCGACGGCCCGACGGTCTATTTGCGCGCGTCGGCTGGCCGACCGCGCTCGAAAGCGTCGCCAGCAACCTGCGCACCATCCTCGACCGCGACGGCCCCGACCGCGTCGCCTTCTATCTGTCGGGCCAGTTGCTCACCGAGGACTACTACGTCGCCAACAAGCTGATGAAGGGCTTCATCGGCTCGGCCAACGTCGACACCAACTCGCGCCTGTGCATGGCGTCCTCGGTCGCCGGCCACCGCCGCGCCTTCGGCAGCGACACGGTGCCGGGCACCTACGCCGACATCGACCAGGCGGACCTGATCGTGCTCGTCGGCTCGAACGCCGCCTGGTGCCATCCGGTGCTGTTCCAGCGCATGGCGCGGGCGCGGCGCGAGCGCGGCGCCGCCATCGTGGCGATCGACCCGCGCCGGACCGCCACCGCCGAAGAGGCCGACCTGTTCCTGAGCATCGCGCCGGGCGGCGACACCGCGCTGTTCTGCGGCCTCTTGGTGCATCTCGCCGAACTCGGCGCGCTCGATTACGCCTACATCAACGCGCACACGAGCGGATTTGCCGCCGCGCTCGCCCGCGCCCGCGACATCGCGCCCGACCGCGCCGCGACCGCCGCCGCCACCGGGCTCGACGAAGCGGACGTCGCGCGCTTCTTCGACCGCTTCAGCGCCACCGCCCGCGTCGTCACCTGCTTCTCGCAAGGGGTCAACCAGTCGGCCCAGGGCACCGACAAGGTCTGCGCCATCATCAATTGCCACCTGGCGACGGGCCGCATCGGCAAGTCCGGCACCGGGCCGTTCTCGCTCACCGGGCAACCCAACGCCATGGGCGGGCGCGAGGTCGGCGGGCTTGCCAATCAGCTTGCCGCCCACATGGGCTTCGCGCCGGACGAGGTCGACCGGGTGCGCCGCTTCTGGCGGGCGCCGCGCATGGCCGCGGCCGAGGGCCGCAAGGCGGTCGACCTGTTCGAGGCGATCGAGCGCGGCGAGATCAAGGCGTTGTGGGTGATGGCCACCAACCCGGCGGTGTCGCTGCCGCGCGCCCGCGACATGGGCGCGGCGCTCGCCAAGCTCGACCTGTTCGTCGTATCCGACACCGTCGTTTCAAACGACACCATCGCGGCGGGCGCGCAGGTGCTGCTGCCGGCCGCCGCCTGGGGCGAGAAGGACGGCACCGTCACCAATTCCGAGCGCACCATCTCGCGCCAGCGCCGCTTCCTGCCGCTGCCGGGCGAGGCGCGGCCCGACTGGTGGATCGTGAGCGAGGTCGCGCGCGGCCTCGGGTTCGGCGCCGCGTTCGCCTACCGCTCGGCGGCCGACGTCTTCCGCGAGCATGCGGCGCTGTCGGCGTTCGAGAACGGCGGCACCCGCGACTTCGACATCGGGGCGCTTGCCGAAATTTCCGACGCCGAATACGACGCGCTGGCGCCGGTGCAATGGCCGTTGCGGACGCACGCGCCGCACACGCTGCGCTTCTTCGCCGCCGGCGAGTTCTTCACGCCCGACCGCAAGGCGCGCTTCGTGGCGCCGCAGAAGCCGGCGCTCAAGACCGCGACGTGCGCGGATTTTCCCTTCCGCCTCAACACCGGCCGCGTGCGCGACCAGTGGCACACCATGACGCGCTCGGGCATGAGCCCGGCGCTGGCCGCGCACCGGCCCGAGCCGTTCGTGGAAATCCATCCGGCCGACGCCGCGGCGGCCGGCGTCGCCGACGGCGGCTTTGCCCGCGTGACCACGCGCCACGGGAGCTGCATTCTCACGGTCGCGGTCGGCGACGGCCAGCAGCGCGGCTCGTTGTTTGCTCCGATCCATTGGAGCGACGCGACCGCGTCCTCGGCCCGCATCGGCGACCTGGTCGCCCCGCACTGCGATCCGATCTCCGGCCAGCCGGAGTCCAAGGCGACGCCGGCGGCGATCGCGCCGGTCGCGTTCCGCTATCGCGGCTTCGCCCTCGGCCGCGCGCCGATCGCGCTGCCGGCCGGCAGCTGGTGGGTGCGGGTCGCGATCGCCGGCGGCGTCGGCGCGCTGTTCGCGTCCGACCAGGCGCCGCAGCTGTGGCCGGACCACGCCCGCGCCGCGTTCGCGCCGGGCGCGGAACTCGCCGAATACGTCGACTTGCCGCGCGGCCTCTATCGCGTCGCCGCTTTCGTCGACGGCCGCCTCGACGGCTGCCTGTTCGTCGGCCGTTCCGAAGCGGCGCCGCAATGGGACGTGGTCAAGGCGCTGTTCGAGGCCGAGGCGCTCGCGCCGGCGGCGCGGCGCGTGCTCCTGTCCGGCCGCAGCAGCGAGGGCGTCGCGGCGCCCGGGCCGCTGGTGTGCGCGTGCTTCGGCGTCGGGCTCGCCAGCATTCGCGACGCCATCGCCTCGGGCGGCGCGGTGAGCGTCGAGGACATCGGCCGGCGCCTGCGCGCCGGCACCAATTGCGGCTCGTGCCTGCCCGAACTCAAACGGATCGTGTCCGATGAGCGTGTCGCCAATCCGCTCTGAGCCGCCGCCCGCGCGCATCGCCCCGCTGGCGCGGCTGCCGCTCTTCTTCAAGCTCGACGGGCGGCGCGCGCTCGTCGCCGGCGGCAGCGCCGCGGCGGCCTGGAAGGCGGAATTGCTGGCGGCGGCGGGCGCGAGGGTCGACGCCTACGCGCCCGATCCGTGCGCCCAGCTGCTGGCGCTCGCCGACGCGGCGCCGGGCGCCGTCGCGATCCATCGGCGGGCGTGGGCGCCGGCCGATTGCGCAGGCGCCGCGATCGCCGTCGGCGCCTGCAACGACGACGATGAGGCCGCGCGCTTTGCGGCGGCGGCGCGCGCTGCCGGCGTGCCGGTCAACGTCATCGACCGGCCGGCGTTCTGCGATTTCGCCTTCGGGGCGATCGTCAACCGCTCGCCCCTCGTCATCGGCGTTTCGACCGACGGCGCCGCGCCGGTGTTCGCCCAGGCGATCCGCGCCCGCATCGAGACCCTGATCCCGCACGGCTTCGCGCGCTGGGCGGAAGCGGCGGCGCGCTGGCGTCCGCGCGTGCGCGGGTTCGGCGTGCGGTTCTGGGAGCGATTCGCCGCCCGCGCCGCGGCGCGGCCGAACGCGATCCCGACCGAGGCCGACCTGCGCGCGCTCGTCGCCCATGCGAGCGGCGAACGCAGCGCGGGATCGGTCGCGCTCATCGACGCCGGCACG
>DASPVJ010000136.1:0-2022 GCA_035622435.1 Xanthobacteraceae bacterium | reverse complement strand
CCGCGCCATCGTCGACGTGCCGGTCGGCAAGGGGCTGCTCGGCCGCGTGGTCGACGCGCTCGGCAACCCGATCGACGGCAAGGGCGCGATCTCCGCCGCCGAGCGCCGCCGCGTCGACGTCAAGGCGCCCGGCATCATCCCGCGCAAGTCGGTGCACGAGCCGATGGCGACCGGGCTGAAGGCGATCGACGCGCTCATTCCGATCGGCCGCGGCCAGCGCGAGCTGATCATCGGCGACCGCCAGACCGGCAAGACCGCGATCGCGCTCGACACCATCCTCAATCAGAAGCCGCTCAACGCGTCGAACGACGAGAAGGTCAAGCTCTATTGCGTCTACGTCGCGGTCGGCCAGAAGCGCTCGACCGTCGCCCAGTTCGTCAAGGCGCTGGAGGACAACGGCGCGCTCGAATATTCGATCGTCATCGCCGCCACCGCCTCCGATCCGGCGCCGATGCAGTATCTCGCGCCGTTCTCCGGCTGCACCATGGGCGAGTTCTTCCGCGACAACGGCATGCACGCGGTGATCTTCTACGACGACTTGTCGAAGCAGGCCGTCTCCTATCGCCAGATGTCGCTGTTGCTGCGCCGGCCGCCCGGGCGCGAGGCCTATCCGGGCGACGTGTTCTACCTGCACTCGCGGCTGCTCGAGCGCGCGGCCAAGATGAACGACGACAACGGCGCCGGCTCGCTGACCGCGCTGCCGGTGATCGAGACCCAGGCGAACGACGTGTCGGCCTACATCCCGACCAACGTCATCTCGATCACCGACGGCCAGATCTTCCTGGAGACCGACCTGTTCTACCAGGGCATCCGTCCGGCGCTCAACGTCGGCCTGTCGGTGTCGCGGGTGGGCTCGGCGGCGCAGACCAAGGCGATGAAGAAGGTCGCCGGCCGCATCAAGGGCGAATTGGCGCAATACCGCGAGATGGCGGCGTTCGCCCAGTTCGGCTCCGACCTCGACGCCACCACCCAGCGCCTGCTCAACCGCGGCTCGCGCCTCACCGAATTGCTCAAGCAGCCGCAGTTCTCCCCGCTCAAGATGGAGGAGCAGGTCGCCGTGATCTACGCCGGCGTCAACGGCTACCTCGACCCGATCCCGGTGAACCGGGTGCGCGCGTTCGAGGACGGCCTGCTCACCACCTTGCGCTCGAAGCACGCCGACGTCCTCGCGGCGATCCGCGATTCGCGCGATCTCGACGACGCGACCGCCGGCAAGCTCAAGGGCGCGGTCGACGGGTACGCCAGGACCTTTGCGTGACGGCAGTTGGCGCATTGATAATGGGCACAGAACGGGCCGCGTGCACTGCGGCGTTCCCTCCCCCCTTGTGGGGGAGGGTTAGGGAGGGGGGTCGTTCAGAGTCACGCTTGCGGACCCCCACCCCCAACCCCTCCCCACAAGGGGGAGGGGAGCGCGGTGTGCCGCAAGGATAGGTCGAATGCCTTCGCTCAAAGACCTGCGCAATCGCATCGCCGCCACCAAGGCGACGCAGAAGATCACCAAGGCCATGCAGATGGTCGCGGCGTCGAAGCTGCGCCGGGCGCAGGCGGCCGCCGAGGCGGCGCGGCCCTACGCCGCGCAGATGGACAAGGTGCTCGGCAATATCGCGGCTTCGGTCGCCGGCTCCGAAACCGCGCCGCCGCTGCTGCGCGGTACCGGCAGCGACAATGTGCATCTGCTCCTGGTCTGCACCGCCGAACGCGGCTTGTGCGGCCCGTTCAATACCGCCATCGTGCGGCTGGCGCGCGAGCACGCCTCCGGCCTGATCCGCGAGGGCAAGGAAGTCAAATTCTTCTGCGTTGGCCGCAAAGGCTACGATCAGCTGCGCCGCCAATATGCCAGCCAGATCGTCGAGATGGTCGATCTGCGCGCCGCGCGGACGCTGCGCTTCGGGCATGCCGAGGGCATCGCCGAAAAGCTGATCGCGCGCTTCAACAATTTCGAATTCGACGTCTGCACGTTGTTCTATTCGCGGTTCCGCTCGGTGATCGCGCAAATCCCGACGGCGCAGCAGATCGTCCCGC
>DASPVJ010000135.1:0-2769 GCA_035622435.1 Xanthobacteraceae bacterium | reverse complement strand
CCGCGGCGCCGCAGCAGGAGATCGCCGACGCCGTCGATCGTGCGCTCGACGCCCGCTTCCGCCGGCAGCCGCGCCAGATAGGACTGCGCCACCACGGCAAACCCGCTCTCCTGCCAGGCGTCGGTCAGCACCATCAGTTGCCGCGCGAAGCTCGCGACCAGGCGGCCGGAGCCGAGATCGTCGAAGCCCTCGTCTTCGAGCGCCGCTTCAATCACACGCAGGCCAGGGGCGGCTTCGGTCATCGCCACGGTGCGCACGGTGGCGCCGAACACCAGCCACGGCGGCGCCTTATCCTCGCGCGCGTCGCTCGGCCAGGCGAGGCGGCCGCCGCCGATGAGCCCGCCGTCGACCCGGACCGCGTCCGGCCAGTCGAAGGCGATCGGCTTTTCCGGCGGCGCGTGCACGGCGAGCGCGTCAGCAAGCGCCGTCATGCCGGCGTAGAACGCCCGGCGCGCGGCGCGCAGCGGCTCCTCCGGCTCCAGCACCACGGCGAACTCGACGAGGTCGAACCGGCCCACCCACACCAGGGTGCCGGCGCCTTCGTCCGCGGCGATCGTTTGCGCCCGCGCAAAGGCGTCGCCGGCCTCGCGCAAGGTCACCAGCCGGAACGGCGGCGGCAGATCGAGCGCCGGCGCGAACGGCGTGCGCACGCGGGTCTCGATCGGCATGGGGCCTACCTCCGATGTCGCGTCCGGTCGTTATGTCTGGGCCTTGCGCCAACTAGATTTATCGCTACAGCAGACTGGGGTATAGCCCTGCGACGGCTCCCTCTCTGTTCCCCTCCCCCCGCGCGCGAAGCGCGTGGTGGGGAGGGGTTAGGGGTGGGGGGCGATGGTTGGCAGGGCCAAACAAACACCGAAGAAAGTGCCCCCCACCCGGCCGCGCGCTACGCGCGCGTCCACCCTCCCCGCCGCTCGCTTCGCTCGCGGGGGGAGGGATGGAGCAACAAGGCCCGCGGGGACGCAGTTCGGAGGCATCATGCCGTCGCGCACCGTCCTGTTGTGCTCGTGCGACGACACCATGTCGCTCGACGGCGAGCGCATCGCCCGCGTGTGCCGCGGCGCGGATGTGCGCACCGCGCACCAGCTCTGCCGCGCCGAACTGGAGCGCTTCCGCGCCGCCGCCGCAGCGGGTGGACCGCTCACCGTCGCCTGCACCCAGGAAGCGCCGCTGTTTGCCGAGACCGCCGCCGACGCCGACATCGTCTTCGCCAACATCCGCGAAACCGCCGGCTGGTCGGCCGACGCCGCCGCGGCCGGCCCGAAGATCGCCGCGCTCCTCGCCGCCGCGGCCGAGCCGATGCCGGCGACCCCGTTGGTGAGCATCGAGAGCCAAGGCGTGATCCTGATCTACGGCCGCGACGAACGGGCGATCGCAGCCGCCGCCATGCTCAAGGACCGCCTCGACGTGACCGTGCTGCTGACCCGGCCGGGCGACATCGCGCCGCCCCGCGTCACCGAGTGCCCCATGGCGACCGGCACCATCGTCGCGGCCAAAGGCCGCCTCGGCGCCTTCGAGCTGACCATCGACGATTACGCCCTGGCGCTGCCGTCCTCGCGCGGGCGGCTCGCCTTCGGCCCGGCGCGCAACGGCGCGGTGTCGCGCTGCGACATCGTGCTCGATCTCTCCGCCGGCGCGCCGCTGTTTCCCGCCGCCGACCTGCGCGACGGCTACCTGCGCGCCGACCCGCGCGACGAGGCGGCGGTGCTGCGCGCGGTCATGCAGGCCGGCGACCTCGTCGGCACCTTCGACAAGCCGCGCTACGTGACGTTCGCGGCCGACCTGTGCGCCCACGCGCGCTCGCAGATCGTCGGCTGCCGCCGTTGCCTCGACCTCTGCCCGACCGCTGCCATCGTCCCCGCCGGCGACCACGTGGCGATCGATGCGGAGATCTGCGCCGGCTGCGGCAGCTGCGCGGCGGCCTGCCCGACCGGCGCCGCGTCCTACGCGCTGCCGCCCGCCGACGCGCTCATGCGCAAGCTGCGCACGCTCTTTTCCGCCTATCGCGAAGCGGGCGGGGCGCGGCCGATTCTGCTGATCCACGACGACGCCCACGGCGGCGCGCTCATCGACGCGCTCGCGCGTCATGGCGACGGCCTGCCCGCGAACGTGCTGCCGCTCGCCGTCAACGAAGTGACGCAGGTCGGGATCGAGGCGATCGCCGCGGCCTTCGCCTACGGCGCCGGCGCGCTGCGCCTGTTGCTGCGCGCACGGCCGCGCCACGACGTGACCGGCCTCATGGGCACCCTGGCGCTGGCCGAGCCGATCCTCGCCGGGCTCGGCTACGGCGCCGGTGCCGCGGCAACGATCGAAACCGACGACCCGTTCGCGCTGGGCGAGGCGCTGCGCGCGATCGCGCCGGGGCCCGCGGCCGCCAAGCCCGCCGGCTTCCTGCCCGCTGGCGCCAAGCGCGACGTGCTGCGGCAAGCGCTGCGCGAACTCTTCCACGCGGCGCCGGCGCCGGTCGAGGTGATCGCGCTGCCGGCCGGCGCGCCGTTCGGCAAGGTCGAAATCAACGTCGAAGGCTGCACGCTCTGTCTCGCCTGCGTGTCCGCCTGCCCGACCGGGGCGCTGGGCGACGACCCCGACCGCCCGACCCTGCGGTTCACCGAGGACGCCTGCGTGCAATGCGGCCTGTGCCAGGCCACCTGCCCGGAAAAGGTGATCACCCTCGTTCCGCAGCTCGACTTCCGCGCCACTGCCGCGTCTGCAAGCGTGCTCAAAGCGGAGGAGCCGTTCTGCTGCATCCGCTGCGGCAAGCCGTTCGGA
>DASPVJ010000134.1:0-7333 GCA_035622435.1 Xanthobacteraceae bacterium | reverse complement strand
GCCCGCGGCAGACGCCCGGCAAGCGCGACCGCACGCGCCTTGCTGCGGTCGTCGAGCGGCTCGTCGCGGGGAAAGGCTCTCCGGCGCGTCGCCTCGGTCGATCCGTGGCAGACAAGAATGAGGCGCGCAGTCATGGGGCGGTCATTTGAGCATGATCCCGAAAAGTGGGTACCGGTTTTCGGAAAAGATCATGCTCCAACAATAAAGTAGAGCGGGATGACGATTCGAAGATAAAGTCATCACGCTCTAGGCTCGGCGGGCCTACATCCACCCACCGCGCTTGTTACGGCCGCGCGCCGACGTGCGATTGAGCGCGTTGCGTCAAGGCGCCGAAAAGCAGGCCAAGGGTAAGCCAGAGGATGAGCTGCGCTCCGAGCGAGGCGATGCGGAAATTCCACAGCACCGCCGCCGGAAACTGGTCCGGCACCTCGTTGACGGCGGGAAGCAGGACGGCGGCAATCGCGACGATGACGAAGTAGCAGGCGCCGACAAGAAGGTTGGCGTTCCATTCTCCGAACCGGGCGACGAACGCACGCTTCATCGTCAGCGACGCGATCATCGCGGCAAGCGAAATCGCAATCATCGAAAAATACAGCGCCGTGCGAACGCCGATGGTCTCCGGCTCCCCGACCGCCGGCGGGTTGGCCGGATATTTCAAATTCGGCACGAGGTAGATCGCGACGAACCCCGCCACGGCCAACAGGACCGACAAGGTCCGGGGCTCGAACGCGCCGGGGAGGCGTCCATGGGCGAACGCGTAAGCGAGGCCGAACAGACCGCCGAAAGCGGTGCTGTAGACGAGGACGGCAACGAACAGGCCGGGGCCGGCCTGGACGGATCGGCTCACAAGCTCGGGCTCGTGTTCATCGGAGGCGTGCATATGCATGTGGCCCTCCGCCTTCCTGGCGGCGGCCTTTGCCTCTTCCTGCTCGGTCTCGAACGCGACGGCACGGTCGACTTGCGGCTCTCCGTAGACCTTCAGGAAGCCGAAAGAGAGCAGGCCCGCGACGACGCCGACAAGCATCCCGCGGACGAGAAACGTCCTCACCATGGCAGGCGGCCTTATGTCGGTCAGTGGCAGGGAAAGCCGAGCAGATGGCGTCCGTCGTGGACGAACTCGTGCACGTAGCTGCCGCTGATCAGCGAAGTGGCGCCTTGCTCCGCGCCCACGAAATAGATTGCCAGCAAAAGGATGAGCCCGGCGAAAATCGCCCACGGAAGCCACTCCCGCAAGGGTATTGCGGCGACCGGAACGGCTGGCGCGACTGCGGTGTAGGCCATCGTCGTCCTCCTGGGATTGCGCGTCCCTTAGAGATTCGCAAGCGATCGCGAAGAGGGTCTGGCTCTCGACTCG
The DNA here is from genome assembly GCA_035622435.1 of Xanthobacteraceae bacterium. Lineage (GTDB taxonomy): Bacteria > Pseudomonadota > Alphaproteobacteria > Rhizobiales > Xanthobacteraceae > AP-16. The sequence continues at coordinate 5,979 of DASPVJ010000134.1, read as the reverse complement.
TTTGAAGTCGAATACAGCGGCGCGACCGCGCCGGATTCGCACCGGCTTCCTGACTTCGCGAAACCGTTTCCAGCATAGTGAAGGGAATCCGTTGTTGTCAAATGCCGCGGCCGGAGTCGGCAGCAGCCTTGACGCCCCGTTGGCTCCTTTGCGGGGCCTGGGCGCGGGATCGATCAAGGGGCGGCCGGCGGCGAGCCTGCGATGATGGTCTCCAGCGCCTCCAGTCCGTCGGTGAGGGCGGCCGGCCCGGGCTGAAGGATCAGCGCGGACTTGATCTCGTAAAGCCGGCGGTTGCGCACCGCCGGTACGGCATCGAACGCTTTCCGCGCGGCGACCTTCTCCTGGCGGAACTTCTTGCCGCACCAGGAGCCGATGATGATGTCGGGCGCGCGGCGGATCACCTCTTCGCGGGTGACGATGCGGTCCCTTGCGGATTTGCAGCCGGCGAACTCGGAAAAGACGTCGACGCCGCCGGCGATGCCGATCAGCTCGGACACCCAGCCGATGCCCGAGATCATCGGGTCGTCCCATTCCTCGAAATAGACCTTGGGGCGCTCGCTCCGCGCGGCGCAGCGCCGTCGCGTGCGCTCGAGATTGGCCGCGAGCCGGTCGGCCAGCGCCTCTGCGCGCTCGCCGGCGCCGACCAGCGCGCCGAGGGTGCGGATCATGTCGAGGATGCCGCCGACCGTGCGCTGGTTGAAGGCGTGGACCGCGACGCCCGCCCGCATGAGCGCGGCCACGATGTCGGCCTGCAGATCCGAGAAGGCGAGGACCAGGTCGGGTTCGAGGGCGAGGATCTTGGGGATGTCGGCGGAGATGAAGGCGGAAACGCGCGGCTTCTCCCGGCGCGCCCGCGGCGGTCGGACGGTGTAGCCGGAGATGCCGACGATGCGGCGTTCCTCGCCCAGGAGGTAGAGCGTCTCGGTAGTCTCCTCGGTGAGACAAACGATGCGCGCCGGCGGATACATGCTGGGCTAGACGGGTGCTGCCGCCTCCTGGTCCTTCGTCAGCGAGTATAGTCCTTGCGGCCGCCGGTACGCAGTGGCTCATTGGAATTCGTCCAAGCAAGTAACCGAAATGCCACACCTTCCGGCAAAAACGCGCTCATTCCAATACGATTCGGACCGCTCCGTTGACATTGGCGCCCGGAAATTTTTTAGTTGGTAGCGTTCAGGTGCGCCGTTCGCGTTGGACGGCCAAAAGGGAATCCGGTGCGATTTGCCGCGCGTTCGGCAGGTCAAGTCCGGAGCTGCCCCCGCAACTGTCGGCGGCGAGCCCTTCTCCAGGTTGCCACTGGGCTGCAAGGCCCGGGAAGGCGGAGAAGGGTCGTGACCCGCGAGCCAGGAGACCTGCCTGAACACGTCATCCTTCCGGCGTGCGGGGCGCGCGCACGGGGCGGCTTCTTCCGCTGTGGTGACACATGGAAAAATGTCACGCGGACGGAGAACCGCCATGGGTGCCCTATTGCCGATCTTCAAACGCAAGTGCGCGCGCGCTCGCAGCCGGCCAACCGCGGCCTCGGCGATCTTGAACTGTTTGGGCGCCGGCCGACCTCTGCGAATGCTGGGCCGAAGTTTCCATCAGATTATATCCGCTCTAAAGTATTCACCGATTACTTGTTGGATTTTGGCGAGCCCACTATTCTTGCGTCCTCTCATGCCCTGGGGGCAGGGCCGTGTATCGAGTGGGGGGACGGCGATGGACGCGACGCGCAGGAGACGACGAGGCTTCTTACGGGGAGCGGGCGCGATCTTTTTGCTGGCGCAGCTTGTCCCGCTCGCGGCGGCCGACGACATCATGCCGACAAAGGCGCCGCCGCTGGCCGCTTCCTCCGCCTACGACTGGACCGGGTTCTACCTGGGCGGCCATGCGGGCTATGCGTGGGGCTCCTCGAATTGGACGCTGAACACGCCCGGCGCGCCCGATATCTCCGGGACGGTCAGCCTCTACGAGGGGATGAACCACTTCAACGAATCGGGAAGCTGGTTCATGGGCCTGCAGACCGGCTACAACTACATGCTGCCGAACCGCGTCGTCTTCGGCGCCGAGGTCGACATATCGGGTCCGTCGTTTCAGACGCTGGAGGGAATCTCGATCGGCGGCATTTCGCTTTTCAATTCGCCGGTGCTCGGGCCCGAGAGCTACAGCGAGACGATGCTGTATTTCGGCACGGTGCGGGGCCGCATCGGTTATGCGCCGGGAGACTGGTTGATTTATGCCACCGGCGGATTCGCCTGGGCCTATGACCAGATCACGCTGACGCAACTGTCGACCGGCACGGCCGACATGCCGTTTCTGTGGCGGCTGGGCTGGACCGCCGGCTTCGGCGTCGAATTCCCGGTGCTGCCGCACTGGACGGCAAAGTTCGAATATACCTACAGCGATCTTGGCAGGATGAGCGAGGCGTTTCCGAACGTGGGGCAGAGCGGGATTTCCGACTTCGCGTTGCAGCAAGTGCGCGCGGGCTTGAACTATCAGTTCGGCGATGCGAAGCCGTCGTACGCGGCCAACGCGGGGACGATACCGGATTTGCTGAACTTCCACGCCCAGAGCACGTTCGTCGAGCAGGCCTATCCTCGGTTCCAAGCGCCCTATGACGGCCCGCAAAGCCTGCCCAGCGCCGGGATCGGCCGCGAGACCGTTGACGCGATCCTCTTTGTCGGCGTGCGGCTGTGGCAGGGCGCGGAATTGTGGGTCGACCCGGAGGTCGATCAGGGCCACGGTCTGGCGGAGACGCACGGGGTCGCCGGATTTCCCAGCGGCGAGTCCTACAAGCTCGGCTTCTCTTATCCTTATGCGCGGGTGAACCGTTATTTCATCCGGCAGACCATCGATCTCGGCGGCGACAGCGAGAAAGTGGAAGCCGATCAGAATCAGTTCGCCGGCTCGCAGACGGCGGACCGCTTGGTGCTGACGGTGGGCAAGTTCTACCAGATGGACATATTCGACAAGAACAAATACGCCAACGATCCAAAATCCGATTTCCTCAACTGGTCGGTGATCAATGCCGGCACCTACGACTTCGGCAGCGACGCCTGGTCCACCACCTACGGCGCGGCCGCCGAATTGTACAAGGGAAACTGGGCGTTCCGCGTCGGACTTTTCGAAATGGCGCAAACCCCGGCCGGCGGCGGCGGCGACAGCGCCCTGTCCTACGGTCTCGACCCGACCTTCAGTAATTTAGAGTGGCTTGGAGAAGTCGAGTACCGATACTCCCTGTCGGATCAACCCGGCAAGATCAAGGTCACCGGCTTTCTCATCCGCGGCGAGATGGGAAGTTATGAGGACGCCGTCGCCCTCTCCCTGAACACGGGCCTCGACGTCAGCGACGCGCTGGCAGCGGTGCGCCACTATCAGAGCCGGCCGGGAGTGAGCGTCAACCTCGAGCAGCAGTTGACCGAGAGCGTGGGCTTGTTCGGTCGCGCCGGCTGGGCCGACGGCAACACCGAGTGTTGGAATAACACCGACATCGACCGCACGGCCGAGTTGGGCCTCTCGTTCAACGGCAAGCCGTGGAACCGGCCGGACGACACCTTCGGCATCGCCGGCGTCGCCAACGGCATTTCCCAGGCCGCCATCGACTATTTCAACGCCGGAGGCACGGGCATCGTCATCGGCGACGGGCAGCTGCCGCATCCCGGGCTGGAGTACATTTTCGAGACGTATTACAGCTACGTCATTAACTCGCAGTGGAAAGTAAGCTTGGACTATCAGTTTGTCGAAAACCCCGGCTACAACACCGACCGCGGGCCGGTCAACATTTTTGCCGGGCGGATTCACTGGCAATATTAGACCGATCGCAGGCGCGTAGCCCGGATTGAGCGCAAGCGAAATCCGGGATCGGCCGTCATTGCGAGGCACGCAGTGCCGAAGCAATCCAGGGCCGCACGCTCCTCCCTGGATTGCGTCGTCGCTTCGCTCCTCGCAATGACGGCGAATGGTTTTCCCCGGGTGTCGCTGCGCACGCACCTCAGCACGACGGTCGTTCTTAGTGGCTACCGGTATTATTCGCGGTGCGGCGCATCCGTGCGGCAATCCATGAGCCGCGCTCATAAGTCCATGCGTCTTTTGCCGCCTAATCGCGCGCGGGCGTGCCGCATATAACAACGCGCATGCCCGGCGACGCGAAGACGGGCTTGCGAGGCAATGATGCACAAGATCGATAATGACGAGCCTCAACGGTTGCGCCGTGCGGCCGATCGAGGCCGCTCGCAGGCGCTGCTGCCGATCATGGCGGCGGTCTTCATCGCCTTCCTCGTCATCGGGATCGCGCTGCCGGTCCTGCCGCTGCACGTGCACCAGGGCCTCGGCCTCGGTACGTTCCTCGTGGGGCTCGTCGCCGGCAGCCAGTTCGGCGCCGCCATCCTCTCGCGCGTCTGGGCCGGCCGATATGCCGATGCGAGCGGCGCGAAGCGCGCGGTGATCGCCGGCCTGACGATCGCCGCCGCCGCCGGGCTGCTCTATTTCCTGTCGCTGAGCTTCGCCGCCACGCCGGCGACCTCGGTGACGATTCTGCTGCTCGGCCGCGCGCTCTTGGGCGTGGGCGAAAGCTTCATCATCACCGGAGCGCAGAGCTGGGGCCTCGCGATCCTCGGCGTGCAAAACACCAGCAAGGTGCTGGCCTGGGTCGGAAGCGCGATGTTCGCGGCGTTTGCCGCCGGCGCGCCGATCGGCAGCGTTCTCTACGCGCGCTGCGGCTTTGCCGGCATTGCGCTCGCGACCGTCCTGCTGCCGCTGGCGACGCTGCTGTCGGTCGCCGGGCTTCGGCCCGTCGCGGCCGCGGCGCGCGCGCCCGTCGGCCTCCTGAAGGTGATGGCGGCCGTCTGGTTTCCCGGCGTGGGAGCGGCGCTGAGCAGCACCGGCTTCGGCGCGATCATCGCCTTCAGCGCGCTGCTTTTCGTCGCGCGCGGATGGGCGGCGTGGCCGGCGTTCACGGTCTTCGCGCTGGCGTTCATCCTCGCGCGCATCTTCCTCGGTCATCTGGCGGACCGCTTTGGCGGCGCCAAGGTCGCGCTTCTCTGCGTGCTCGTCGAAGCGGCGGGCCTGGCGTCGATCTGGCTTGCGCCGTGGTTTGCCCCGGCGTTGACCGGCGCTGCCCTCACCGGGTTCGGCTATTCGCTGGTTTATCCCGGGCTCGGCGTCGAAGCGGTCCGCCTCGTGCCGGCGCAGAGCCGCGGGCTGGCGATGGGGGCGTACACCGCGTTTCTCGACCTGGCGCTCGGGTTGGGCACCCCGGCGCTCGGGTACCTGGCCGATCACGCCGGCCTCGGCACCGTCTTCGGCGCCGGCATGGCGGCGGCGCTGGGCGCCGGCGGCATTGCCGCAGCCCTTCTCCGTAAGCCGCGTGCGCTGCGCCCCCGTTGCGCGTTCGCTTGTTCGTGAGCGCGTAGCCCGGATTGAGCGGGAGCGAAATCCGGGATCCCCGGGTGTCACTGCGCGCCACCCGGGCTACGCCGCTACGTCGCCATGAGCCGTTCGCGGATGCGCGGCAGGTGTTCGCGGCCCCAGTAGAGGTCGCCGTCGGCGAACAGAAAACTCGGCACGCCGAACACGCCGGCCGCCTCCGCTTGGCGCTGGATCGTTTCCAGCTCACTCCGGCCTTCGCCCTCGGCGAATGCGAAGAACTCGCCAGTGTCGGCGCCGGCCTCGCGGAGCACCGCGGCGAGCGCGGCGGCGTTCTCGATGTCAAGCTCGCGCCGCCAGAAGCGCTCGAACACGCGGTCGTGGTAGGCGCGAAACACGCCGTGCCGCTTGGCGTAGAGCATGGCCGTGTTGGCGAGGCGCGAGTCGAAAATCTTGCGCGGACCGCGGATGGTGAGGCCGCGCCGGTTGGCCTCGCGGCGGCAATCCATGTAGCTGTATTTGACCCGCCGCCATTGGTGGGCGTTGCGGCTTTGCTCCACCACGGCGCCGGCGGCGTCGAGCGTGGCGCTGCCGAGGTAGGCCGGAATGTCGAGGGTGTAGGGCAGCCACGCGAGC
>DASPVJ010000133.1:0-13453 GCA_035622435.1 Xanthobacteraceae bacterium | reverse complement strand
TTCGGCCAAGCTCTTCTGCTCGCCATGGCGGTGAACGCGGTCGGCGCCTGGGCGGCGACCCTATTCGCCTACTGGAACGGCCATTACTTCGTTCCCGGGGCCGCCTTCGCGCTTGCGCTCGGCGTCGTGCTGCTGGTGCCGTTGGTGATCGTGTCGCTGTCGCGCATCGAGGAGATCGCGGCGATAGCCTTCGGGAGCAAACCTCGGCGCCTCCTCGGCGCCGGCGGGAGGGCGCCGGCGGGGTTTGCGCCCAAGGTATCGGTCCACATTCCGGCCTGCCGCGAGGCGCCGGACATGCTCAAACTGACGCTCGACGCGGTGGCGCGGCTCGACTATCCAAATTTCGAGTGCGTACTCGTCATCAACAACACGCCCGATCCAGGGATGTGGCGCCCAATCGAGAGCCACTGCGAAAGTCTCGGCGAGCGCTTCAAGTTCGTTCGCGCCGACGAGCTTCCTGGTTTCAAGGCCGGCGCGTTGCGGCTCGCGTTCGCGCATACGGCGACGGATGCTGAGATCATTGCCGTAATCGACGCCGACTACCTGGTCGATCCCGGCTGGCTGCGCGACCTTGTTCCCGCGTTCGCCGATCCCACGATCGGGCTGGTGCAGGCGCCCCAGGACCATCGCGACGGCGATCGCAGCGTCATGCATCACGCCATGAACGGCGAGTATGCGGGCTTCTTCGACGTGGGCATGATCCAGCGCAACGAGAACAACGCCATCATCGTGCACGGCACCATGTGCCTGATCCGCCGCGCGGCGCTCGAGGACGCCGGCAGCTGGTCGAGCGACACCATCGTCGAGGACACCGATCTCGGCCTTTCGCTCCTCGAGCGGGGCTGGCGCGCTCAATACACCAATCGCCGCTACGGCTGGGGCCTCTTGCCCGACACCTACGAGGCCTTCAAGAAACAGCGGCACCGATGGGCCTACGGCGGAGCGCAGATCGTAAGGAAACACTGGCGGCACTTCGTGCCCGGTGCGACGCTCCTTACCAAGGAACAGCGGCGCGATTTCGCCATCGGCTGGCTCAACTGGCTGGGTGCCGAAAGCATCGGCGTGGTCGTCGCCCTGCTCAATCTCATCTGGGTGCCGATCGTGGCTTTTGTCGGGATTGCGATTCCAGACCGCATCCTGACGCTGCCGATCGTCGCCGTGTTTGTCTTGTCGATCCTGCATTTCGCGGCGGGCTACCGGCTCAGGGTGGCGATCCCGCTCGGCCAGAGCATCGCGGCGATGTTCGCGGCCATGTCGATGCAATGGACGGTGGCAACCGCCGTCGGTGACGGAATCGTCAGGAGCCGCCTGCCGTTCGTGCGCACCGCCAAGGGCGGGACCGCGTGCCGCGCGCGCGAGTTTGGGGCGTCCTGGGAGGCGATCCTGGGCAGCCTGTTGATTGCAGGAGCGATCGTGCTGCTCGCCACCAACCACGAAAGCATTCGCGAAATCTACATATTTTCCGGCGTGCTGGTACTTCAGAGCTTTCCGTTCCTGTCGGCCGTCGCCATGGCCGCGCTCGACGGCTCGCGAGCAAACGACTTCGCGTTCTGGCGCGGCATCGAGGCGCGGCTCGGCGGCCTGATCCCGCGGCGCGCGGCGATCGAGGCGCCCGCCCCGGCGGACAATCGGATCGAGACGATTCCGTAACCCACTGCACGGATCGCGACCCGCCCAAAGCGAAGCCGTCAGAAGGCCTGTTCGGAGGATTTCTGCTTGCGTCGTTTCCGGACTCCGGTCGCATAGTGTCCGGGGTGCCGCTCCGGATTGTCCATGATCGGCTTGACCACCGTGGCGCGGAAACCATCCCAATCTTTGGACGTAAGCTCGGCAAGGTCGGTCACGATGTCGACCGCATCGAGCGCCGGCCCATAAGAGCTGCGGTGGATAGGCTGGACTTGCAGGTATGGGATGTTGGCGTCGAAATCGATCGGCATGTTGGTACGGGTGAGGCGGATATTGGTGAACAGCGGCCCGAACCAGCGGTCGGTTTCGATCAGGCCTTCCCAGCATTCATAGCTCTGGCTGCGCGCGAGATTGGCGGGCGGGCGCACCAGCAAGCTCCAGTTCGGGGCGGTGCGGACGGCAAACCCGCTCCATAGCTGAATGCCGCCGGGCGGCGCCGTCATCGCGCCGAGGAAGGGCGGGGAAAAGCCGCGGATGTCCGGCGGCGCCACGGCGTCGAAGCGCGCGGCAAAATTCGGAAACTGCGCGGCGTCCAGTTTGTACCAGCCGTCCGCGCCCTTGAACGTCCACACGATATCGGTGCCGCCGTCCCACATCAGGCTGAAGCTCATGGGCGGGAACACATACCAGCCGAACGCGGACGCCGTCGTCACCGGCTCGCAGTAGCGAAAGCCCCGCGTCGGGATCGATCCGCCCGCGGAGCGGTCGGCGCGCTGCGGCAATCGGGCCTCCGACACGAAGCGATAGAACGTCAGAAGCGGTGAGTCGGGTTCCGCGAGATCGTCCTCGTCCATTTGCGCCTCCGCAGGAGCAGCGCCTCAACCCGGCATTGCCGTTTCAACCAGCCGCGCCCAGTAGCTCACGCCGGTCGGGATCGCTTCGTCGTTGAAGTCGTAGGCGGGGTGGTGCAGGCCGGCCGAATCGCCGTTGCCGACGAAGATGAAGGCGCCGGGACGCGCCTCCAGCATGAAGGAGAAATCCTCCCCGCCCATGACCGGCGGGGCTGCAGCGTCGACCCGGTCGCGCCCGGCAACGTCGGCGGCGACCGAGACCGCGAACGCCGTCTGGCGCTCGTGGTTACGGGTGACCGGATAGTCGCGGCAATAGGTGAGCTTGGCGCTGGCGCCGTAAAGCCGGGCGGTTCCTTCCACGATCTCGTGCAGGCGCTGTTCGAGGCGGTCGCGCACCGCCGGCGTGAGGCTGCGCGCGGTGCCGCGCAAGTGGGCGGTCTGGGGGATGACGTTGCCGGTATCGCCGGCCTGGAAAACGCAAATCGACACCACGGCCGACTCCACCGGGTCGACGTTACGAGCGACGATCGATTGGAGTTGGTTGACGATTTGCGCCCCGACCAGGACCGTGTCGACGCACTTGTGCGGCTTGGCCGCGTGGCCCCCCTGCCCCTCGATGTCGATGAAGATGCGGTCGGACGCGGCCAGCAACGGGCCGGGCCGGATGGCAAACGCGCCGACCGGCAGGCCCGGCGCATTGTGCATGCCGTAGACCTCCGCGATGCCGAAGCGCTCCATCAGGCCTTCCTTGACCATCTCGCGGCCGCCGCCGCCGCCCTCCTCCGCCGGCTGGAAGATCAGCACCGCGGTCCCGGCAAAGTCGCGCGTTTCAGCGAGGTACTTTGCGGCGCCGAGCAGCATCGAGGTGTGGCCGTCGTGGCCACAGGCGTGCATCTTTCCGGGCACGGTCGACCGGTAAGGGAGATTGGTCTGTTCCGCGATCGGCAAGGCATCCATGTCGGCGCGCAAACCGATGACCCGCCCTGCCGCGGCTCCTTGCTTGCATCCGCGGATCACGCCGACGACGCCGGTGCGGCCAAGGCCGGTCACCACCTCGTCGCACCCGAAGGCCTTCAGCTTTTCGGCGACGCTTGCCGCGGTGCGGTGCACGTCGAACAGCAGTTCCGGGTGCGCGTGGAGATCGCGGCGCCATGCCGTGATCTCCGCGTGCAGGCCGGCAATGCGGTCGAGAATGGGCATCCGCGTCCTCCTTATCCCGGACTGAAATGGCCGCGTCGACGGGGGCAATAGTATACCAACACAGCGAAATGACACCCCTTTGCGGCGTCACGCCCGGCCTTTTGTCCCAACATTCTCGTCGCACCGTCGGCCCCGGCCGGCCTCGCGGCGTCCGGCTGTTCAAGGCTGCCGCTGGCGGTTCTACTTGCGCAAAGGCGTGGCGATTAACGCGGCCCTGCACGCGAACGGCACCGCTCCCTTTGGCCTTGTGTGAATTGCTTCACTGAACGCCGCCCATGCCCCGCGCCATAGTCGCCGCAGGGATCGGGCTTCCGCCGAACGAGAAGCCCGCGAGGCGACAGGACGGGGTGTGTCATGACGGCAAGCGGCCTCTATCGTATCCAGGCGGCTCTGGGCTTGGTCTATGTGTGCGCCGGCGCCGCCAAGCTCGCCGGGGCGGACGTCATGGTCGAGGCGTTCGACGTGACCGGCCTCGGCCAGTCATTGCGCATCGCGGTCGGCGTCCTCGAGATCGGCGGTGGGCTGTGCCTGTGCATTCCGCGCGCATCGATCTATGCGGCCGTAGTCCTCGGCTGCACGATCGTCGGCATCCTGGGCGCGGCCGTCGGACACATGGCGCGACTCGGGCTCGAGCCGCTCGAGCGACCGCAGCTCACCGTGGCGAAACCCTACCAGGCTAATCTGAAGGATGACGCGGTCCTGCGTCGCTGCGACAGCCGGCTGCCGCGATCGCGTGGCGGCTATTGCGCATTGAAGGTTGAGGAGACGCCGGCGTGAAGCCGCACATTTCACGCAACTCCTTGCGGCAGCCTCGCGTGGCAAGAAATTCGCTTTCAAACGACGCCACAATCTTCCATGATTGTTTACCCGCGCCTGGGAATGCGGGTCGCGCCCCGCACGAGTGGGAGCTAGCGTCCTCCCAGTGCGCGCCCGATTTGGAAGCCGAGGTCACGCCGATCGTGCCGCCGTCACGCGACACAAAGACCTTGCCGCGCTCGATCGACAAACTCGCGCCGCTGCGTAACCATCCGCTGTTCCGCGAGTTTCCGCCGGCAGTGATCGAGCACTTCGGCACCTATATGACGCGCCGCTCGGTGCGGCGCGGCGCCACGATCTTCGCCAAGGGCGATCCCGGCACCGGCCTGATGGCGGTCCTGTGGGGCTCGGTGAAGATCAGCGTCCCGACCACCGAGGGCCACGAGGCCGTACTCAACATCATCAACCCGGGCGAAGTATTCGGCGAAATGGCCCTGCTCGACGGACGCCCGCGCAGCGCCGACGCGGTCGCGATGGACGACTGCGAGCTGATGGTCATCGACCGGCGCGATTTCATCCCCTTCCTGCGCGGGGAGCCGGACATCGCGCTCAAGTTCATCGAAATCCTGTGTGCGCGCATCCGCCGGACCAGCGAGCAGGTCGAGGACGTGATGTATTTGAGCTTTCCCGGCCGGCTGGCGAAGACCCTGCTGCAGTTGACCGGTGGCGTCGACGCTGCCGTCGCCCATCGCAACGTACGCATTACGCAACGCGAGCTGAGCAGCATCATCGGCATGTCGCGGGAAAGCACCAACAAGCAGCTGCGCGCATGGGAGGACCGCAAATGGGTGCGGCTGCAACGCGGCGGCATCGCCGTACTCGACGTAAATGCATTGACCAAGCTGGCAGCCGAGGGGCTGGAGTCAATCGTCGCGTGAGGGCTGCGACGATCCGAAGAATCTGAGCTTTCGCCGCTTGCCGTGACGGGGCAGCCTATCGCCGCTGCGCGCCTCGGCCGAGGTCGTCGACCAGCGCCCTGGCGGCGACGAGATCGGGCAACTCCAGCCCTTCGGTGAACCAGCCGTAGATCGGCGCAAGGACCGCGGATGCCTCCTTCGCCTCGCCAGTCCGCTGCCAGAGCCGTGCCAGGTCGGTTGCGGCGCGCAGCCACCACAGCTTAGCGCCCTGCCCCTTTGCCGTGGCGAGAGCCGACTGCAGCAATGCAACCGCTTCATCGTCATCGCGTGCGCCGAAGCGGGCCGTGAGGCGAGTGACCTCGGGCTCGCACCATCGCTCGCCGGTGATGCTGGTCAGTTCGGCGGCGCGCTCGAGCAGCACGACCGCACCGTCGCGGTCGCCATGCGCGCCCCTCACCTCGGCGGCGCTCGCCATGTAGAACGGGAGCATGACCCAATTGCGAGCGGTATCGAGTTCTTCGACGCAGGCCAGTAGCCGGTCGAGCGATACCGGGTCCCACTTCGTGTGCAGCTCTCCCCAGCAATGAAAGATCGTTCCGTCGCGCGAGCCTTTGAAGGTCTCGTACTCGGCGGATACCTCGAGCAGGCGCTTCGACGTGGCGACGACACCGGCAACGTCGCGGAGGATCACCCGTTGGCCGCAGGCGCGCCGCAAGCCCAACGTCAGACTGACGGGGTGGTTCAGGCGCTCGGCATGAGCGACGCCCTCCTGGCACGCCACCGTGCCGGAATCCGGGAAGCCCATGATGGAGAGGCAGGTGCCGAGTGCCGTGCAGGCCGAGACCTTGGGATCGCGAATAAAAAATGCGCTGTGCGGGCCGTCACGCTCCTGCTCGTAGGTCTCGATCAACAGCCGCAAGTCCCGCGCGGCGTCCGCCAAACGGCCCAGCAACAGATTGGCAAATCCGCCCGAGCGATGCGCCATCAGCACGGCCTGGGGATTGCCGGCCCTGCGGCCGACCTCGCGCATCTCCTCGACGTAGCGCAGGACCTCATTCAGCTCGAAATGGGCGAAGTGATAGTTCGTCAGTCCGTCATGAATCGGTATCAACTGGTTGGTCTCACCCAGTTCGAGGCAGATCTCGCGTGCCCGCTCGAACGCCGTGCGCACCTGCTCGCCGCCGCCCCCTTGGTGATCGACGAGCACGCGCCCGAGCGACACCTGGAGGGCAAGCTCGCGCCGCTTCGTCTCCAGTGAATCGGGAAGACGCTCCAGTTGGCGCAGGCCGTCGCGCAGGCAACTGACCATCTCGCCGAGCGCAAAGCGGCCGGTCGCCCGTTCCGCCGCCTGCAGGTAGCAATCGATCGCCTTGTCCGGCTGCCCCGCTTCCGCAAAATGCCGGGCAAGCAGCTGGGGCTCGGTGCTGGCCATGGGGTCTTTCTCCAGCGCCTCGGCCAACCGCAGGTGAATCGCCCGGCGCCGTTCGCGCAAGAGTGAGGCATAAGCGGCGTCCTGAATCAATGCATGCTTGAAAAGATACGCCGCCTCGGGCGGCTGGCCGCGCACGGTGACCAGTCCGGATTCCACCAATTCGTCGAGGGCTTCCACGAGCCGCTGGTCCGGCAATCCGGCGAGCGCCTTGACCAGCTCGAAAGAGAATTCGCGACCGATGACCGACCCGATTTGCGCCACGTCCTTGCAAGTGGACAGACGGTCAAGGCGGGCCATGAGCGAGGCCTGCAGGGTGGCCGGAACGAGATCGGCCGAGAGCGCCGCCCCGAAGTTTGCGCGTTCGCCGTCTTTGCGGGAGGCGCCCCGATCGAGAACGGTTTTGGTCAGCTCCTCGATGAAAAGCGGGACGCCGTCGGCGTGGGCGAGGATCCGTTCCACCACGTCTCCCGGCAACCTCACGCTCTCTGCCACCTCGGTGATCAGCGACTCCGCATACGAGCGGGGCAGAGCGTTGAGAAGCTGGACGGTGACGTGCGGCCGGGTCGCCCAGGTCGGCAGGGCCTCCGGCCGCGTGGTGACGACCAGCAGCATCGGATGCGCGGCGACGGTTTCGACAAACATTTCGAGAAAGTCGAGCGTGGTGGGGTCCGCCCAATGGATGTCCTCGAGGACGATGAGTGTCGGGCCGCGGGCGGCGAGCTGATGGAACTGACGCGTCATTGCCTCGAAGGTCAGCTCCTTCTTGCGCCGCGGCGTCAGCCCCTCGAGTAATTGGGCGTCGCTGTTGGGGATCGACAAGAGATCGGCGAACAGGGCGGTGTCGATGGGCGAGGCGGAGGCGGCCAGCAGCGCGTTCTGAAGCTTCCCTAGCTTGCTTGCCGGCGGATCGCCCCGCTCAAATCGCGCGATCCGCTCGAACTGGCTGATGACGGGGTAAAGCGCGGTGTCCTGATGCTGCGGCAGGCACAGATAACGCCGGGTCCGCCCGGTGGCGCCGACTTTTTGCTCCAGCGCCGCAATCAGGCGTGACTTTCCGATGCCCGGTTCGCCCGACAGGAGCACCACCCGGCCCTCGCCGGCGCGCGTCTGCTCCCAGCGTCGGAAGAGCAAATCGAACTCCTCGACCCGGTCGACCAGGGGCACATAACCGGCGTGCAGGGCCTCGAAACGGCTCTCGATTGCGACTTCCGCCAGCACCGCCCAGGCGCGCACCGGCGCGCGCAAGCCCTTCAGGGTCATCGGCGACAGCGCCCGGTACTCGAACAATCCGCCGACGAGATTCCGGGTGGTCTCGGCGATCACCACCATCCCCGGCTCGGCTACGGCCTCCAGCCGGGCGGCAAGATTGGGCGTGTCGCCCACGACCGAAGATTCGAGGGAGGGCCCGGACCCGATCAGGTCGCCAACCACCACCAGGCCGGTGGCGATTCCGACGTGCACCCGCAAGGTACCGGCCGGGCCGGCGATCGTCTCCAGGCAGCCGACCGCTTCGACGATCGCAAGGCCGGCGCGGACCGCGCGCTCCGGATCGTCCTCTTGGGCGCGCGGATAGCCGAAATAGACCAGTACGCCATCGCCGACGTAGCGCGCGACAAATCCGCCGAAGCGGGCGATCAGCTCGGTGGCGCATCCGCGGTAATCGGCAAGCACGTGGCGCAGATCCTCGGGGTCGAGCCGCGCGGAGAGTTCGGTCGAGCCGACGAGATCGGCGAACATGACGGTGAGATGGCGGCGCTCCGCCATCGGCGTCGCCGCAGGCACGGGATGGATATCCTGTGGGACCGGGGTCGCGTGGAGCAGCGCGGTGCCGCAATCGCCGCAGAACTTCTTGCCGGCCGGGTTCTGCGCGCCGCAGGTCGCGCATTGCCAGGGCAGGGGAAGTCCGCAGTCGCCGCAGAATTTCTTCCCGCGCGGGAGGTTCGCCCCGCATCGAGGACAATTCGCAAGATCCATTGCGTTCGGCCCGCTCACGCGCGTTCTCCCCCGGCCGCTGTCGCTTTCGATCAGGCTCCTATGTCACGGCAGTCGGTCGTATTCGCGACGAACCGCCGCTTCGATGGCGGCCTCCGCTTCCTCGCTCCAATCGTAGGAACCGCACCGATCGCACACGCCGACCGGGACCTCAACGCGGCAGAACACATAACCTTTGTCGGTCCACTGATGGAAGGCGATCTGTCGGACAGTCCTGGCGAAATGGCCGCGCTTGCAAAAGTAGCACAGGCTGCCATTCCCACTACTCGGCATTCTACCGCCCCGGTTCCGGTACCGGGACAAGGTTATTCCGTCATTCGAGGGCCCTATGTGAAGTATTTCACATTTGCCACCAAAGCCCTTGGCTATGCTTCGGTATCGGCTTGCCCACCCGTACGGATCGGATAAGCTGATTGCGTCAACCCGCCTACCAGCGGCCCGACGCGTTGCGATACGGGCCGCGCAACATCGACTGGGGGATTCCCATGTGTTTCGTGCCGACCAAGGGCAAGTCCGGCGACCATGATCGCCACTGGGCCCGCAGAAAGCTGATCCAGACCAAGACTGTGACCGCCGCGAACAAGGCCGAAATCGCCAAGGCACTTGGCATCGCCGCGAGCAAGCTGATAACCGGCAAGAAACTTCACATCGCCCACGAATAGCGCGCAGCGCGCACGCGCGACGGGGAGTTCGGTCGGCGGCTTATTCGGCGTGACGGATTTCAAGCGGACATCGGTTCTGCGGCGCCTCCCGCCGCTCGACCGCTGCCTTTATCGCGCCGTGCCCGGTCTCGAAGGCAACGTCTGCGCATTTGAGCTGACCGAGGACGAACCGATTACGGTGGAAGCCGAGTCGGGACGGCCGATGGTCATTGCTCCGGGAGACGTTTTCCTCGGCGCTCCCGGCCACCGGGATTCGACCCGCTGGCTGGTCGGCGGTCCGCCCAGCGGCGGATTGGTTCCGGACAACGCCTATTGGGTGTTGGCCGAATGCGGCATTGTCGGCGACTTAATGGGCGACTCCCCGGTCGAGAAGTCGTATCTCGGGCAAGTCAAGTATCTCGGCACGCTGCGCGACCAACACGACCGCGACCTGAACATCCGGCAATTTGCGGTCGGCGCCGCCGCCGGCGCGACCGATCGCGCGGCACCCACTTTTCTCCTCGTCGGCACGTCCGCCGAGGCCGGCAAAACGACCGCGGGGATCGCGGTGCTGCAATCGTTGCGCCACCAGGGCCATGGAACCGTGGTCGTGCTCAAGGCAACCGGGGTAGCCTCGTTGCGCGAGCTGGCCATCTATCGCGACTTTGGCGCCGCCGAGGCGCTCGATTTCCTCGATTTCGGCCTGCCGAGCACCTGTCCGGCCAACCGTACCGACATCGACGGGCTCTTCGAGCACATGCTCGACGTGTGCCTGTCGATGCCCGCCGATGCGGTGGTGATGGAGTGCGGCAGCGACATGCTCGGCGCCAACGTTCCGGTTTTCATCGACTGCCTCAAGCGCCGGCGAGCCGAGGTGAAGGTCATCCTGGCGGCCGCCGACCCGCTGGCAGCGCTGGGCGGAAAGACGGTGCTGGACCGCATGGGGCTCAAGGTCGATCTCGTCACCGGCCCGTGCACCGACACGCCGACGGCGCTGGAACGCACGCGCGCCCTGTGCGGCGTCACCGCGCTCAACATGGCCCGTCGCGGAACCCACGACGCCCTGATCTGACCGGCGAATCCCGACGCGCTATTGACCCGCCTGGATGCGGCTCCTACACAGCGCGCCGAGAGCCCGTAGCTCAGTTGGTAGAGCGACAGACTTTTAATCTGCAGGTCCCGGGTTCGATTCCCGGCGGGCTCACCAAGTAAAAACGATAGCGGGAGGACGGCGATGTCTCGGGTCGATCGGCGCACCATCTCCCTGCTCGGCCTTGCCGCGCTCTTGTCGTCGCCGCGCGCGCTCGCGCAGGACGTCTATCCATCGCGTCCGATCCGCCTCATCGTCGGCTTCACGCCGGGCGCGGCCTCCGACATCGCCGGGCGCGTCTTTGCCCAGGGAGCGGGGCCTCTCCTCGGTCAGCAATTCGTCGTCGAGAACAAGCCGGGCGCGGGATCGAGCATCGCCGCTCAATATGTCGCCCGCGCCGCCAATGACGGCTACACGCTGTTTGTCCCGGCGCTGTCGACGCTCACCAACGAGATCGTCAACCCCGCACCGTCTTTCGACATGAGCAAGGACTTTGCCCCGATTGCGCTTCTCGCCAACCTCGCCATCGTGCTCGTGGTCAATCCGACGACGGACGTGCACAGCGTTGCCGAACTCGTCACGCTTGCCAAGGCGAAGCCCGGCCAAGTGTTCTATGCCTCGGTCGGCGCGGGCAGCCTGCCGCACCTTTGTGCCGCGCTGTTTGCCCAGCGTGCCGGCCTCGATCTGGTACACGTGCCCTATCCGGGAAGCCCGCAGGCGATCACCGACGTGATCGCCGGCCGCATCACGATGTTCTTCGCGCCCGCCTCCGGCGTGGTCGGCCAGATCGCCTCGGGCAAGGTGACGGCGCTTGCCACCGCGGCCGACAAACGTCCCAGCGCGCTTCCCGACGTGCCGACCATGGCGGAAGCCGGGATGCCCGATTTCGACACCAGTCTCTGGTTGGGGCTGCTGGCGCCCGCGGGCACGCCGCGGCCGGTGATCGACAAGCTCGCCGACGCCGCCCGCAAGGCGATGCACGCGCCGGACGCCGTCGAGACCCTGCGCAAGCAAGGCTACGATCCGCTCGACGCCGGGCCGGACGAGTTCGGCGCTTTCATTCGCAGCGAAGTCGTACGTTGGTCCGAAGTGGCGCGCACCGCCGGGCTCAAGAGTTAGAGCATGATGCCGAAAAGTGGGTACCGGTTTTCGGAAAACGTCATGCTCCAACAATAAACTAAAGCGTGATGGTGATTCGAAGAAAAGCCATCACGCTTTAGTTGTCCGCCGCGTACGGGGGCGCTGCTTTCCGCAGCCGCTCGTCGACCCGTAGCTTGTGGCGCGAATTATTGGGCCGCGAACGGCATGCCCGGGGGCGCGTGTATTTGCGTCGTGGCGCTCGCCCGCTCGACGGCCCGCAGCGCGTCGGTCAGCCCGGCGCCGGAACTGTCCCCGCCATCGCGTCCGCTCAGCGCCGCGGCACTGCGCAGCAGGATGCCCCGAACCTCCTCGGGACCGAGCGCGGGCGCACGCTCGAGGATCAGGGCGGCGATGCCGCTCACGTGGGCGGCGGCCACCGACGTTCCGGAGATCAGCTGGACGGCGTCGTCCGGCGCCGGTTCGAGAACGTCGACGCCGGGAGCGGCAAGCGCGATGTGGCGCCCATGATTGGCCTGCGCGAACAGCCGATCGTCCGCATCGGTCGCCGTCACGGCGATCACGTTGGCGTCGGCGGCCGGATAGAGCGGCGGCGAAGCGGGGCCGGCGTTGCCCGCGGCGGCCACCAGCACGATGCGGCGGGCATGGGCGGCCGCCAGATGTTGCTGCAGCAACGGATCGTGCGGACCGGCAAAGCTCAGGTTGAGGACGCGCGCGCCGCGGCCCGCCGCCCAATCGATCCCGTCGGCGATGCCGACCGTGGTGCCCTGCCCGTTGGCGTCGAGCGCGCGCACCGCCAGCAGCCGCGCCTGCGGTGCGACCCCGATCAGCTGGCCGCGGGCGGCGATTGCGCCGGCCATGGCGGTGCCGTGGAAGTGCGCCTGATGCGGTCCGAGCACGTCGAAGCTTGCGGCGATCGCTCCGGCGAGATCCGGATGGCCCCTGTCGATTCCGGAATCGATCACCGCGACGAGGACGCTCTCGCCGGTGGCAAGCCGGTGCGCTTCGGTCAGGTGCAGCTTGGCGATCACGTATTGGGCCGGGTCGCCTTCGTTGGCGGTCCGGCCTTCCCGCTCCCGCGCCTCTTCCTGGTACAAATAATTCGGCTGCGCGCCGACGATGCGGACTTCGCTCGCAAGCGACTTGATCACCGCGGTCACCGACCGGCCGTCGTCGATGCGCCAGCGATGAATGCTGCGCCCGGCCAGCCGCAGCGGATGGACATCGAGGCGGGTGAGGTTGAAACGCTGGGCGATCGCGTCGAGCTGCTCGGGGGGCACGCCCGAGGCGACATCGAGCAGAACCTCGTTGGGCACGTAGCGTCCCTCGCCGGCGGGCGGCGGGAAGAAACCGCCGCGGCCCGGCGGGCCGGAACTCCCGCCCGCGGTTGAAGAACCTCCATTGCCCGCGCCGGGAGCGCTGCCGCCCGCGGCCCCTGGACCAATGGAGACCGGGCTAGAGGTTGCCACCGTTCCAATCGGGGCGCGCCGGATCGTCAGGATCGGGCCGCGGGAGGGACGCGGCCGAGTGTCGCTGCGCTCGCCGGTCGCGCTGCCCGTGCGCCCGGATCGGAACGTCAACCCGCGGCCGTGGATGCGCGAGGCCAAGTTCCCGCCGGAGCGATGCGTGATGCGTTCCATGCCGCGCCGACCGCTCATCGCGATGCCGGTGCGGTGCAAGTGTCCGAACGCGCCGAAGTGGGCGCCGCCGAAATGCCCGCCGCCCCATCCGCGCGCGAGCGACAAGGATGGAGTCAGCGCGCCGCAGGCCAACGCCGCGACGATGACGGCGAGCCGGAACTTGGGTGTCACGGGCATAATCTCCCTGTGCGCATGTTTGTCGCGTCGAAC
>DASPVJ010000132.1:0-6107 GCA_035622435.1 Xanthobacteraceae bacterium | reverse complement strand
GGACCTCTCCGACAAGCCGGTCGGGTTCACCGACGTGCGCGCCAAGGTCACGCTGGAAGCCGACCGGCCGCGCGCCGAATTGGACGCGCTCGTCGCCCACGCGCGGGTGTGGTCGCCGGTCGCCAACACGTTCAGCCGGCCCGTCAATCTCGAAGTCGCGCTCGCCTGATCGCGCGCGGCAAGAACGAAGGCCATCGCGATGCTCGATGTCGGCGCGGTGAGGCAGGAGAGCGCGGTCAAGGCCGCCGGCGCGCCGGTCGTCGACGCGGTGCGCCGGATCGCCGCGCGCGATCTCGCGCCGATCGTGCGCGACATCGACGCGGGGCTTTACCCCGAAACGGTGCTGCGCGCGTTCGGCGCGGCCGGCGCCTACGCCAGCCACCTGCCGCAGGCCGATCGCGAGCGCGCCGATCTCTCCACCGCCATCGCCGCCATGGCGGCGGCGGGCGAGCACTGCCTGGCGACGGCGTTCTGCATGTGGTGCCAGGACGCGCTCGCCTGGTACGTGTTCGCCTCGGACAACGCCGCGCTCAAGGACGCGATCGGCCGCGGCGCGGCGCGCGGCGAGGTGCTCGGCGGCACCGGCCTGTCCAATCCGATGAAAACCTTCTTCGGCATCGAGACCATGCGGCTCAAGGCGCGCCGCGTCGCCGGCGGCTTCACCGTGCGCGGCGCGCTGCCCTGGGTCTCCAATCTCGGCCCCGACCACTACTTCGGCGCGGTGTTCGAGGTCGAGGACGCGCCCCGCCGCTTCGTCATGGCGATCGTGCCGTGCGCGTCGGAAGGCGTGAAGCTCGTCGGCGACCACAAGTTCGTCGCGCTCGACGGCACCCGCACCTTCGGCGTCCAGCTCCGCGACGTCTTCATCCCCGACCGCAACGTGCTCGCCGATCCGATCGAGCCCTACTTGAAGCGCATCCGCGCGGGCTTCGTGCTGCTTCAGGCGGGCATGGCGATCGGCCTGATCCGCGGCTGCATCGACCTCATGCGGCAGATGAAGACCTCGCACGGCCACGTGAACAAATATCTCGAGATGCAGCCCGAGGACTTCGCGGAGAAGCTGAGCGGCATCGAAGCGACGGTCGCCGAGCTGGCCGCGACGCCGTTCGCGACCGACCCCGCCTATTGGCGCCGGGTGATCGAGACGCGCCTCGCCGCCGGCGAAGCCACGGTCGCGGCCGCCCATTGGGCGATGCTCCACTGCGGCGCGCGGGGCTACGTCACCACCGGCGCCGCCCAGCGGCGGCTGCGCGAATCCTATTTCGTTGCCATCGTCACGCCGGCAACCAAGCAACTCCGGAAGATGCTCGCCGACATGCCGCGATGATCGAAGGCGCGTCGGCCACGGCCGCAACCGGAGACCTATCGGGAGAAAAACGCCTGCAAGACCGACTGGGACGCTCGAGCACAGGAGCAAGCCATGAGCGACAAGGTCCTCGTTACGCCGACTGAACTCGCCGCATTGTTGAAGACCGAGAACATCGTTCTCGTCGACACCCGCGATCCCGCGACCTACGCGGCCGGCCACTTGCCGGGCGCGGTCAACATCCACGACATTTTCACCTACCTCGCGACGTCGACGCCGGAAGGCCTGAAAGCCTTGAGCGACAAGTTCGCCAAGGCGTTCGGGGACGCGGGGTTGTCCGGCGCGGAGACGGCGGTCATCTACGAGCAGTCGATGAACACCGGCTTCGGCCAGTCGTGCCGCGGCTACATGCTGCTGCGCTACCTCGGCTATCCGAAGGTGCTGATCCTGCACGGCGGCTACGCCGCCTGGACCGCCGCCGGCCTGCCGACCACCACCGAGGTTCCGGCGCCCGCGCCCAAGACCTTCATCGTCGATCCCAAGGCGGCCGCGATCTTCGTCGACCTCGCCGAGATGAAGGAGATGGTCGACGATCCGTCGATCGCCAAGCTCGACGTGCGCGACGTCGACGAATGGATCGGGGAAAGCTCGTCCCCCTACGGCAAGGACTTCTGCCCGCGCAAGGGCCGCATTCCCGGCGCGGTGTGGATCGAGTGGTACCGCATGATGAAGCCGACCCCGACCGGCCCGATGCTCAAGTCGCGCGAGGAAATCCTCGCCGAGTGCGCGACCGTCGGCATCGGCCCGGAGACCCCGGTCGTCCTCTATTGCTTCAAGGGCGCGCGCGCCTCCAACACGCTCGTGGCGCTCAAGGAAGCCGGGGTCGACGACGTGCGCATGTACTTCGGCTCGTGGAACGAATGGTCGCGCGACCCCTCGCTGCCGATCGAGGAGGGGCTGCCGTTCGCCAAGCCGGCCGTCGTCGCCGAAGCGGCGGAATGAGCGACTGCGTCATTGCGAGGAGCCCGAAGGGCGACGAAGCAATCCAGGATCGGTCGCGCGTGCTGCTCTGGATTGCTTCGCGTCGCTCGCAATGACGGAAACGCCATATGTCGACCTTCGATGATCCGCTCGACCCGCAGGTGACGCTCGCGGCCGGCTGCAGTTGCGGGCGCCACGCCAACGCGCAGGAGCACGAACGCGCTGCCCGCGCGCTCGGCGAGGAGGCGCGCTACCAACGCCTGGTCGCTTCCGCCGTGATGCGCGCCTTGTTTCCCCACGACCCGGCGCGGCGCGCCTTCCTCAAGACCGTCGGCGCGTCGACCGCGCTCGCCGCGGTCGCGCAGTTCCTGCCGTTGCGGTTCGCCGCCGACCTGTTCGCCGCCGCGCAACCGCTGGAGAAGACCGACCTCAAGATCGGCTTCATCCCGATCACCTGCGCGACGCCCATCATCATGGCGCACCCGCTCGGCTTCTATTCCCGCCACGGCCTCAACGTCGAGGTGGTGAAAACCGCGGGCTGGGCGGTGGTGCGCGACAAGACGCTCAACAAGGAATACGACGCCGCCCACATGCTCTCGCCGATGCCGCTGGCGATCACGCTCGGCGTCGGCTCGAACCCGGTGCCCTACACCATTCCGGCGATCGAGAACATCAACGGCCAGGCGATCATCCTGTCGGTCAAGCACAAGGACCGGCGCGACCCGCGCGAATGGAAAGGGATGAAGTTCGGCATCCCGTTCGAATATTCGATCCACAATTATCTGCTGCGCTATTATTTGGCCGAGCACGGCGTCGACCCCGACGCCGACGTGCAATTGCGCGTGCTGCCGCCGCCGGAGATGGTGGCCAACCTGCGCGCCGAGAACATCGACGGCTTCCTCGGCCCCGACCCGGTCAACCAGCGCGCCGTCTACGACGGGGTCGGGTTCATCCACCTCGTGTCGAAGGAAATCTGGGACGGCCACCCGTGCTGCGCCTTCGGGGCGTCGCGGGAGTTTCTCACCGCCATGCCCAACACCTTCGCGGCGCTGCTCAAGGCGATCATCGACGCCACCGCGTTCGCGTCGAAGGCGGAGAACCGCAAGCAAATCGCCGAGGCCATCGCGCCGGCGGCCTATCTCAATCAGCCGGAGATCGTGGTCGAGCAGGCGCTGGTCGGCACCTACGCGGACGGGCTCGGCAACGTGAAGACCGACCCCAAGCGCGTCGATTTCGATCCCTTCCCCTGGCAATCGTTCGCCATCTGGATCCTCACCCAGATGAAACGGTGGGGCCATATGAAGGACGACGTCGATTACGCGGCGATCGCCGCCCAGGTCTATCTCGCGACCGACACCGCCAAGGTGATGGCGGAGATGGGCCTGACCCCGCCGGCGAGCGTCAGCAAACATTTCAAGGTGATGGGCAAGGAGTTCGATCCGGCCCGGCCGGAGGATTACGTCAAGAGCTTCGCGATCCGGCGGGTTTGACGTGGTTGCGGGTGCTGCCGAAATATTAAGCGGCCGGCTGGTCACGAATTGGGCGCGAGGGTCACCGGTGCGCCGCAAGCCTTTGACTGGAATGAATTATTGCCGCCCCGCCCGGGGCAGCGGACTGGCACGCCCATTGCAAACTTCAAGGCATAATGCACGGCGGCGCAGCCCGCGCGGCGCCGCCCTAAAGCGAGCCGGAGCCATGTCGACCGTCCCTTGGCGGCGCCTCGCCATCGCGAGCGCCTGAGTCATGCAGCGATCCCTCGGCCTGCGGGCGGCCGTTTTGTCGGCGGCGCTGTTTGCGGCCTTCGTGCTCGGCTGGCATCTCGCCACCCGCGGCACGACGGCGGTCGCGCCGATGGATCCGGCCTACGCCAAGCTGATGGGCTTGAGCGCGACCCAGGGCAAGTCAGCGATGCCGGGGCCCCTCGACGTAGCCGTAAAGATCGGCGAGCACCTGCGCCGGCCGTTCTACGACAACGGGCCGAACGACAAGGGCATCGGCATCCAGCTCGCCTATTCGATCGGCCGCGTCGGCGTCGGTTATCTGCTGGCGGTCGCGGTGGCCGTCCCGATCGGATTCCTGATCGGCATGTCGCCGCTGATGAGCCGCGCCCTCGATCCGTTCGTTCAGGTGTTGAAGCCGATTTCGCCGCTCGCCTGGATGCCGCTCGCGCTCTACACCATCAAGGATTCGGCGCTGTCCTCGATCTTCGTCATCTTCGTCTGCTCGCTGTGGCCGATGCTGATCAACACGTCGTTCGGCGTGGCCTCGGTGCGCGGCGAATGGCTCAACGTCGCCAAGACGCTGGAGGTCGGCCCGCTGCGGCGCGCGTTCACCATCGTGCTGCCGGCGGCGGCGCCGACCATCCTCACCGGCATGCGCATCTCGATCGGCATCGCCTGGCTCGTCATCGTCGCCGCCGAGATGCTGGTGGGCGGCACCGGCATCGGCTACTTCGTGTGGAACGAATGGAACAACCTGTCGATCACCAACGTCATCACCGCCATCCTGGTGATCGGCATCGTCGGCATGGCGCTCGATCAGGCGCTGGCGCGGGCGACGCGGCTGGTGACGTTTCCGGAGTGATGGCCGTGTCGGGCGAAAAGTTCATCTCGATCGAGGGCATCGCGCGCAGCTTTCCGGCGCCGGGCGGCGGCGCGACCACGGTGTTCGCCGACCTGTGGCTTGCCATGCGGCGCGGCGAGTTCGTCTGCGTCATCGGCCATTCCGGCTGCGGCAAGACCACCGTGCTCAACATCCTCGCCGGCCTCGACCGGCCGTCCGCCGGGGTCGTCATCGTCGACGGGCAGGCGATCGAAGGCCCGAGCCTCGACCGCGCGGTCATCTTCCAGAGCCACGCGCTCCTTCCCTGGCGCACGACGATCGGCAACGTCGCCTACGCGGTCTCGTCGAAATGGCGAGGATGGAACGCGGCGCAGGTGCGGGCGCGCGCGCAGACCTTCATCGACCTCGTCGGGCTCTCCGGCGCCGAGGGCAAGCGCCCGGCGGAACTCTCCGGCGGCATGAAGCAGCGGGTCGGCATCGCCCGCGCGCTCTCGATCGAGCCGAAGATCATGCTCATGGACGAGCCGTTCTCCGCCCTCGACGCGCTCACCCGCGGCACCTTGCAGGACGAGGTGCGCCGCATCTGCCTCACCGCCGGCCAGACCGTATTCATGATCACCCACGACGTCGACGAGGCGATCTACCTCGCCGACCGCATCGTGCTCATGACCAACGGCCCCGGCGCCGTGCTCGCCGAGATCGTCGACAACCCGCTGCCGAAGGAACGCGCGCGTGCCGACGTTCACCGCCATCCGCTCTACTACGCGGTGCGCAACCACGTCATCGACTTCCTGGTGAGCCGCAGCCGCAGCTTCGCCCAAGGCGAGGGCGCCGGGCGCGATCCGCGCAAGGTGCCGACGGTGCGCCCGGGCGTGGGTCCCCCTCTCCCCGCAAGCGGGGAGAGGGTCGGGGTGAGGGGGAGTGTCAACGAGTCGGAGCCTGTCGATAGTCCCCCTCACCCGACGCGCTTTGCGCGTCGACCTCTCCCCGCAAGCGGGGAGAGGTGAAGAATCTTGCTCCAAAGGAGGAACCTATGACCCGTGCGGACTTGACCGAAAAGATCCTCGACCTCAAGCGCGAGAAGGGCTGGAGCTGGAAATACATCTGCGGCGAGATCGGCGGCTTCTCGCCCATGCTGATCGTCGGCGCGCTGCTCGGCCAGATGAAGCTGACGAAGCCGCAGGCCGCCAAGGCCGCCGACCTGTTCGGCCTCACCAAGCCCGAGCAGGCGCTGCTCAACGAGGTGCCGCTGCGCGGC
>DASPVJ010000131.1:0-9331 GCA_035622435.1 Xanthobacteraceae bacterium | reverse complement strand
GCCGAGCGTCTCGACGAGCTGGTCGTGCACGATCTTGACCACCATCTGGCCCGGCGTGACCGACTTGATCACCTCGATCCCGACCGCGCGCGTCTTCACCTCCTCGGTGAAGGCGCGGGCGACGTCGAGCGCGACGTCGGCTTCAAGGAGCGCGCGCCGCACCTCGCGCAGCGCCGCCTCGACATCCGCCTCCGACAGGGCGCCGCGCCGGGTCAGGCGGTCGAGGACCGCGTTGAGACGCTCGGAAAGCGTATCGAACATTCTAAAAACACCTTTGCGCCCGAGGGCGCATCGCGCTGTCGGGCGGGGGCCTCCGGCCTCCTGGGCCGGTCGGCATCGAGGGTCTTGCGGTCTCTTGCGAGAGCGGGCGGAACCTAGTGAGCGCCTCTTGGCCTGTCAACCGCGGCTCATTTGATCGGGACAAAGACGTTGATCACCAGATTATCCTCGCTGGTCGACAGCGGATCGGTGACATATTGCTCGATGAACACGTCCTTGGCCTCGAGCCGCTTCTCGTCGAGATAATTGGTGATCGCCTCGTAGGTATTGTCGAGCCCGTCATAAGAGCCGCGATGGACGAATTTGAGCGCGTGGCCTTCCGGCGATTTGCCGGCGGCGATCTCGCCATGCGGCGGGTTCTTGGGCGCGTCGGCGACCGGCACCGCGGCCTCGAACTGGAAGCCGGTGTCGTCGGTCGCGGTGAAGATGGTCATTGCCGGGCCGTCGGCCTTGAGCCCCTCCTTGTCGACATAGATCCTGAGCTTCTTGAAGGCGCCGGTGATCGTCTCGAAGGCGGAGTCCCAATTGCCGGAGCCCTTGAGATAGACGATCGGCTTGGCGGCGAGCGTCGTGTCCTCGCCGAACGGGTCGCTTGGTTGGGCGTTGGCGTCCGGCTTAGGCGTGGCGGGGGCCGCGGGCGCAGTGGGCGCTGCCGGTGCGTCGGGCTTGGCCGCGGGGGCGGTGGGCGTTTGCGCCGGTTGCTGCGCCTGGGCCCACTGAGGAACTGCCAAACCGATGGACGCAGCCGCCAAACCAAAGCACAGCGCAGAGCGAAAGCACATCAGCGTCTCCTGATACGGATGATGCAGAACGGAACTGCTACGCCGCCCCAAACGTCGCCCCCAAACGTCACCGCTACCTGAATTTTAGCACGGCGTCCGTACCGTCGCCCGCCCAAATCGGCATCGCGCCACTGGCGGGCGCGACCCGATTCCTCATATAAGTCCCTGACATTCGGGCTTTATCATGGGCGCACTGGCGAAACGGGAATTCGTCAAGATGAACGGTCTCGGCAACGAGATCGTGATCGTCGATCTGCGGCGCGAGCCGCAGATGATTTCCGGCGCCGAGGCGCGCGCGGCGGCGCGCCAGGAGCGCTACGATCAGTTGATGGCGCTTTACCCAGCGCACCGCAACGGCGACGCCGCGATCCGCATCTTTAACAGCGACGGCTCGGAGGCGGGCGCCTGCGGCAACGGCATGCGCTGCGTCGCGGCATTGCTCAGCGCCGAGACCGGCAAGTCCACGCTGCGGTTTGAGACGCCGGCCGGCCTGATTGTTTGTTCGGCGGCCGGCACAACGACGTGCACCGTCGATATGGGCGAGCCGCGCTGGCGCTGGGATGAGATCCCGCTCAAGCGGCAAATGGCGGACACGCGTGCGATCGATCTGACATTCGCGCCGCCCGACGCGCCAGTTCTCAAGTCGCCGTCGGCCGTGAGCATGGGCAACCCGCACGTGATTTTCTGGGTCGACGATCCGCAGGCTTACGATCTGCACCAGATCGGCCCGCAGCTCGAGCACCATCCGTTGTTTCCACAGCGCGCCAATGTCACGCTGGCCAAGGTCGCTTCTCGCGACCGCGTCACGATCCGCACCTGGGAACGCGGCGCCGGCCTCACCAAGGCCTGCGGCTCTGCCGCCTGCGCCGCCGCGGTCGCCGCCGCGCGGCTCGGCCGCACCGGCCGCAAGGTGACGGTAACCTTGCCCGGCGGCGATCTTGCGATCGAGTGGCGCGAGGCCGACGATCACGTGCTGATGACCGGGCCGGTCGAATATGAGCGCAAGGGCCGCTTCGATGCGGCGCTTTTCGCCGATGCCGGAGCAGCCTGAGCAATGAGCGTCGAGGTCGTTACCTTCGGCTGCCGGCTCAATGCCGCCGAGTCGGAAGTAATCCGCCGCGAGGCGGAGCGCGCCGGCTTCGCCGATACGGTGGTAGTCAACACCTGCGCGGTGACGGCGGAGGCGGTACGCCAGGCGCGGCAGGCGATCCGGGCGCTGCGCCGCGGGCGGCCGCAGGCGAAGATCGTGGTCACCGGCTGCGCGGCGCAGATCGAGCCGCAGACCTTCGTCGCCATGCCGGAGACCGACCGCGTCGTCGGCAATGTCGAGAAACTCAGCGCCGCGTCGTGGCTAGAGGCGCGCGCTGCCTTCGGCCTCGAAAGCGCGCCGAAGGCGATCGTCAATGACATTATGGCGGTCACGGAGACCGCCGCGCACTTGATCGACGGCTTCGAAGGGCGCGCCCGCGCCTTCGTCCAGGTGCAGAACGGCTGCGACCACCGCTGCACCTTCTGCGTCATTCCCCATGGGCGCGGCCCTTCGCGCTCGGTGCCGATGGGCGCTGTGGTCGGGGATGTGCGCCGCCTCGTCGCCAATGACTATCGCGAGGTCGTGCTCACCGGCGTCGACATCACGAGCTACGGCGACGATCTTCCCGGGGCGCCGAAGCTCGGCACGCTCATCAAGCAGATCCTCAAGCATGTGCCCGAGCTCAAGCGGCTGCGGCTCTCCTCGATCGATTCGGTCGAGGCCGACCGCGACCTCATCGACGCCTTTGCCAACGACGTGCGGCTGATGCCGCATCTGCATCTGTCACTGCAGGCGGGCGACGATCTCGTCCTCAAGCGGATGAAGCGCCGGCATTCGCGCCAGGACGCCATCGCGTTCTGCGCAGCGCTGCGCCGGCTACGGCCGGACCTGGTGTTCGGCGCCGATCTCATTGCCGGCTTTCCGACCGAGAGCGAGGCGATGTTCCAGCGCTCACTCGATCTCGTCGAGCAATGCGGGCTGACGCACCTGCACGTGTTTCCATTCTCGCCGCGGCCGGGCACGCCGGCTGCGCGGATGCCGCAGCTTCCGCGCGCGGTCGTGAAGGAGCGCGCCCGGCGCCTGCGCGAGCGCGCCGCGCTCGCCCTGCGGCGCCATCTCGACGCCGAGATCGGCGCGATCCGCCGCGTGCTTGCCGAATCCGGCGAGCGCGGCCGCACCGAGCAATTCACTCCGGTCAAGCTCGCAACTGCCGCCGCCCCCGGTTCGATCGTCGAAACGCGGATCGCCGCGCATGACGGCCGGCAATTGCTGGCGGCTTGATATCTGCGACGCGCGCTTCGCGGGTCAGATTAGGCGGCGTCGCGTTCCGCATCCCAGCCGCAGCGCGCCAGCGCCTCGCGCATATGCGGCGGCGGCGGCGCGATGACTTTGATCGGCGCGCGGTTCTTGTAGAGCGGGACCACGATTTCGCGGGCGTGCAGATGCAGGATCGCGCCGCCCGCGCGCGGCGCCGTTCCGTAGACCGCGTCGCCCAGGATCGGCCAGCCCATCTCCGCGCAATGCACGCGGAGCTGATGCGTGCGCCCGGTCAGCGGTTCGAGGCAGAGCCAAGTCAACGCACCCTCCCCTGGAGGGGGAGGGTCGACGGCGCGCGGAGGCGCGGCGTCGGGGTGGGGTGATGTGGCGAGGCCGTTCACCCCCACCCGCCCGCCTTCGCGCTGGGCGCTCCGGCCGGCGACCTCCCCCCTCCAGGGGGAGGTGGAAGAACCGCGCCCCAGTACGGTCCACTTCGTCGCCGCCGGCTGACCCTTTGGATCTGGCTTCATCCACCAGCCGCGGCGCGCGTCGCGGCGGCCGAGCGCGAGGTCGATGATGCCGTCGTTCGCCTCGGGCGCGCCTTCGACCACGGCCCAATAGGTCTTCTCGACCGCGCCGTTCTTGAACAGCCGGCCGAGCTGCGCGAGCGCCTTGCGGTGGCGGCCGAGCACGAGGCAGCCGGAGGTGTCGCGGTCGAGCCGATGCGCCAGCGCCGGCGCGCGCGGCAAGCCGAAGCGCAGGGCGTCGAAATGGTCGTCCAGGCTTCCGCCGCCATTGGGTCCGCGATGCACGGCAAAGCCCGCCGGCTTGTCGATCACCAGCATCAGCCCGTCGCGGTAGAGGAGCCGCGACACCATCTGTTCCGGGGTCATGTTTGCCTACCGTGGCGAAACCGCTATCACGAGCGCCGTAACGGCGACAGCATTGTGGACATGGACGACAGCGCGACCGAAACAAAAGGCAATTGGTGGCAGCGCCTGTCCGGCGGCCTCAAGCGCAGCTCCTCGGCACTCGGCGGCGCCATCACCGACCTCGTCGCCAAACGCCGGCTCGATGCGGCGGTAATCGCCGAGATCGAGGATGTGCTCATCCGCGCCGACCTCGGCCTCGAAACCGCCGGCCGCATCGCGGCCGCGCTCGGCGAGGGCCGCTTTGACGCCGCGATCTCGCCGGAGGAGGTCAAGGCGGTGGTGGCGGCGGAGGTCGAGAAGGCGCTAGTGCCGGTCGCGCGGCCGCTCGCCATCGACGCGGGCAGAAGGCCGTTCGTCATCCTCGTCGTCGGCGTCAACGGCTCCGGCAAGACCACGACCATCGGCAAGCTTGCGGCTAAATTCCTCGGCGAAGGCCGCACCGTGATGCTCGCGGCCGGCGACACTTTCCGCGCCGCCGCTATCGACCAGCTCAAGATCTGGGGCGAACGCACCGGCGCGCTGGTAGTCGCGCGCGAGCCTGGCGCCGATGCCGCCGGCCTCGTGTTCGACGCCGTGCGCGCGGCGCAAGAGCGCGGCGTCGACGTGCTCCTCATCGACACCGCCGGGCGGCTGCAAAACCGGACCGAGCTGATGGGCGAGTTGGAGAAAGTCCTGCGCGTGATCAAAAAGGCCGACCCGTCGGCACCGCACGCGGTGCTCCTCGTGCTTGACGCCACGGTCGGGCAGAACGCGCTGTCGCAAGTCGAGATCTTCCGCAAGGTGGCCGGCGTCACCGGGCTTGCCATGACCAAGCTTGACGGCACCGCGCGGGGCGGCATTCTCGTCGCCATCGCGGCGAAATTCGCCGTGCCGGTGCACTTCCTCGGCGTCGGCGAGAGCGTCGATGATCTGGCGCCGTTTTCGGCGCGGGATTTCGCCCGCGCCATTGCGGGAATTGAGGAGCCATGACCCCCGCCAAGCCGCCGCTCCCGCCGCTCCTCAAGCTCGCCTTTGACCTCGGGCCGCTCGTCCTGTTCTTTGCCGCCAATTCCCGCTACGGGATTTTCACCGCGACGGCGACGTTCATGGTCGCGGTGGTCGCGGCGCTGGCGGCCTCCTATGCGTTCACTCGGACGCTGCCGATCATGCCGGTCGTGACCGCGGTCATCGTGCTGATCTTTGGCGGCTTGACGCTTGTTCTGCACAACGACCTGTTCATCAAGATCAAGCCGACCATCATCTACGCGCTGTTCGGCGCGGTGCTCGGCGGCGGGCTCCTGTTCAACAAGCCGCTGCTCGGCGTCCTGTTCGATTCGCTGTTCCACCTCACCGCAGCGGGCTGGCGCAAGCTGACGCTGCGCTGGGCGCTGTTCTTCTTCGCGCTCGCCGTGCTCAACGAGATCGTCTGGCGCAACGCTTCGACCGATACGTGGGTGGCGTTCAAGGCGTTCGGCGTGATCCCGCTCACCTTCCTGTTCGCCGCCCTGCAATATCCGCTGCTGCGGAAATACGCCGCAGAGCCGGCGACGCAGGAGTGAGTGCGAGGTTAGTTGCCGAGCGTGCCCGGCGCCGCGGTGGTCACATCGGCGGGCGCTCCCGCCGGGTGCATCTCGGCAACCGTCGCCGGGGCAAAGCGCTTGACGCCGTCATGCGCGAGCACGAATAGCGGCACCACCCGGCGCATCTCGCTGTCCGCGACCAACGTCAGCCAGCGATTGTCGAGCACGATCCAACTCGTCTCGAAGCGGACGAGCAGGACGGCGTGGTCCTCGTCCATGGCGAGATCGTGGACGATGACCAGGCGCAGATCGTCCTCGGCGATGCCGACCGCCCGCAGCGCCACGTACTTGGCGATGGCATAATCCTCGCAGTCGCCGCGCCCGGTGGTGAAGGTCGCGAGCGGCGCGCTCCAGCGGTCGGGCACGCCCCATTGCGCGAGATCGCTGGTCGGCCGGATCGAGAGATTGACGGCGCGGTTGACGATGCCGATGCGCGCGCGCCCGTCATGGGCGCGGCCGTCGGCGATGACGGCGAGAAATTTCTGCGCCGCCGGCGGGCAGGGTGCGCTCCCCTCGCGGCAATGCGCCAGGACCTCGCTTTCGGCGCGGATGTCGGCGGCGACGCCGTTCCATTTGGCGAGCAGCCCGCCATAAGCCACCGGCACGGTCTTGAGGCCGAACGGCTCGGGCGCGGCCGGTGCCGGGCTTGCGAGCACCGCCGGATCGAGCGCGACCACGTCGACCCGCAATTGCGCGTGCGCGGCGACCGGCGCACCGAAAGCGGCGAACGCCAACATGAAGACCGCGGCGCACTTCGTCGCCGCAACGCGAGGCAACATCGGCTGACGTCCCCTATCGGAGCGGGTCGAGCGCGCAATGCGCTTTCCCGGTTTTTTGTTCAGGGACGCGATAGACCGGCGGCTGCTGCAGCCGAGTTAAGAACGAAGGGATTTGCCGCGCAGATCGCAGATAGCGTGCAGCAACCCTCGCGCCGTCTCGAACAATTTTATCGAAAATTGTAACTGCCGCTCAGGGCGTGAAGGCTGCGCGCTGCAGGGGAGGCCGGAGCAGGCGGTATGCCGCACGAAAATTCTGAGCGATCGCTCGCGAAATAGCTTCGCCGGCCACGCCGCCTGTACAGTCGGGCGCTTTTGCGATTAAAATGGAAAAGTTCGCAATGAAACTAATAACCAGTAGGGAGAACGCTATGCACCGGCTGCGCCCGATCAAGCTCTGCGGCCTGGCGATGCTCAGCCTTGTCTGCGGGCTTGGCGCGGCCTCGGCCGAGGACAAGAGCTTCGAGCTCAAGCTCTCGCACTGGGTGCCGCCGTCGCATCCGCTGCAGAAATCGATGGAAGAGTGGGGCGCCTCGATCGCGAAGGATTCCGGCGGCACCATCACCTACAAGGTCTATCCGGCGCAGCAGCTCGGCAAGGCGTTCGACCATTACGATATGGCGCGCGACGGCATCGCCGACGTGACCTATGTCAGCCCCGGCTACCAGCCCGGCCGGTTCCCGATCTTCGACGCCGCCAACCTGCCGTTCATGCTCGCCAACGCCAAAGGCGGCTCCGAGGCGCTCGACGACTGGTACCGCAAATACGCCCAGAAGGAGATGAAGGACGTGAAGTTCTGCTTCGCCTTCGCGCACGATCCCGGCACGTTCCATTCCCGCAGCAAGAAGATCATGGTGCCGGCCGACATCAAGGCCATGAAGATCCGCCCGGCACATGCGACGATGGCTTCGCTCGTCACCGAGCTTGGCGGCACCAATGTGCAGGCGTCGGCGCCCGAGGTGCGCGACATTCTCGAGAAGGGCGTTGCCGACGCCGTCACCTTCCCATGGGGCTCGATCGTGCTGTTCGGCATCGACAAGGTGACCAAGTTCCATATGGAGGCCGCGCTCTACACCACCGCCTTCGTCTGGGTAATGAACAAATCGACTTACGCTCAGATGTCGCCGGCGCAGCAGAAGGTGATCGACGACCACTGCAACCGGCAATGGGCCGAGAAGGTCGCGGCGCCTTGGGCCGACTTCGAGCATGACGGCATCGCCAAGCTCAAAGCCGAGCCCGGCCAGGAGGTCTACCCGATCAGCGACGCCCAGCTTGGCGAATGGAAAGCCGCCGCCGGGCCGGTGGTGAAGAACTGGGATGCGGCGGTGAAGAAGACCGGCGCCGATCCCGACGCGATCCTCAAGGATCTCAAGGCGACGCTCGCCAAATACGATTCCGGGTATTGATCAACTGAGACCGTCATCCTGAGGTGGGCGCGCGCAGCGCGGCCCTCGAAGGGTGACGGCCGCGCCTTCGCCGCCTCCTTCGAGGCGCGGCTTCGCTGCGCACGGGAACCGTCGAATCATGACTGACCAGCCGGCTGAAACATCCCAACCCGCCGCGCGCCAGCCGCGCAACCTCATGGACCGTTTCATCGACGGCATCGAGCTCATTGTTGCGGTGTTCGTCGGCCTCGTCGCCGCCGACATCTTCGTCTCGGTGCTGCTGCGCTACTTCTTCAGCGTGCAGATTCCCGACAGCTACGACTTCGGCCGGCTCCTGCTCGGCATCCTGATCTTCTGGGGCATCGCCGCCACCTCCTATCGCGGCACCCACATCACCGTCGATCTCGTCTATGCCAATGTCGGCCAGGCGGCGAAGCGCGTCATCGACGTGTTTGCGACCCTGGTGTTGCTGTTCGTGGTCACGGTGCAGACCTACACCCTGCTCGACAAAGTCATGGGCACCTATGCCGACAACGTCTCGACCTTCGATCTGCGGCTGCCGGTGTGGCCGTTTTTTCTGGTGGCATGGATCGGCGACGCCTCCGCGGTGCTGCTCATCGCCGTGCGCACCTATCGGCTGATCTTCCACCCCGAGCTCCTTGGCGGCCAATACCAGATCAAGCCGGTCGAATGAGGCGCGCGCGATGCCATGAGGCGCGGTCCGTGACATGCATCTGAGCACCGACGCGGTCGCCATCATTGGCTTCCTCGCGCTGTTCGCGCTGATGCTGCTGCGCGTGCCGGTCGGGATGGCGATGGGCCTCGTCGGCGTCTCGGGTTACGCCTACATCGTCGGCGGCACGCCGGCGCTGAAGAATGTCGGGCTCACCTCGATGCGCACGGTGACCGACTACACCTTCGGCGTCATCCCGATGTTCCTGCTGATGGGTGCGTTCGTCTCCAATTCCGGGATGAGCCGCGAGCTGTTTCGCGCCGCCAACGCTTTCGGCGGCCACCTCAAGGGCGGGCTCGGCATCGCCACCATCGCCGCCTGCGCTGGCTTTGCCGCGATCTCCGGATCCTCGGTGGCGACGGCGGCGACGTTCTCCACCGTCGCCTATCCGGAAATGCGGCGCTACAGCTACCCGCAATCCTTCGCCACCGGCGTCATCGCCGCCGGCGGCACGCTCGGCGCCATGCTGCCGCCTTCGACCGTGCTCGCGGTCTACGGCATCATCACCGAGCAGGATATCGGCAAGCTGTTCATCGCCGGCATCATTCCCGGCCTTCTTGCCGCGGCGATGGACATGCTCACCATCGTGATCATCGGC
>DASPVJ010000130.1:0-8094 GCA_035622435.1 Xanthobacteraceae bacterium | reverse complement strand
CGCGAAGCTTGGACAGGGTGGCGATGAACTCGTTGATCACCGTGGCAAGCATGCTGAGAACGAGAAACATCAGGATAAGCCCGATGGCGATGTCGATAAACGCGTTCGAACCCATGTCAGCCCCCTTTCGGCCGCCGCCGGCATGCCAGCGCCACCCGCCTCCACCGGGGCGGATGTCGGCCGGCGCGGTCCATTTGTTCAGCCTATTTGTTCAATCACCCGTCGCAATCGGCGACGGCCCAAGCATAGGCTCAATTTAGTCAATTTGCAATCAAAGATATGACGGCGGCCGCTGCGCGGCGCGCGCGCCGACTACCCCTGATGCGTCTGGGTCAGCCCCGTGGGCGGGCCGTCGATGGCGGTCCAGCCGCCGTCGACCAGGAAGGCGCTGCCGGTGACGTAGCTCGCGGCGTCCGAGGCGAGGAAGGCGACGCAGGCCGCGACCTCGCTCGGCCGGCTCCAGCGGTTGAACACCGTGTGGGCGGCGAGCGCGTCGAAGATCTGCGGGCGCGCCTTGAGCGGGTCGACCAGGGGCGTCTCGACGATGCTCGGGACGATGGCGTTGACCCGCACGCCGAAGCGCCCGACTTCCGACGCGAGCCCGCGCACCATCTGGATGATGCCGGCCTTGGTCGCCCCGTAGATGGCAAGCCCCGGCTCCAAGGTCGTCGCGCGCACCGAGGACGAGGCGATCAGGCTGCCGCCGCCCTGGCGCGTCATCATGCGGCCGAACGCGCGCAGGAACAGGAAGGTACCGCGCAAATTCAGGTCGGCGACGCGGTCGTATTCCTCGTCGG
Organism: Xanthobacteraceae bacterium; assembly: GCA_035622435.1. Classification (GTDB taxonomy): domain Bacteria; phylum Pseudomonadota; class Alphaproteobacteria; order Rhizobiales; family Xanthobacteraceae; genus AP-16. The sequence goes on along the minus strand of DASPVJ010000130.1, from coordinate 7,297 downwards.
TGTAGTCGAGCATCAGCTTGCGCACGTGGATCGCCGGCGTCGTCACGGCGATGTCGAGGCGCAAATGCCGCGCCGCGACGGCTGCCGCGAGCGCGTCGACCTCGGCGCCGCTGCCGGCATCGATGACGTGCGCCTCGGCGCGCGCGTGCGCGGCGAGTTCCGCCGCCGTCGCCTCGACCCCGTCCTTGTTCTTGTCGGCGCAGATGACGGCGGCGCCGAGCGCCGCCAGCGCCTCCGCCGACGCCTTGCCGATGCCCGAGGCCGCGCCGAGCACGAGGGCGGTCTTGCCGGTCAAGTCGAACAGGCGCCGGTAGGCGGCGAGCCGTTCGGCGATCGGCGCGTCCGCCGCCATCGCGGTCATGCCGATGCCGCCCGCGGCAGCGAGCCGTCGACGAAATAATCGGGATTGAGATCGCGCACGCCGCCGATGCTGGCGCTCAACCCCTCGAGATGGGCCGCCATGGCGGCGGCGGCGGCGGGCGGATCATGCGCCTCGATCGCGGCAAGGACGGCGGCGTGCTCGTCGAGGACGCGGCGCATGCGGCCGGGCACCGGCAGGGTCAATCGGCGAAAGCGGTCGACCTGCACCTTCACCTGCTCGATGAAGCGCCAGATGCCCGGGTGGCCGGAGGCGTGCGCGATCGCCGCGTGGAACGCCTCGTCCGCGTCGTGGAAGCGGTCGCGGTCGCCGCGCGCCGCAAGGCGGCGCTGGCGCGCGATCAGGTCGCGCAGGCGCGCGATGTCGCCGGCGTCGGCCCGTTCGGCCGCGAGCCGCGCCGTCGTCTGCTCCAGCGCCATGCGCATCAGGATCGCCTCCGGCAGCGCGCTCGCCGGAATGCGCGCCACGAAGGTTCCCGACTGGGGGAAAATCTCCACGAGGTCCTCGCCGGCGAGCCGCAGCAGCGCTTCGCGCACCGGCGTGCGGCTCACCCCGCGCTTGAGCGCGATCTCCTTTTCGACGATCGGCTGCCCCGGTCGGCGGCGCATCGACACGATGTCGTCGCGCAGCGCGCAATAGACGCGGTGCGCCGCGTTGTCCGCGCGCGTCCGGCTGGCGGCAAGCCGCGGGGGCGCTTCGGTCTGCGGTCGGGGCGCGGGCACGGGCGGCTCCTGGCAGCGGCGGATTCCGGGCTTGGCTGGAAGGTGATATACTAGTATATAAGTGACTCGGCAATGGGAACGACGCGGATCACAGCGTCGGCGAAATTGCCAAGTCGGGGAGGGCGCCATGTTCGAGCGCAAGCGGCAGCGCGTCGGCGGCGGTCCCGCCGAGCGATGAGCGTCGCGGCGCAGATGGTGACGGGTAGGGTCGCTGCACCCTCGCGGTCTCCCGACGGCGTCCTTTTGCGCGGCGTCGACCGGGTCGCCGAAGCCCTCGTCGTGCTGGCGCTGTTGGGCGAACTCGTCGTCGTCGTCGCCAACGTGCTGGCGCGAACCTTCCTCCAGCATTCGTTCCTGTGGGCCGACGAAGCCGCCCGATCGAGTCTCTCGGTGCTGGCGTTCATCGGCGGCGCGGTCGCCTATCGCCGGCGCGAGCATGCATTCGTGCGGGTCGTCCTCGCCCTCGTGCCCAGGCGGGCCGAGGCCGCGTGCCTGGCGCTCGCCGACATCCTCGTCCTGTTCGTCGCCGGCGTCACCGCACTGGCGTCCGCCGATTTCATCGCCGCGAGTTGGAGCGAGCGCACGCCGATCCTGCAGTTGCCCGCCGGCCTGATCGCGTTGCCGCTTCCCGCCGGCATGGCGCTGATGGCGTTCTACGCGCTCGCCCACCTGCGGCGCGCGCACGGCGGCGTCGCCTGGCGGGTCGCCGGCGGCTTCGTATTGGCCATGGCCGTTGCGGCGGCGACGCGCGAATCCTGGCTCGCCTGGCTTGCCGGCGATGCCGCCATCGTCGCGGCGCTCGTTCTGTTCTTCACGGCGATCCTCGCCGGCGTTCCGGTCGGGTTCGTGCTGCTGCTGGCGACCGCCGCCTACCTGTGGGCGACGGACGCCGCGTCCTTCGTCGTGCTGCCCCAGACCATGGTCAACGGCACCGGCAACTTCATCCTGCTGGCGGTTCCGTTCTTCATCCTCGCCGGGCTGATCATGGAGCGGGGCGGCATCAGCGTGCGGCTCGTGCGCTTCATCCACGCGCTGGTCGGCCATCTGCGCGGAGGCCTGCTGCAGGTCACGGTGCTCAGCATGTATCTGGTGTCGGGGTTGTCGGGTTCGAAGCCGGCCGACGTCGCGGCGGTCGGCACCGTGATGCGCGAGGAATTGCGCGAGCGCCACGGCGCGCCCGAGGGAGCGGCGGTGCTCGCCGCCTCGGCCGTCATGGGCGAGACCGTGCCGCCCAGCATCGCCATGCTGATCGTCGGCTCGATCACCAACGTGTCGGTCGCCGGCATGTTCATCGGCGGGCTCGCGCCCGCCGCGGTGATGGCGCTGTGCCTGATGCTGCTCATCGACGTGCGCGCGCGCCGCGCCGGCGCGCCGCGCACGGCGCGAGCGCCGCTTGCCGCCATGGGCCGCGCCGGCCTTGCGGCGGTGCTGCCGCTGCTGATGCCGGCGATGTTGCTCGCCGGGATTCTCTTCGGGGTCGCGACGCCGACCGAGGTGGCGGCGTTCTCGGTCCTCTACGGCCTGGCGCTCGCCGTGCTGGTCTATCGCGCCATGGATTTGAGAAGCTTCCTGCGCACGGTCGCCGACACCGCGGCGCTGACCGGCATGCTGCTGTTCATCTTCGCGGCGGCTTCGGGATTTTCCTGGACTTTGACCGTCGCCTATCTGCCCCAGCGCCTGGTTACGATGCTGCAGGCGGCCGGCGCCAGCACCGAGCTGTTCATGATCGGCTCGGTCGTGCTCCTGGTCGCGGTCGGCGTGCTGCTCGAGGGCTTGCCCTCGCTCAACGTGCTGGCGCCGCTGTTGCTGCCGATCGCGGTCAAGCTCGGCGTAAGCGGGCTGCACTACGCCCTGGTGCTGGTCATCGCCATGGGTATCGGCGGCTTCATGCCGCTCGCCGGCGTCGGCTTCTACGTGTGCTGTGCAGTCATGCGCTGCGACATCGAGCCCGCCTCGCGCGCGATGCTGCCCTATCTGTTCGTGCTGCTGATCGGCCTGTTGATCGTCGCGTTCGTGCCGTGGTTCGCGTTGTTCCTGCCGAACTATTTCGGCTTTCGCGGATGAGTCCGAAGGAGGAACCTATGGATCGCAGAAGCTTTCTCAGGGCCGGCGCCGGGGTCGCCGCCCTCGCCGTTGCCGCACCCTTCGTGGCGCGCGGCGCCGCCCCGCTCACCTTGCGCTGGGCGCACTTCGCCCAGGAGGACCATCCGGCCAACGTCGCCGCCAAGCAATTCGCCAGCCGGGTCGAGGCGCGCACCGATGGCGCGATCAAGATCGCCATCTTCCCCAACAACGTGTTGGGCGGGCCGCCCGAGCAGGCGCAGCAGCTCAAGCTCGGCACCATCGACATGGGGCTGCCCACCCAGGGGCAGTTGGACAAGTACGATCAGGCTTTCGCGGCGGTGATGCTGCCGTTCGTGTTCGACGGCCCGGAGCACGTCTATCGCGTGCTCGACGGCCCGGCGATGGACTGGCTCGCGCCGCTCGCCGAGAAGCAGGGCTTCATCCTGCTGCGCAACTGGGATTACGGCTTTCGCAACGTCACCAACAACGTGCGGCCGATCAACGGGCCCGACGACATCAAGGGCTTGAAGCTGCGCACCCCGCCGGAGTTGCAGATCCAGGCGTCGATGGAGGCGTGCGGCGGCGTGGTGCAGGCGATCGCCTTTCCGGAACTCTACCTCGCGCTGTCGCAGGGGGTGGTCGACGGCGAAGAGAACCCGATTCCGGTGATCTACTACAACAAGTTCTACGAGGTGCAGAAGCACCTGGCCATCACTCGCCACATCTATAACAACATGATCCATACGGTCGGCGTTGCCGCCTGGAAGAAGCTCACGCCCGACCAGCAGGCGATTTTCGGCGAGGAGAGCCGGGCGGCCGGCGACCTGATGCGCAAGCTGATGGGCGACGACGAGGCCGACCAGATCAAGAAGCTCGCCGCCGCCGGCATGCAAGTCACCCGTCCCGACCTCGTCCCGTTCCGTGCCAAAATGGACCCGGCCTACAAGCGGATCGGCGACTACGCGGGCGAGGCCAACGTGAAGAAGTTCCGCGAAATGGTCGAAGCAGCCCGCAAGGCGTAAGCCCAGTCGTTCGTCGTCCGCGCCGCTCGGCCCGGACAATTGGAAAAATCCAACGAGGGGAGTTGCCCATGCAGCCTGATACGATCGACCGCCGCGCCGTGCTCGGCCTCGCCGCCGCCGGCGCCGGCTTCGCGTTCTGTCCGCGCCTGGCCTTCGCCCAGCAGAAGCTGGTGCTCAAGGCCTCCGACGTGCACCCGGCCGGCTATCCGACCGTGGTTGCGGTCGAGGATCTCGGCAAGAAGCTGGAGAAAGCGACCGACGGCCGGCTGAGCGTGCAGATGTTCGCCTCGATGCAGCTCGGCGGCGAAAAGGAGGCGATCGAGCAGGCCCAGGTCGGCGCCATCCAGTTCGCCCGCGTCAGCGTCGGCGCGCTCGGCCCGGTGATCGACGACCTCAACGTCTTCAACCTGCCGTTCCTGTTCCGCAACACCGCGCACATGGAAAAGGTGATCGACGGCCCGATCGGCCAGGAGCTGCTCGACAAGGTCACCAACAATCCCAAGGCCGGCCTCGTCGGCATTTGCTGGATGGACGCGGGCGCGCGCAGCATCTACGACACCAAGAAGCCGATCCGCGACATCGCCGACCTCAAGGGCCTGAAAGTTCGCGTGATGGGCAACCCGATGTTCGTCGACATGATGAACGCGCTCGGCGGCAACGGCGTCGCCATGGGCTACGACCAGGTGTTCAGCGCGCTGCAGACCGGCGTCGTCGACGGCGCCGAGAACAACCCGCCGAGCTTCGTGTTCGACAACCATTATCAGGTGGCCAAATACTACACGCTGACCGAACACCTGATCGTGCCGGAAATGCTGGTGTTCTCCAAGAAGACCTGGGACGCGCTGGCGAAGGACGACCAGGCGCTGCTGACGAAGTTCGGCCGCGAGGCGCAGCTCGAGGAGCGCGTGCTGTGGCAGAAGTACGAGCAGCAGGCGATCGAGAAGGCGAAGGCCGCCGGCATCCAGATCATCGAGGTGCCCGACAAGAAGCCGTTCCAGGCGGCGGTCAAGCCGGTGTGGGACAAGTACGGCCCGAAATTCGCCGACATGATCAAGCGAATCCAGGACGTGCAGTAATCGGCCCGCTCCGTGCTGCGGTTGCCCACCTTCAAATGCGTGCAACAAGCTCGCCGTAACCCTGAGGAGGTCGCGCGCGCTTGCGCGCGGCCGTCTCGAAGGGTCGAAACACGCTCGGAGCTTGCTTCCATCCTTCGAGACGCGCACCTTCGGTGCGCTCCTCAGGATGACGGCGAGTTTGTTGCGCGGCGTTCCTTGTAAAACGCGTTCGCCTGGAGCCCCGGAATGCTGGGTACCATCCGCAAAGTCATGGACGCGCTCTACCTCGCCTGCGTCGTCGTCGCCGGCGCGGCGCTGGTGCTCATTTCCGCGGTGATCCCGTGGGCGGTGTTCACCCGCTACGTGCTCAATTCGGCGGCGTCGTGGCCCGAGCCGATGGCGGTGCTGCTCACCATCGTGCTCACCTTCATCGGCGCGGCCTCGTGCTACCGTCGCGGCCTGCACATGAACGTCGGCTTCTTCGTCGCCCTCTTGCCTGATGGGCCGCGCCGCGTGATCGCCCTCGTGGTCGAGGCGCTAATGGCGCTGATGGCGCTGTTCATGGTCGTTTGGGGGATGAAGCTCGTCGACGCCACCTGGGACAACACCATCGCCGATTTCCCGTTCCTCTCGGTCGGGGTGACCTACCTGCCGATCCCGATCGGCGGCGCCATCCTGCTGCTGTTCGTGATCGAGCGCGTGCTCCTCGGCCCGCCGCCGCAACCCGCGCCGGCGTCCGGCGCCGCCGCCTTCGAGTAAGGGCACGCCCATGGACATTTTCGTCCTGCTCGCGACCATGCTGGCCTGCTTCCTGATCGGCGTACCGATCGCCTACGCGCTGGCGCTGGCGGCGATCGCCGGCGCGGCGTGGATCGGCATTCCGCTCGAAGCGGTGATGCTGAAAATCTCCGACGGGGTGAGCAAGGTCGCGATGCTCACGATCCCGTTCTTCGTGCTCGCCGGCGCCATCATGGCGGAAGGCGGCATGGCGCGCCGGCTGGTGCGCTTCGCCGACGTGCTGGTCGGCGTCACCCGCGTGCGCGGCGGCCTCTCCGTCGTCAACGTCGTCGCCACCACGTTCCTGAGCGGCATTTCCGGCTCGGCCGTGGCCGACACCTCGGCGATCGGCTCGGTGATGATCCCGCAGATGGAGAAGTCGGGCTTCCCGCGCGTGTTCGCCACCAACGTGACGATCACCGCCTCGGTGCAGGCGCTCCTCGTGCCGCCCAGCCACAACGCCGTCATCTATTCGCTCGCCACCGGCGGCACCATCTCGATCATCAGCCTGTTCATGGCCGGCGTGGTCCCGGGCCTGCTGCTCGGCTTCTCTTTGGTGATCCTGTGCCTCGTCGTCGCCTATCGCGACGGCCATCCGCGCGGCCACATGGTGCCGCTGCGCGACGCCCGCAACATCGTGGTCGAGGCGCTGTGGGGCCTGATCACGCTTGCCATCATCCTCGGCGGTATCCTCGGCGGCGTGTTCACGGCGATCGAGGCGGGCGCCGTCGCCTGCGTGTGGGCGTTCTTCGTCACCATGTTCATCTACCGCGACTACCGCTGGCGCGACCTGCCGGCGCTGGTGCACCGCACCCTGAGCACGGTCGCCATGGTGATGACCTTGATCGCTTGCGCCTCGAGCGTCGGCTACGTGATGGCGCTCACCCAGATGCCGGCCAAGATCACCGCGTTCTTCCTCGCCATTTCCGGCGACAAGAACGTGATCCTGTTCCTGATCAACATCCTGTTGCTGGTGCTCGGCTGCCTGGTCGACATGGCGCCGTCGATCCTCATCTGCACGCCGATCCTCCTTCCCGTCATGATGAACTTCGGCGTCGACCCGGTGCACTTCGGCATGATCATGCTGCTCAACCTCGGCATCGGGCTGTGCCATCCGCCGGTCGGCGCCATCCTGTTCGTCGGCTGCGCGGTCGGCAAGGTGACGATCGAAGAGGTGATGCGGCGCATCTGGCCGTTCTACGGCGTGATGTTCGTGGTGCTGATGCTGGTCACGTATTTTCCGGCGATTTCGCTGTGGCTGCCGCGGCTGCTGGGGCT
>DASPVJ010000129.1:0-3713 GCA_035622435.1 Xanthobacteraceae bacterium | reverse complement strand
CCAGGGCTGCTTGGCAATTTCGGCCAGCACGCGTTCGCGAATGACCTGATCGTCCTTGGCGGCCGGCGCGGCCTCGCGCGCAACACTGGCGAGCGCATGCAGCAGATTGGCGCGGCTGACGATGCCGACGACCTTGCTTCCGCGCATGACCGGCAATCGCTTGATCCGGCGTTGCTCCATCACGCGTACGACCTCCTCGAGCGGCGTGTCCTCGCTGATGGCGATCGGCTCCGGGCTCATCACCTCGGCGACCTTGCGGCCATGGGAATGGACATATTCGTCCGCCAGCCGCCCCGGCCCGGCGATGAACTCGAGCCAGCGCGGCCGCTTGCGCGCGGTTCCGGCCTCGACGCGCCGCAGGAAATCCCCCTCGGTCACGACACCGACGAGGCTGCCGGCGGCGTCGATCACCGGGAGGCCGCTGATTCGGTACTGCAACATCAGGCGGATGCACTCGAGAATAGACGCGTCCGGGGCGACCGAAATGACCCGGCTCGTCATGATGTCGGCGGCTTTCATGGCATTGCTCCTTTTTTGCTTTGTTCTCATTCTAGGGCAATCGCCCTGGCGGGAATTGACGCAGGTCAAATGCGCGTCGGCTTGGTGCGGGAGGCTGACGGAGCGGATGATTGCGCAGCGCGCGACAGGAGCTTCTTCCGGCCGCGTCGCGCCGGGCCATAAGCCTCTCTCTTTTTGACCCAGATCAATGCGCCCGCACGACCGGCGCCGATGCTGTGCACAGCCAAAGGGGGCAGCGATGACTGCCAACAGGCCACGGATTAGGTTGCTGGCTTGGTTTGCCGCTTGGTGGCGCGACCTGCGCGCCGCAAGGGCCCGGCTCGGCGAATTGACGAATTCCGTTGCTGACGCCGGGTCGATCGCCCGCGACATCGGCATCACCCGGTCCGAACTGTACTCGATCGCGGCCAAGCGGCCCGACGCGGCCGACCAGCTGAAATTGCGGCTCGAGGCGCTGCATGTCGATCGCGCCGCGGTCGTTCGCGACGAGCCGATGGTGATGCGCGACCTCGAGCGGGTGTGCTCCCAGTGCGGCAGCACGCGTCGATGCAAGCGCGATTGGAAGCGTTTTCCCGACGATGCGGCGTGGCGCAGCTACTGCCCCAACGCGACCACGTTGGACGCGCTGGCCGCCGGGTCGCCCACGGGCGAATCCGACGGCGTTTGCACCTGATTTCTAGAGCATGATGACTTTATCTTCGAATCGTCATCACGCTCTAACGTATTCTTGGAGCATGATCTTTTTCCGAAAACCGGTACCCACTTTTCGGGATCATGCTCTAGCCGACGGAAGCGAGCGGCAACGCCGCCAGCACGACGTCATGGCTCGACGGATCGGTGGCGATCGAAAAGCCGAGTTCGCGGCACATGGCGAGCATGGTCGTGTTCTCGCGCAACACCTGTCCCTCGATGCTCGTGAGGCCGAGCCAGCGGGCGTATTCGATGATGATTTGCATCAGGCTCCAGCCCAGGCCGCGACCCTTGAGATCTGAGCGCACCAGGATGGCGTATTCGCCGCTGGCGAAATTGGCGTCGGCGTGCAGGCGAACCACACCGAGCATGTCGCCGCCGACGGCATCGATCGCGACCAGCGCCATGGCGCGCGCATAGTCGATCTGAGTCAGCCGCGCGATGAATTGGTGGCTGAAGTCGCGCACCGGCGCGAAGAACCGCAGCCGCAGATCTTCCATGGTTACTTTGGCGAAAAAGGCGCGGAACATGTCCTCGTCCTCCGGCCGCACCGGACGCACGAACACCGCGCGGCCTTCGGCGAGCCGGATCGAACGCTCCCACTCCTTGGGGTAGGGCCGCACCGCGAACCGCGGATGGCTGCGCGGATGCTGCACGCCCGAGAACGGCGCGATCGCCACCCGCGCGTCGACCGCGATCACCCCGTCGTGGTCCGCCAGCAGCGGATTGATGTCGAGTTCGCGAATCTCCGGAATATCGGCGGCGAGCTGGGCGAGCTTCACCAGCACGAGCGCGACCGCGTCTTCGCGGGCCGCCGGAACGTCGCGATAAGCGCGCAGCAGGCGCGCGACCCGGGTGCGGGCGATGAGGTCGCGGGCGAGATTGAGATCGAGCGGGGGCAGCGCCAGGGCCTTGTCGTCGATCGACGCCACCGCGGTGCCGCCCCAGCCGAACGCGATCACCGGACCGAAGGTCGGATCGTCGGCAAGGCCGGCGAGCAGCTCGCGCGCCTTGGGGCGGGAAATCATCGATTGGACGGTCACGCCCTCGATGTGCGCGTCGGGCCTGGCGGCGCGCGCGCGCGCGAGGATGTCCGCCGCCGCGGCGCGCACCGCAGCTTCGCTCGCGAGGTTGAGCCGCACCCCGCCCACGTCCGACTTGTGCACGATGTCGCGGGAGAAGATTTTCACCACGATCGCGCCCGACGCGAGCAGCGGGGTTGCGGCTGCGGCGGCCTCGTCCGGATCGCGCGCGACGACCAGCGGGGCGATCGGGATGGCATAGGCGGAAAACATCCGGACGACCTCGGGCGGATCGAGCCAGGCGCGGCCTTGCGCCAGCGCGCGATCGACCAGCTCGCGCGCCACGGTCTCCTCGCGGGTGAAGTGCTCGGGCAGGCTGGGCGGGGTTTCCATCAAGGCGTCCTGCGCTTCGCGGTAGCGCACGAGATGGATGAACCCGCGCATGGCGTCGGTTTCGCTCGCGTAGTGGGGAATGCGGGCGGCATCGAAAATGTCCGCGGCGGCGCGGTCTTCGCCCACCCATACGGCGAACACCGGCTTCGCGCCGTAGACCCTGGCGCGGCGGGCCGCGACCACGTCCGCGACGCGGGTCGCGGTGTCGGTGGCGGAGGCCAACGCGGTCGGCACGTTGAGAACCAGGACGGCGTCGCTGTCTCGATCGGACAGCAGCACGTCGAGCGCGGCTGCATAACGATCGGCGTCGGCGTCGCCGATGATGTCGACCGGGTTCGCGCGCGACCATGTCGGCGGCAGCACCGCGTCGAGCTGCGCGAGCGTTGCCGGCGACAGCTCCGCGGCGGTGCCGCCGAAATCGGCGAGACGGTCGAGCGCCAGCACGCCGATGCCGCCGCCGTTGGTCAGGATCGTCAGCCGCTTGCCGGGAAACGGCCGCAACCGTCCGAGCGTCTCGGTGGCGTCGAACAGCTCGTCCAGATCGCGCACGCGCAAAAGGCCGGCGCGGCGAAACGCGGCGTCGTAAACCGCGTCGGACCCCGCCAGGGCACCGGTGTGCGTCGCCGCCGCTTTCGCCGCCTCGGCGTGCCGGCCGGCCTTGATGACGATCACCGGCTTGGCCCGAGCGGCCGCGCGCGCCGCCGACATGAATTTGCGCGCGTCCTTGACCTGCTCGACGTAGAGCAGAATCGCGCGGGTCGCGCGGTCGACGGCGAAATAATCGAGCAGGTCGCCGAAATCGACGTCGGCCTGATCGCCGATCGAGGTCACGGCGGAAAAACCGATCGCCCGTTGCGCGGCCCACTCGACCATGCCGGCAACGATGGCGCCCGACTGGGACACCAGCGCGAGATCGCCGTTCTGCGGCATGCGCGTGGCAAAGCTGGCGTTGAGCTTCGCGCCCGGCACCATCACGCCGAGGCAATTGGGGCCGACGAGGCGCAGGCCGTGCGCGCGCGCCGCGGTGGCGCTCGCTTCGGCGAGCGAGCCCGGGCCGTGGCCGAGGCCGGCGGTGATGATGATGGCCGC
>DASPVJ010000128.1:0-11215 GCA_035622435.1 Xanthobacteraceae bacterium | reverse complement strand
CTAGCGCCCGAACAGGGTCGCCTCCAGGAGCCAGCCGAGCCACAGCGCCGGCGCCAGGAACAGGCCGAACGGCAGGCGCGCGGTCCCGCTCAAAGCGCGCCCGCCGGCGAGCTGGCGCGCCACGTAGACCGCGAGCGCCGCCAACGCCGCGATCTCGACCGCGACCGGGATCGTGGTCCAATCGAGCCAGGCACCGGCGACGCCGGCGAGCTTCACGTCGCCAAGCCCGATCCCCTCGCGGCCGCGCACGCGATGGTAGAGCGCGCGTAGCGCCAGGAAAACCGCCGCCAGCACCGCTCCGCGCAGCAGCGCCGCGCCGACGCTGGCGAAGACCGCGCTCCACCCGTCCGCCCACGCCTCGAGCCCGGCGTTGACGACGGCGAGCGCAAGCGCGGTGGCGCTCAACCCGTCCGGTATGATGAAACGGCGCGCGTCGACGACCGCGATGGCCAGCATGATGAGCGCAAGGGCGGCGCCGAGCGCGCCAGCGAGGCCGGAAGCGGCCGCGAGGCTCAAGGCCACGGCGGCAATGGCGACGGCCGCGACGGCAGCGATGGCCCAGGCGTCCCTTCGCGTCAAACCCGTCGCAATCCCATGGACCGGAGCGCCGCTAGCGCACCACCTGCGGCGTCGGCGTTTCCGCCGCGCCGGGCGCGGGCGGAGCAACCTGGCCGACCTTGCCGCCGCGCATGCGCGAGCGCAGCTCCTCCGCCACCACCGCCGCGTCGACGCTGTCGCGAATGACCTGCGGCCGGATGAAGATGATCAGCTCGGTGCGCTGGATCCCCTTCTGATTGTTGGTGGTGGCGGCTTCGCCGAGAATCGGAACCTGATCGAGGAAGGGGATGCCGGTGCGGTTGTGGTTCTGGGTTTCGCTGATCAGGCCCGCCAGCAGCACGGTCTGGCCGGTGACGATCGAGATCGAACTCTTCACCCGGCGCTGGGAGATGGTCGGCGTGAGCACCCCGGTCGTCGAGGTCGGGGAGACGTTGCTGATCTCCTGCTCGATATCGAGCGTGACCTTGCCGTTGGTGTTGATGCGCGGGACGACGCGCAGGATGATGCCGGTGTTCTGATAGTTGATGGTGTTGACGACCGCATTGTTGGCGCTGAGCACGGTCGCGGTGCCGGTGGTGATCGGTACCTGATCGCCGACCTGCAGGGTGGCGGCCTGGTTGTCGAGCACGACGAGGGACGGGTTGGATAGGACCTTTACGTCGGTGTAAGTGTGCAGGGCATTGATGATGATCTGCGGGTTCGCCAGCGAGCCGACGAGGATATTGGCGCCGGGGAAGACCTGGGCGAGCGGCTGCGCGATCGCGGTGTTGATCGCCTGTCCGGTGCCGGTCGGCAGGCCGAGGTTGGCGCTGGTGAGCAAACCCTGGACGCCGTAGTTGAGGCTGTCGTTGAGGGTGACCTCGGCGATGGTCAGGTCGATCGCGACCTGCAGCTGCGGCCGGTCGAGTTGATTGATCGCCCGTTCGATGACGCGGTAGTTTTCCTGATTGGCGTAGATCAGCAGCGCATTGTTGACGACGTCGGCGGTGATGCGCACGCCGGTCAGGATAGCTCCGGTGCCGGGGGCGCCGCGCCCGGCGAGCAGCGTATTCGTGTCGGCGCCGGGCGTATCGGCGCGCGTGCCGGTCAGGTTGGTGTTCGCGTTCGTGCCCGGTGCCCCGGCAAACCCCGTGGTGCTGCCAAGGCCGGTGACCGGCACCGGCGACGGCGGCACGCCGCCGGGCGTAACGGCGCTCGACTGGGTGGAGCCGGTCAGCCGGTCGAAGGTCGACATGCCGGTCACGCCGGTGCCGGGCGCGAGCTGGCTCGCCGCCGTGTCGAGCGCCCCGCCGGCCCCGCCGCCGAGGAAAATGTCGTTGAGCAATCGCGCGATCTGCTTGGCGTCGCCGTAACGGACCCGGTACACCTTGACGCCGGTGCTCGCGGTCGCCGACTCGTCGAGCCGATTGATCCAGGTCGCCACCGTGCGCAGCAGCTCCGGCCTGCGCGTGACCACCAGAACGGCGTTCAACCGCGCGATCGGCTGCAGCTTGACCAGGTTCTGGTTCAAGCCGCCCTCGCCGGAATCGATGATCTTCTCCAGCTCCGCCATCACCGGTTCGGGCGTGGTGTTGTGGATCGGATAAATGCCGACCGATTGGCCGCGCATCCAGTCGCGATCGAAGCTCAACACCGTGTCCAAAGCGGCGCGCCGCTCGGCGCCGGTGCCCTGGATCAGGATCAGATTGCGCGACTGATCCGCCCTGATCGCATTGGGCTTGGTCGCGAAGCTGTCGAGCAGCTTCGACACCGTCTGCACCGAGACGTGTTGCAGCGGAACGGCGGTGAGGCCGTAGCCCGGCTCCGGCGTGTGGTCCGGGTCGAGGCCGGCGCTGCCGACCGCCTCGGGCGCGGGCACCAGCCGATATCCGGTGCGCTCCCGAACCAGCGCCACGTTGCTGGTGCGCAGCGCGCTTTCGAGCACGTAGAGCACGTCGTTCTTGGGAACCGGATGCCCCGAGGTGAGGCTGATGGTCCCCTGCACCCGCGGATCGATGGTGTATCCGGTGCCGAGAATATCGCCGAGGATGACCTTGGCGACGGTGGTGATCGGTGTGTTCTCGAAATTAAACTCGTAGCCCTCTCCGCCGTTGGCGGTGGGCTGCGGCTCCGCCGGCGGCGCCGGGTTGTTGCCGTAGAAGCTCTCCGGGCGCTGGCCGCGCGCGGTTGCGGTATTCGCCGCTTCCGGCGGCTGCGGATAGCGCGGCTGCAGGTCGGTCCCGCGGATGCGCTCCATCGAGTCGGGCGGCTGATTGCCGCTCTCGCCGAACCACGTCAGATTGCAACCGCTCAGCAGCGCGCCGCAGGCGACGAGGCTCGCGCCCAACAACCAAGCCCGAAGCTCCGGACGCCGTGCTACCCTGCACAATACGAGCAACTGTCCCACCCGAACTATCGTTGAGCTCGTTAACCGCCCCCAAACCCGTATGATTGACAGAGTTTTTCAGCATCGCTAAGTTTTATTTATCCGTCAAGCAGAAATACATTGGCCTGGGGATACCCACTTTCTCCTTTGGTGCTCCAGTGGACGCCGCGATGACGCCCAATATAGTAACCGACTTCGCAAGACATCTATCGAGCAAGAACTATATTATTTCCGATTTAAGCTTGAGCTCGAATCGACAGAGCGAAAATAACCCCGAACTGAACCTGCGAAGACTGTGGGAATTGACCGACCTGTCGGCCAACGACTTTGCCGACGAAGTCGCCGCGTTCTACGGGCTGGCGCGGGTCGGCCTGCCCGCGCTGATGACCGCTTCCGCCCTCACGGCGGCGTTCTCCCGGCGCTTCCTGCGGGAGACGACGGTGTTCCCCTATCAGACGCCCGACCGGCGCTTCCGCCTCGCGCTCGCCGACCCGAGCGACGCGGCCGCCGTGCGCGCCGCCGAGATCGTACTCGGCGCGGCGGTCGAGATCGAAGTCGCCTCGTTCGAGGACATCGCGACGGCGCTGACCGAGCGCCTGGGCGAGGAGGCGGCGGCGCCCGATGCCAAGGAGGTCGCCCTCGCCCACGCCGAGGACGACATCGAGAGCCTGCGCGACCTCGCCAGCGGCGCGCCGGTGGTGCGCGCGGTCAACGATCTCCTGGAAAGGGCGATGGAGCTGCGCGCGAGCGACATCCACATCGAGCCGTTCCGCAACGGCCTGATCGTGCGCATGCGGATCGACGGCCTGCTGCGCACGGTGGCGACGCCGGCCGGCGCGGTGCCCCAGGCCCTGATCTCCCGCATCAAGATTCTCGCCGGGCTCAACATTGCCGAGCGGCGCTTGCCCCAGGACGGCGCCGCGCGCCTGCGCGTCGCCCGTTCGGAGATCGACATCCGCGTTGCCACCATGCCGGCGCAGCACGGCGAATCCGCGGTGATCCGCCTGTTGCCGCGCGACCGCGGCCTGCTCGACATCGCCAAGCTCGGGCTCTCCAACGCCGACGAGACGACGCTGCGGCGCCTGCTGGCGCTGCCGCACGGCATGATCGTGATCACCGGTCCGACCGGCAGCGGCAAGACCACGACCTTGGCGACGATGCTGTCGATCCTCAACGAGCCGACGCGCAAGATCCTCACCATCGAGGACCCGGTCGAATACGAAATCCACGGCGTCAACCAGTCGCAGGTCAAGCCGGCGATCGGCCTCACCTTCGCCGCCGCCATGCGCGCCTTCGTGCGCCAGGACCCGGACGTGATCATGGTCGGCGAGGTGCGCGATCCGGAGACCGCGAACATCGCTATCCACGCCGCGTTGACCGGCCACCTGGTGCTCACGACCTTGCACACCGAAACCGCTGCCGCGGCGGTGCCGCGCCTGCTCGATCTCAAGGTCGAGGGCTTCCTGCTCAAGTCGACCTTGCGCGCCGTCATCGCCCAGCGGCTCGTGCGCATCCTGTGCGACCGCTGCAAGACCAAGCGGTCCTTGACCGCGGCCGATCTCTCCGCCGATCCGCGCTACGCCGCCCTCGGCCTTGGCGCCGGCGAGACGGTGCACGAGCCGGCCGGCTGCGAGCGCTGCGGCGGCACCGGCTACCGCGGCCGCAACGGCGTGTTCGAGATTCTCGAAATGGTCGACGACGTGCGCCAGCTGGTCGGCAGCCACACCGACGCCGCCACCCTCGATACCGCCGCCGCGCGCGCCGGCATGACGACGATGATCGACGACGCGGTCGCCAAGTGCCGGGCCGGGCTCACGTCGGCGGCCGAGGTTCTGCGCGTCACCACCGTGCGGTGAGGCCGTGCCGAGCTTTCGCTATCGCGCCCTGACCCAGAGCGGGGAGATCGTGAGCGGCTCGATTTCCGCGCCGACCGCCGCGGAGGTCGCGCACCGCATCGAGTACCTCGGCCTCGTGCCGATCGAGACCGTGACCGAGGAGCGCTCGAAGGGCGCGCGCCTGAGCCTGGCGCTGTTGTCGCGGCCGCGCGCGGAGGACGTGACCGTCTTCACCCGCGACCTCGCCTTGCTGCTCAAGGCGGGCGCGCGCATCAACGACGCGCTCGAACTGTTGGCACAGGACGTCGACATCGGCCGCCTGCGTCCGACCGCGGCCAAGATCAGGGCGGCGGTGCTCTCGGGCGAGAGCTTCGCCGAGGCCATTGCCGCCTATCCGGCGCTGTTCCCGCCCATGTACGTGGCGCTGACGCGGGTGGGCGAGGCCTCCGGCACGCTCGACCATATTCTCGAGGTGCTCGGCGCCGAGCGCCTGCGTGCCGAGGCGCTGCGCCGGCGGCTTGCCGATGCCCTGCGCTATCCGGCGTTCGTGCTGTTTGCGGCCTGCGCCGTGCTCACCTTCTTTCTTTTGTTCGTGCTGCCGCAGTTTGCCTCGGTGCTGCGCGACTTCAACGCCAAGCTCGATCCGGTGGTGGTGGCGCTGCTCGGCTTGTCCGATTTCGTGCGCCAGCACACCGACGCGATCGCGATCGCGCTCGTCGCCGTGCTGCTGTCCGGCTGGGCGCTGCTGCGCCGGGCGCGCGTGCGCGCCGCCGCCATGCGGGCGCTGTCCCGCCTGCCGCTGGTGCGTCCGGTGCTGGGCTTCCACCGCACCGCGCTGTTCTGCCGCAATCTCGGCGTCCTCCTGGCGAGCGGCGTCGCCCTGACGACGACCCTGCGCATCCTCAGCGACATGATGGTGACGACCGGAGACGCGACCGATTGGACCAAGACGGTCGAGCGGGTGCGCCACGGCGGCAAGCTCTCCGACGCGCTCGCCGACACCGCCGCGCTTCCCACCATGGCGGTCCGCATGCTACGGTTGGGCGAGGAGACGGGACAGCTGCCGATGCTGGCCGGCCGCGTGGCCGAGTTCTTCGAGGCGAAGCTGCAGCGCAGTCTCGACCGGGTGGTCGGCATTGCCGGACCGGTGGCGATCATAACCATCAGCATCGTGGTCGGCGGCTTGATCGTCTCGGTGATGACCGCGCTGTTGTCGGTCAGCCAAATCGTCGAATGAGATCGAGGCGTCGCGTGCGGCGAGGGAGGGTTCGGATGAGTGGCTTGCGCATGCCCGCCCGGCGGACCGGGCGGCGGGTGCGGCGCGGCGACCGCGGCTTCACCCTGGTCGAAATTCTGGTCGTCATCACGATCATCGGGTTGATCATGGCGCTGGTCGGCCCGCGCGTCATCAATTACTTGGGCGAGGCGAAGGTCAAGGCGGCGAGGATTCAGATCGAGAGCTTCGGCAGCGCGCTCGACCTCTACTATCTCGATGCCGGCCGCTATCCCTCGACGGCGGAGGGCCTTAACGCGCTCGCGCAACGTCCGGGCGGCGCCGCCAGCTGGAACGGCCCCTATCTGAAGGGCGCCATCGTTCCCAACGATCCCTGGGGACATCCGTATGTGTACAGGTCTCCCGGCGAACATGGGGCGTACGACATCGTTTCGTTCGGCTCGGATGGGCAGGAAGGTGGAACCGGGACGGCGGCCGATATCGTCAGCTGGGCGCGCTGAGCGCGGCGCGCAGGACGGCTTCACCCTGCTCGAGGTCGTCTGCGTCGTCGCCATCATTGCGCTGCTGGCCGCCGTGATCCTGCCGGCCATTCCGCGCGGCACCTCGTATGCGCGGCTCGAGGCCTACGCGATCGAGACGGCGACCCTGCTCAAGCAGGATCGCTACGCGGCCATGCGGCGCCGCACCCGGGTCGCGACCGAAATCAGCGCGGTTGCGCGCACGTTCCGCTCCGGCGTGACCGGGCGCACCGTGCGCCTGCCCGACGACGTCGCGGTCGAGGCGCTGCTCGCCAGAACGTGCGATCGGCGCGCCGCCGGGCGCACCATCGATTTCTTCGCCTCGGGGCGGTCCTGCGGCGGCACGATCGAGCTGACGCGACTCGGCAAAGGCTTCCAGATTCGCGTCAACTGGCTCACCGGAGGAATCGAGCTTGTCCCGGTCCAGCTGTGAGCGCGATCGCGCGGTCGCCGGCTTCACGCTCATCGAAGTGGTGGTGGCGCTCGCGCTTGTCGCGGTGGCGCTCACCGCGATCGGCGCGCTGATCGCGACCACCGTACGCGGAACGCGGGCGCTCGATCAGCATCTCTCCCTGGCGGAGACCGCCCGCGCGGTCGAGGCGGCGTTGCCCGGCCGCGACGAACTGACGGAGGGAAGCTCGTCCGGCGAGATGGCCGGCTACCGCTGGCGCATCGACGTGGGGCCGTTCGTGGCAAGCTTCGTCGACCCGCGACTGGCGACCCCGTGGGTGCCGCAGACGGTCGTGATCACCGTGCGGGCGCCGGACGGACCGGCGCTGCAGATCAGCACGGTGCGCCTGCGGCGAAGGACCGACCAATGATGCGCTCGGGCACACGGCGCCGCGCCGGCGCGACCGGGGGCTTCACGCTCATCGAGACGCTCATCGCCACGGCGTTGATGATGGCCATCCTGGCGGCGCTCGCGACCGTCACCGCCCAGTGGTTGCCCAATTGGAACCGCGGATTTATTCGGGTGCAGCGGACCGAGCTTCTGTCCCTCGGCCTCGAACGGGTGGTCGCCGACCTTACGGCGGCCGAATACGTCACGGCCCGCTACGGGACCAAGCATCCGCTGTTCGAGGGGCGCGAGCTTGCCGTCACCCTCGTGCGCACGGCGATCGGCCCGAATTCGCCGTCCGGCCTCGCGGTCGTGCACATCGGCGAGGCCGCCGACGCCAAGGGCTTGGCGCTGGTGCGAACGCAGATGCCGTTTGCCCCGGCGGACCCGGGTGCCGACGTCGACCTGCACAAATTGGGCGATCCGGTCGTGCTCGTGCGCGCGCCGTTTCGGCTGTCGTTCGCCTATGCGGGACCTGACCGGGTGTGGAAACCGGCATGGATCGACGCCGCCGAACTGCCGACCGCCGTGCGCGTGACCGTGCGCAACGCCACGACCGGACGGGTCCTGTCGGTCTCGACCGCCGCCCTCGTCCACGTCACCGCGTCGGCCGCCTGCGTGCGCGAGAAAAACGTGCGCGATTGCGTGAACCCGACCGGCGAGGACGCGCAGGGCAAGGGCCAGCAGCTGTGACGGCGATCGTGAAAATCCTGCGGCGCGCCATCGCCTCGCGCACGGCAAGCTCCGACGGCTTCATCGTCGTGGCGGTGCTGTGGATGCTCGGCGCGCTGGCGACGCTCGCCTCCATCTACGCGGTCTACGTCGTCAACACCGCGACCAGCATGGGCGTGAACGACGACCGCTTGCAGAGCGAGGGCCTGGTCGCGGCGGCGCTCGAGGTGACCGCCTACGGGCTCACCGCGGACGACAAAAACGTACCCGCCCACGGCAATTTCGCGTTCCGCCTGGGACGCGCCGCGGTCGCCGTGGAGTTCACGGCGGAGACCGGCCGCATCGACCTCAACAGCGCGCCGAAGGGGCTGTTGGCCGGATTGTTCGCGGGCCTCGGCGCCGCATATCCGGATGCCGAGTATTACGCCGACCGCATCGTCGGCTGGCGCACGGGGCAGGATCCCGACAAGCCGAACGACGAGGCGTCCTTGTACCGCACCTCGGGCCTCGGCTACGGACCGCGTCAGGCGCCGTTCGGCCATGTGGGCGAGTTGTCCCTGGTGCTCGGGCTGCCGCCCGTCCTGATCGAACGGGCGATGCCGTTCGTGACCGTGTTCAGCGGCCGCGCCGAGATCAACGTGCTCGCCGCCGCGCCGGAGGTGATCGCGGCGCTGCCCGGGATGACGCCGCAGCGCCTCTATGCGGTGCTCAGCCAGCGCGGGAGCGGACCGCAAAATGCGCAGTTCCTCGAGGCCGTGCTGGGGCCCGACCATCCGGGCGTCACGACCGAATCGGGCAAGGCGACCCGGGTCGCGGTGCGCATCGACCTCAACAACCGCGCGCGCGTGCGCGCCGAAGCGGTGATCCTGCTGCAGGGCGATGGGAAGGAGCCGTTTCGTGTATTGTCCTGGCGCGACGATTTCGACGGACCGAGCTGAGGAGGGCCGCCCGCGATGACCTTCCTGCGCCAGATCAGCCAGGGCCTGTCCCGCTGGATCGATTGCGTCGCCGCCTTCATCGTCGCGACCTACACGCGGTTCGTGTCGGCACCCGGGGTCGAGCTCACCGAAGAGGCGGACGGCGCGTTCGCGGTGCGCCCGTCCGGCAACGGTGCCGCCGCCAAGGGCGCGCCCGAGCGCATCCGCATCGTGGACGGAAAAGTCGTCGCGTCCGGCACGGGCAACGCGGCGGCCATGCTCAAGTCGAGCCGGGCGGAACTCGTCCTGCGGCCGGAGAGCTTCGTGTTCCGGCCGCTCGAGCTTCCGCGCCGCGCGAGCGAGTTCCTCGACGGCATCGTGCGCGCCCAGATCGACCGCCTCACCCCATGGAGCGCCGACAGCGCCGCGTTCGGCTGGAGCGCGCCGAGAGGCATCGCCAATGACCGCATCCTGGTGACGGTCGCGGCCACGGCGCGCGCGCTGGTCATGCCGCTGGTCGGCGCGGTCGCCGGCCTCGGCGCGGATTCGATCGTGGTCTCGACGCTGGCTCCCGATGCGGACAACGGCCGGACGGCGATCAAGGTGTTCGACCAACGGGTGCGCGGCGCGCTTGAAGTCACCCGCGTTCGCCGTGTCATCGCCGCCGGGTTGCTCGCGGCCGGCCTGTTCGCCGGGGCAGCGATCCTCGCCGACGTGGTCGTCGGCGAGGCGTTGGACGCCCGCCAAGCCGACGTTGCCCGGCGCATCGCCGCGCAGCGCGCCCAGCTGCGCGCCGGCCGCGACTCGACGAGGGACTCCGCGCTGGCGGCGCTCGAACGACACCGGCATGAGACGCCGTCGAGCGTCATCGTACTCGAAGCGCTGTCGCAGATCCTGCCCGACCACACCTACGTCACCGAACTGCGCATCCAGGGCGACAAGATGCAGGTGGTGGGCGTGACGCGCGACGCCCCCTCGCTGATCCGGCTGATCGAGCAATCCGCGCATTTCAGCAGCGCGACCTTCTTTGCCCCGACGACCCGGTCGCCGTCGGAGCCCGGCGAGCACTTCCACATCGAGGCGCGCATCGAGCCCATCTTCACCCCGCACTCATGACCAACGCCCACCCCATCGACCGCTATCTGGCGCGCTATCCCGGCGTCGCGACCCTCGCCTACGCCGCGCTGGTCGTGGTGTTGCTCATGGTCGGCTGGAGCGCGCTCGACGGCATCTACGACCGCTATGTCGCCTTCGCGGCCCAAAGCGACCTGCTCGATCAGCTGGAAGGACGCAAGCCCGTGCCCGCCAGCGCCGATACCCGCGCGGGCTCCGCCCCCTCCGGCTCGCCCTTCCTCGAAGGGCCGACGGTGACGGTCGCCGGCGCTGCGCTCCAGCAGCGGGTGACCGCCGCGGTCACCAAGGTCGGCGGCAACGTGCTGTCCTCCCAGGTCGACCTGCAGGGCACGCAGGCGAAGCAGGGCTACGTCAGCCTTGTGGCCAGCTGCGAGGTCGACCAGCCGGCCCTGCAACAGCTGCTCTACGATCTGGAGGCCGGAATGCCGTTCCTGTTCGTCGATCAGCTGGTGGTTCAGGCGCCCCAGGCCGGCGGCGGCGAGGAAGGCGGCCGCATGCGGGTGCTTTTAGGGGTATCCGGGCAGTGGCAGGGGGCGCATTGACCCGTGGCGTGCGATATTGGCGCCGGACGCGCTTTGAGGTAGCGTGTCGGTGGGAAGGGCGAATGACCCGGGACAGGACCATAGCGACCCTGGCGACCGCGCTGATCGCTTGCGCCGGCCTTGCCGCATGGGCGCGGGCCGCAACGCCGCCCGCGGCCCTGCAGGCCCCGGAGGGCGCCTTCAATCCGGGGGCCATGGATGCCACCGATCCGGCCCGCCCGGCCGTGCCGATGGCCCGGGAACGCGCCCCCAGCGGCAACCCGTTGTGGGCCATTCCGCTGCGGCTTCTGACCGCGACCCGCGAACGACCGCTGTTCTCGCCGTCGCGCCGCCCGCCCGCGCCCCCCGTGGTCGCCGCCCCCCAGTTGCCGCCGCGGCCCGCCCCAACGAAGCCGCCGGAGCCCGATCACCCGCTGCTCACCATCGTCGGCACCGTCGTGGGCGGGAGCGACGCCATCGGGGTCTTCATCGACCAGGCCACGAACAACGTCATTCGGCTTCACACCGGTCAGGGCTTCGCCGGGTGGGTCCTGCGCTCGGTGCAGGGGCGCGAGACGATGTTCGAGAAGGACAGCCTCAAGGCGACGCTCGCCATGCCGCTG
>DASPVJ010000127.1:0-6784 GCA_035622435.1 Xanthobacteraceae bacterium | reverse complement strand
CGGTTGATGCGGGTAAGGACGTTGAGGTTGAACCGCGCGGTGACGCCGGCCGCATCGTTGTAGGCCGCATGCAGCACGCGCTCGTCCTTGACCAGGTCGACGCCGACGATGAGCCGCGAGGAAGGCCCGAGAATGCGGGCGGCACGGCGCAGGAATGCGTCCGTTTCGTGCGGTTCGAAATTGCCGATGGTCGAGCCGGGGAAGAAGCCGACCAGCGGACGCCCGCGCCCCGGCGGCGGCAGTTCGAACAGACCGGTGAAATCCGCCGCAACCGGCAGCACCTTCAGATGCGGATAATCCTCCTGCATGCGGGTCGCCTCGGTGCCGAGGAACTCGGCCGAAATATCGACCGGCACGTAGGCCGCAAGGCTCGGCGCGGCGTCGAGCAGCACGCGCACCTTGGCGGTCGAGCCGCTGCCGAACTCGACGAGGGCCGTGCCGGGGGCGACTGGGCCGACGATGGCGGCCGCATGCGCGCGCAGGATGCTCATCTCGGTGCGCGTCGGATAGTATTCCGGGAGCTGCGTGATCTCCTCGAACAACTGCGAGCCGGCGGCGTCGTAGAAATATTTGGCGCCGAGGCGCTTGGGACTGTCGGTGAGCCCGGCGATCACGTCGGCCAAGAAAGTCTCGTGCTCGTCGCGGTCAAGCCCGAGCGTGGAGCGAACGATCACGTCCATGGGCGGCCTCCGTGAAACTCAACTTCAGCCGCCGTAATCGGCCAGGCGCAGTCCGCTGAACTGCCAGCGCGCCGGCGGATAGAAGAAATTGCGGTAGCTGGCGCGGGCGTGACCGGCCGGCGTCGCGAACGAGGAGCCGCGCAACACCATCTGATTGATCATGAACTTGCCGTTATATTCGCCGAGCGCGCCGGCGGCGGCGACGAACCCCGGATAAGGCGCGTAGGCGCTGCGCGTCCATTGCCAGACGACGCCGAACGCGTCGCTAAGTTCGCCGCCGCGGGCGGCGATCTCCCATTCGGCCTCGGTCGGCAGGTGCTTGCCGGCCCAGCGGGCGAAGGCGTCCGCCTCGTAGTAGCCGATATGGACGACCGGGGCGTCGAGCTCGATCGGACGCAGGCCGCCCAACGTCATCGCGTGCCAGTGGCCGTCGATCTCGCGCCAATAGCCCGGCGCGGTCCAACCTTCCGCCTCGACCGCCGCCCAGCCGTCGGAGAGCCACAGCGCCGGCGTCGCATAGCCGCCGTCGGCCATGAACTCCAGCCATTCGAGATTGCTGACGAGGCCGCGGGCGACGCGCACCGGCCCCGCGAGCACCCGGTGCGCGGGGCCCTCGTTGTCGAAGGCAAAGCCGTTGCCGTCGTGGCCGATGGTGCGAATGCCCTCGGGGATGGCGACGAAGCCATGGGCGCGCGCGCCGGCCGGCGGCTGCCAGGCTGCGTCATAGGCAGGCAACGTCGGGTTCTGAACAAAGGCGTGCAGCATGTCGGTGAGCATCAACTCCTGATGCTGCTGCTCGTGATTGAGGCCGATCTCGACGACGGCGGCGATGCGCGCGAGTTCGGCCGGGCTCGCCTGCGCGATCAGATTTTCGACGGCCGCATCCACATGCGTCCGATAGGCGGCGACCTCCGCCATGTCCGGCCGGGTAAGGAGGCCGCGCCGGGGCCGCGCATGGCGCGGGCCGGCGGCGACGTAATACGAGTTGAACAGATAGGCGAAGCGCCGGTCGAACGGGCGGTAGTCGGACGCGTGCGGCTTGAGCAGGAACTCCTCGAAGAACCAGGTGGTGTGGGCGCGGTGCCACTTGATCGGGCTCGCGTCCGGCATCGATTGGACCACTTGGTCTTCGGCCGACAGCGGCGCGGCGCGGCGCTCGCTCTCGGCGCGCACGGTGCGGTAGGCGTTGCGCCAGTGCGCGCGCTCGTCCGTTCGATTGCCGACACTGGCCGATGGGCGGTCAACGGCGACGCTGGTCATGACGAAACTCCCGGGCCCGGACAATCAACGGCAGCTTTTCGGGAAAGGCAGCAATCACAGGCAACCAGCCGGTCGCCATATTGTTCCACGGCCAAATAGGAGCGCAATCCCGCCGGCGCAACCCTGTCGCAATCGTGATCCCTCGCCTTTGCGACCTTACGATGACGTGATGTGCTAAAAATGGGGCCGCCCGGAGGCCGCCATGACCAAGCCGAACGTTCAGCTCGAAGCCGTGCATCCCAAGCCGGAGGAAGCCGCGCACATGCCCTATGCGCCGGCCGTGCGCATCGTCGGCGCCTGCGACCTCATGTTCATCTCCGGCGCGACGCCCTCGCCGCTTTATCATCGCCACCCGCACGTCGACGCCGAGCACGTGCATCCGCACGACATCGGCGAGCAGACGCGGCGCGCCATGGACTCGATCAAGCTCGTCCTCGACCACGTCGGCGCGAGCTTCCGCGACGTGGTGAAGGTGACCAAATATCTCACCGACATCCGCGATTTCGACGGCATGCACGCGGCGATGGCGCCCTATTTCGGCGACTGGCGGCCGGCGAGCACGACCTTGTGCGTCAACCAGCTCAGCTCGCCCGGCGCCCGCGTCGAACTCGACATGATCGTCGCGCTGCCGAAGGCAAAATAGGGCCGGTGCAAGCTTTGCCGAGCCTTAAGGACCGCTATGGCGCGCGGCGCGCAACGATCGTAGCATGCGGCGCCTCACGCCATGATCGCCGGAGATCGCGCCGGCCGCGCCGGCAACAAGGGAAATCCCGATGAAGGTCGATCGACGCAAATTTCTCGCCGGCGTCGCCGTTGCCGGCGCCTCGGCCGTGCCGGCGCCGCCGGGCGGCCAGGCGGCGGCCGCGCCCGCCGTCAGATTTCCGTCCGCCGCGGCGAGAGCGGCCGAGACCCTGGTGCCGGCGGCGCTGCCGGCCGCGTCCGGCAAGCCCGGTTCCGACTTCATGGTCGACGTGATCCGCTCGCTCGACATCGCCTACACCGCGGCCAATCCGGCATCGAGCTTCCGCGGTTTGCAGGAATCGATCATCAATTACGGCGGCAACCGGAAGCCGGAGTTCCTCACCTGCATGCACGAGGAATCTTCGGTCGCCATGGCGCACGGCTATTTCAAGATCGCCGGCAAGCCGATGGGCGTGCTGTGCCACGGGACGGTGGGCCTGCAGCACGCCTCGATGGCGCTCTACAACGCCTGGTGCGACCGCGTGCCGGTCATCGTCATCCTCGGCAATATCGTCGACGCCACCAAGCGCCGCCCCGGCGTCGAGTGGCTGCATACGGCGCAGGACGTGGCCGCGATCGTGCGCGACTTCACCAAATGGGACGACCTGCCGGGCTCGCTCCAGCACTTCGCCGAGTCGACGGTGCGCGCGTACAAGATCGCCACCACCCCGCCGATGGAGCCGGTCGTGATCGTCGCCGACGGCGACCTGCAGGAGGCGCCGATCAGGGACGGCGAGTCGCTCGCGATCCCGCGCTTCGTCGGCACCGCGCCGCCCCAGGGCGACGCCGGCGCGGTGCGCGAGGCGGCGCGGCTGCTCGCCGCCGCCCAGGCCCCGGTCATCGTCGCCGACCGGCTTGCCCGTACCGGGCAAGGCATCAAGCTCCTCGTCGAATTGGCCGAGACGCTCAACGCCCCGGTCATCGATCAGCGCGGCCGCATGAACTTCCCGACGACGCATTATCTCTGGAACAGCGAGCGGGCGCGCGCCCTGATCGGCCAGGCCGACGTCATCCTCGGCCTCGAGCTGACCGACTATTGGGGCACGGTCAACGAATACGTCGACAACCAAGAGCGCACCACGACGTCGCGCACCAAGGCGGGCGCCAAGCTCGTCAGCATCGGGGTCGGCGACCTCTACACCAAATCCAACTATCAGGACTTCGAGCGGTTCGCTCCGGTCGACGTGCCGATATCGGGCGACGCCGAGGCGACCCTGCCGGCGCTGATCGAGGCGGTAAAGTCGGCGCTGTCGGACGAGCGCCGCGCCGCCATCGCCGGCCGCGCCGAGGCGATGCGCAAGGCGCACGCGGCGATGCGCGAGCGGGCGCGCGTCGATGCCTCCTACGCGTGGGACGCGAGCCCGGTCTCGACCGCCCGCCTCGCCGCCGAACTGTGGGCGCAGATCAAGGGCGAGGAGTGGTCGCTGGTGTCGTCGGACAATTTCGTCAGCCGCTGGCCGCACCGGCTGTGGGCGATGGAGCGGCATCATCATTACATCGGCGGCTCGGGCGGCGCCGGCGAGGGTTACGGCCTGCCGGCGGCGGTGGGCGCGGCGCTTGCCAACCGCGCGGCGGGCCGTCTCTCGGTCAACATCCAGTGCGACGGCGACATGATGTACGCGCCGGGCGCGCTGTGGACCGCGGTGCATCACCACATCCCGCTGCTCACCGTGATGCACAACAACCGCGCCTATCACCAGGAGACGATGCATCTCCAGCGCCTCGGCAACCGCCGCAACCGCGGGGTCGACCGCGCCCGATCGGCACCGCGATCGCCGATCCGAACGTCGATTACGCCAAGCTGGCGCAGGCGATGGGCATGTGGGCGGAGGGACCGGTGGAAAATCCTGCGGACCTCGCTCCCGTGCTGGCGCGCGCGGTCGCGGCGGTCAAGCGCGGCGAACCGGCGCTGGTCGACGTGGTCACCCAGCCGAGATAGGACCGCGCCATGCGTCCCATGCCGTTACCGGCGCTCGCGGCCGCCCTGTCGTTCGCCACCGCCGCCGCGGCCGAGCCTTCGGCAGCCAACGGCCGCGTGCTGTTCGCCAAGGTCGGCTGCTATCAGTGCCACGGCTACCAGGGCCAAGGGGGCGCGGCCGGTCCGCGCATCGCGCCCGACCCGCGGCCGTTCGACGCGCTCGCCGCCTTCGTGCGCACGACCTCCGGGGAAATGCCGCCCTACAGCCAAACGCTGCTCTCGGACCAGGACCTCGCCGACATCTACGCCTATCTGCAGTCGGTGCCGCGGCCGCCGCCGGTCGGCAGCCTGCCGCTGCTCAATCCCTAGAGCGCTTTCCGATCGGGTTGAATCGGAAAGCGATCTAGAATCTTTACGTGGTCGCATTTTCTGCGGAAAACCGGTACCCACTTTTCCGGAAAATGCTCTAGGAGTTCGATCGCCGCCCATGCCGCACAGCGCCAACGACCTCGTCCGCATCCCGAGCGTGCTGATGCGCGGCGGCACCTCGCGCGGGCCGTTCTTCCTGCGCGCCGACCTGCCGGCCGCGCCGGCCGCGCGCGACGCCGTGCTCATCGCCGCCATGGGGGCCGGGCACGAGCTGCAGGTCGACGGCATCGGCGGCGGCCATCCGCTGACCAGCAAGGCGGCGATCGTCGGGCGCTCGCGGGTCGCAGGCGCCGACGTCGACTATCTGTTCGCCCAGGTGAAGGTGCGCGAGCGCGCCGTCGACACCTCGCCCAACTGCGGCAACATGCTGGCCGCGGTCGGGCCGTTCGCGATCGAAAGCGGCCTGGTGGCGGCGACGGACGGCACCACGCTCGTGCGCATCCACAACGTCAACACCGGCAAGCTGATCGAGGCGCGCGTCGCGACGCCGGGCGGCCGCGTGACCTATGACGGCGATACCGCGATCGACGGCGTGCCCGGCACGGCGGCGCCGGTCTATCTGACGTTCCTCGACGCCGCCGGCGCCAAGACGGGGGCGCTATTGCCGACCGGCGCGCCGGTCGACCGCTGCGGCGGCGTCGAAGTCTCGTGCGTCGACGCCGCCATGCCGGTGACGATCGTGCGCGCCCGCGATTTCGGCAAGACCGGGCACGAGACGCCGGCGGAACTGGAGGCCGATCGCGCCTTCATGGCGCGGCTCGAGCAGGTGCGCGTTGCCGCCGGCGCGCGCATGGGCATTGCCGACGCGGCCGACCGCGTGATCCCGAAGCCGGTGCTGGTCGCCCCGGGCGCGAACGGCGCGACCTTGGCGACGCGCTATTTCATGCCGCACCAATGCCACACGGCGCTTGCAACCACCGGCGCGGTCGCAATCGCGACCGCCTGCGCGACGCCCGGCACCATCGCGCACGCGATTGCCGGCCGCATCGACCTGCCGGCGACCCTCTCGTTCGAGCATCCGTCCGGGCATCTGGAAGTGCGGCTCGAGCGGCGCGACGGAATCGCGCAGCCGGTCGCCGCGATCGTGCGCACGGCGCGGCGGCTGTTCGAAGGCGCGGTGCTGGTGAAGCGCTCCGCGCTGGGGCATGATCCCGAAGCGCGCGCACCGGGTTTCGCAAAGGATCATGCTGCCGCTTTAGATGCTCCGGAGCCGGCGTAACCGGGTGAGAGGCATCCCATGAAGGCTCAAGCGAACGCGACCCGCCGCATCGACGTGCTGCTCGCCGAGTACGGGGAGAGCCACCAGAATCCGACCAACAAGGCGATCCATTGGGTCGCGGTGCCGGTGATCGCCTGGTCGGTGATCGCGATCCTGTGGGTGCTGCCGACGCCGGCGCTGTTCCGCGCCACGCCCTATCTCAACTGGGCGACGATCGCGTGCGCGCTCGCGACCATCTATTATCTGACGCTGTCGGTTCCGCTGGCGATCGGCATGGCGGTGTTTTCCGCGATCGCCATCGCGATCATCCGGCTGGTCGAGACGAACATCACCACGATCAATCTCGAGTGGATCGCCGGCACGCTGTTTGTCGCCGCCTGGGTGTTCCAATTCGCCGGCCACGAGGTCGAAGGCAGGAAGCCGTCGTTCTTCAAGGACCTGCAGTTCCTGCTGATCGGGCCGCTGTGGCTGCTCGCTTCCGCCTACCGCCGTTTCGGCCTGCCGTACTAGGGCCAGAGAACCAGCACCACCAGGGTC
>DASPVJ010000126.1:0-4954 GCA_035622435.1 Xanthobacteraceae bacterium | reverse complement strand
CCGCGCGCTTGTATTTTCGTTGATATTTACAAGCTCTCGCCGCAGCGCACGCGCAAACGCATCGCCAACGGCACATGGCGCGGCCCATCGGCCGCTCATGCGCCTACGCACTTTGTTGGACGAGGTGCGCAGAGAAAACGGCGCGTGTCGAGAACAATTGTCGAATTCGGGACAATAAATCCGTGATCGCGCGCTGGAAGTCACGACCGACAACGCCGGCGCGAGTCCGCAACGCCTGACGATGCGGCCGCGGCGGCGGGCAAACGCCGATCCTGGCCGCCGGGCGGCAGACCGGGTTGACCCTGACCGTACGGTGCTGTACAGTTCAGTCGCCTCGCCAACCAAGCCATCGATCCGATGCAGCGCAAAGGTGCCGAAGACGCCCGCAACGAGCTTCCGGATCTTCTCGCCGCCGCCGAGAAGGGCCGGGCGACGGTCATTACGCGCCACGGCCGTCCGGTCGCGGCATTGGTGCCGATCGGGGCGTACGGCGCGGCCGTCCGCCAGCCGCCGCTCCTCCCGTTGCGAGGATCGGGCCGCGGCCTCTGGGGCAAGCGCAGCACCGCCACGATCCGCAGGTTGCGTGACGAATGGAACCGCTAGCCTTCGAAGATTTGCCGCCGGACGCCCTGCTCCTCGTCGATTCCGCGCCGATCATCTATTTCCTCGAAAACCATTCCCGGCTGGCGCCGCGCTTCAAGCCCTTGTTTGACGCTCATGCCGTCGGGCGCCTGCGCTTCGCGGTGACGACGATCACGATCACCGAGGTGCTCGCCGGCCCGCTGCAAGCGGGCGACGAGGCGCTCGCGCGGCGCTATCGTGCGACGCTGGAACGGTGGCAGCCGATCGAACTGAGCGTCGATATCGCCGAGAGCGCTGCCCGCCTGCGCGCCTCGCTCCGGCTCAAACTGGCGGATGCGATTCAGGCGGCGAGCGCGCTGGCGATCAACGCCGCCGCTATCGTCACCCACGATCGCGATTTTTCACGCGTGCATTCGCTGCGCGTCATCTCCTGACCCAGCCCTGCCGCTTGCCGCGCGCGATCAGGAGCGCCCGAAAATCCGCTTGAACGTGTTCGAGAACCAATCCGCCGCCGTCCGCGCGGCCGGCGGATCGTCGAGCTGCTCGACCACGACGAGCCGGGTGATGTCCCCGTTCTGGTAGGCCTTAAGGAACGTCGCATAGTCCTTCAGCGACACGCAGCCGTTCGACTGACCCTCGGCGCCGAGCATGAACGGATGAACCAGCATGCCGTCGCGGCCGTACATTTTGCTGCCGTCGACCGGAACGAGCCGGATCGCCTGCACCCCGTGGAACGAAGTCTCGCGCAGCTTGAGGTCATAGACGTTCGGCGGCGTCGCGCCGCGGCTCTTCAGGTTCACCGAGCGCACGTCGTCCATGTACCCGCCGAGACCCGAGTGCGCTTCCAGCCGCTCGCCGGTCGGCAGATAGACCGTGCGCGCCGAGATGTCGTAGATCGCGGTGTGGGTGGGGTCGACGGCGAGCGGGTTGGCGTCGTTCGGCGGCGCCTCCGCGGGCGCCGCATCCTTGGCGGCCTCGTCGCTCGCGGGGTCCCGCGTCAGTCGCTTGAAGAGATCGACGATCCCCGAATCCCTGGGCGTTGCCTCCGCCGGCGCGGCGGCGGTGGGAGGCGCCGTGTCGGATAGGCTCGCCACGCGATACGGCGCCGCCGGCCGATTAGCCGCGCCCTGGGCGACGACGGACCGGGGCGCCGGGCGCGGCAGGGGAACGAGCGCGGCCAGGCGCGGGGCGCGGGCCGGCGCCGCAAGGTCCGCTGCCGTTGCAACCGGGGCTGCGGACGGCGCGCTTGCGGACGGCGCGGTTGCGGACGGCGCGATGGCCACGGTCCTGACCGCGACGCTTTGCGAGGAGCCTGCCGCGCCGAAGCGATCTTCGAACGAGGCGAAGCGCTCTGCGAAAGAGGCGACGGCCGCGGCCGTTGCCGGCGCCGCGGACGAATTATCTGCGCGCGCTTCGGCATCTGCAGGCTCGCTGGCCTGCATCATCCAGGCGCACAGACTGATGCTTATGGCCAGCGCCGCGACCGCGGCGACCGACGCCTTACCCACGCGGACCAAGTGTTCCCGTCCCCGTTTTTACATCGTGCGGCGTGCCCCCGCACGCCGCCTCCCCGAATGAGTCCCCATAACGGACGCCAAATGCGGCAAATTTGGCGCCGCTCTGGCTTATTGTCGGTGCATGATCTTTCCCGAAAACCGGTACCCACCCCGCTATCGAAGTGCGGGGCAGGCTTTTTCGGGATCATGCACCGGGCTAGCGCATCGACCAGGTGCTTGCCGGCAACACGACGACGGTCGCCCCCATGTTCACCCGGTTGTAGAGATCGATGACATCCTCGTTGGTCATGCGGATGCAGCCCGACGAGATCGCCTGGCCGATGTATTCCGGCTGGTTGGTGCCGTGGATGCGGTATTGCGTGTCCCGCTCGCCGGCGTAGAGGTAAAGCGCCCGCGCTCCCATCGGGTTGTGGGCACCCGGCGTGACATAGTTGGGGAGATTGCCGAGCCGTACCTTTTCGCCTTCGGTCGGCACCCAGGCCGGCCATTCCTGCTTGCGGCCAACGCGGGCAACCCCGGACCAGGACTGTCCTTCCTCGCCCACGGTCACCCCGTAGCGGATCGCCTTGCCCTTGGGCAGCACGTAATAGAGATAGCGATTGCCGGTATCGACCACGATGGTCCCGGGCGCTTCGCGCCGGTCGTAGTCGACGATGTGGCGCTGGTAGCTCTCGGGGATGGAAGCCTGCGCGTAGGGCGGATTGGCCAGCTGCTGCCGGTCCCGCGACGTCCACCCGGCTTCCGGCGCCGGCGCCAGTTGCGACTGCATGCAGCCCGCCAGCATCAGGGCGGCGACCCCGACGAGAACGACCCCGGACCGGCGCAAGTTCATGGCTTTTGCTCGCGGTCGATGAACTTCAAGCACCCGACACCATCGCGATGACGACCCATGGCGCAGGCTAGTTCGTATTGAGGCGAAAAAATGCGGCGGATACGGATGCGGCAAAAATTTAGTGCGACCGTTGCCGAAAAGACACAGCCGACCTCGGTACGTTACCGCCGGACCCTCATCCGAGCGGCGCATCCGGATATGGCCAGGTGGGTGCGGGTCCCGCAACGCCGTAGTGGGTGCGAACGCACCTGTCGCAAATGGCATAACCCCAGTTGACCAGCTGCTTGGACGGCACCTGTCCGAGGTCGCTCAGTCGGGTCGGAAGGGTCGCCAGTTGGCGGACCTTGTCGGCCGTAGAGGGCAGCGCTCCATCGGGCGCGACTTTGCCGGGATCGGTATCGATGCCCCAATAGGCGCCAAACCGCGCAAAGGGATCGACTTTGTCGGCCGCCAAGCCGGTCGAGGCCTTGTACCGGCTGATGAGATCGCGCCGCCGGAGGGAGCCAACCTGATTATAGACCACGCCAAAGACATGTTGCAGTTGGCGGATCGGGTCGGTCGCGACATCCGGCGTGCGCGCGAACGGAACGCCCCCGTCGCTGACCAGCAGGGTCATGTAGCGCTTCACGACCGGCTCGAGCCCGTCATTGTCGTATACCCCGCCGTCCGCCAGCAGCACGCGGGAGCGGAACGGGGCGGGGTCGATGAGTCCACCCGCGCCTGCCGGCTGTCCCGGCCAATCGGTAAAGCTGCCGGCCGGAGGCGTGAGCACCACCGGGGACAGGAATGGCGGGAACGCCGACGAAGCCGTGACCGCGGTCGCGAGCGGGAGGTCGGGATTTGCGAGGCGGCCGACGATGTAGTCGCCGGCGTACGGCTTGGAGAACCGAAAGCAGACCCCGGTCTGCAGGTTGGTCGAGCAAAAAACGAATCGCGGCTTGTCCGGAAGGGACTGCAGCGTCGCGCCATGAAACAGGCCGTCGTCGTAGCTCGACTCCACCTGCTTCGCTGCGGAGGTCCACGGCAACAGTCCCGTGAGAATGTCGGCAACGTCGATCTTTTGGCGCGAGAACGCCAACATCGGATCGACGTACTTCTGCATGAAATTTGCAAACGCTCCGGTCCGATCCGCGGCCCCCAACTGGCTCCAGACGCACGCCAGAAACCCCGACGCGATCGAGCCGCCGGAGACGCTCGATATTCGATCGAGCTTCGACAGGAGGCCGAGTTCGTTGAGGCGGTTGAGCGCGCCGGCGTGAAACAGCATCGCACGGAAGCCGCCGCCCGACAGGGCGAGGGCTATCCCCGGCTCAAGCGCGTTGCCGTCCCAGGCGAAGTCCCTCGCGCCCTGCGTGACGCCGGCAGGGGTGGCGGAAAGCGGATCGGTCATCGCAGTTCTCCCAAGGCTGAGGGCGGACGGTCTGCACGTTACACTTTGATAGCAGGACAACGCAACCGGTAGTCATTGGCGGCACCGTTAAAGGCAAAGTGGCGGCCGTGCGCTGGTGCGATCTTGAATTTGGCTCCGATGTCGGTTTTCATTACCGCAGGGCAAAAGGCAGGAGCGCGCCGATCGCCGGCTTCGCCATGGCGGCTGCGATCAGATAACCAGTGGTCGCAGATCGAGCGCGACCCTGCTGAAAGAATTTACCGCACTTCGGCTATCAGGGCGGTTGCGCCCGGGAGGCGCTCATGGCGCAGGTCATTTCGGTTCCCTATGTCTCCTTGACTACGTTCACCGTGATCCAACGTTATTACGCGTTTATCTGGGACCTCAACAACAACACCCTCGCGCTCAACGTCAGCGTCGACGGCGGGGCCACCTGGACGTGGCCCTCCCTCGGCACTGCTCCCGCAGGCGCCCAGACCCCCGCCGCGGCGACGGCCTTTTTTTCCGGCAAGGTTGCCGCCGATGGCTCGGGCATCAATCAATTTTACGCGTTCGTCATTGGTTCCGACGGAAATCTCTGGGTGTGCGTGAGCCTCGACGACGGAAACACGTGGAATTGGCAGAATCAGGGCG
>DASPVJ010000125.1:0-3305 GCA_035622435.1 Xanthobacteraceae bacterium | reverse complement strand
CGGAACACCTTGCCGGCGAGCTTGGTGAGCCCGGTGCCGAGCGAAATGTCGAAGTGCTCCAGCGCCGTCTTGCGGAAGCGGTCGGCGTCCTCGCCCTCGGGCATCAGCACGGCGGTGAGCGAGGAGGAATAATCCTTCGGCGCGCGGCACCAGATTTCGAGCCCCCAGGCGCGCACCGCCCGCCGCGTCGCTTCGGCGAGGCGGTCGTGGCGCGCGAACACGTTGTCGAGGCCCTCCTCGTGCAGCATGTCGATCGATTCGGCGAGCGCGTAGAGCAGATTGGTGGCCGGCGTATAGGGGAAGAAGCCGTTGCGATTGTTGGCGATCATGTCCTCCCACGACCAGAACGACTTCGGCAGCTTCGCGCTTTTCGCGGCGGCCAGCGCCTTGTCGCCCACCGCGTTGAACGACAACCCCGGCGGCAGCATCAGGCCCTTCTGCGAGCCGCCGACGGTGACGTCGACGCCCCATTCGTCGTGGCGGTAGTCGATCGAAGCGAGCGAGGAGATGGTGTCGACCATCAGCAGCGCCGGGTGCCCGGCGGCGTCGATCGCCTTGCGCACCTCGTCGATGTGCGACACGCAGCCGGTCGAGGTCTCGTTGTGCACCACGCACACCGCCTTGATGGCGTGCGCCGTGTCGTCCTTCAGGCGCGCTTCGATCGCGGCCGGGTCGGCGCCGGCGCGCCAGTCCGACGCGATGAACTCGGGCGCCAGGCCGAGCTTCGCCGCCATCGCCTTCCACAGGCTAGCGAAGTGGCCGGTCTCGTACATCAGCACGCGGTCGCCGGGCGAGAGCGCGTTCGACAGCGCCGCCTCCCAGGCGCCGGTGCCGGAGGCCGGGTAGATCACCACCGGCCCGGCGCATTTGAAGATGGTCTTGAGCCCTTCGAGCACGCGCTTGCCGAGCCGCTGGAACTCGGGCCCGCGGTGGTCGATGGTCGGCATGTCCATCGCCCGCAGGATGCGGTCGGGCACCGGGGTGGGGCCGGGAATCTGCAGGAAATGCCGGCCGGCGGTACGCGCGGAATTCTTCGCCATGGACGTTTCCTCATGCGCGGCGGCGCTTGTCGCCATCAAGGACGAATGCGATATGCAGTCAAGCCTATTACCTCTCCCCGCTTGCGGGGAGAGGTCGACGCGCGAAGCGCGTCGGGTGAGGGGGACTCGCCAGCGCGCTTAGTCCGTTGAGAAGCCCCTCACCCCGACCCTCTCCCCGCACGCGGGGAGAGGGAGAAGGAAGGGTGCATGGTGGCGCAAGCGATGCCGGGGCTGGAGCGGCGGTTGAAGGCCGAGGTTGCGGGCGACGTGCTGTTCGATCGCTTCAGCCGCGGCCGCTACGCCACCGACGCCTCGCATTATCAGATGATGCCGGTTGGCGTGGTGGTGCCGCGCACGGTCGCCGAGGCGAAACGCGCCATCGCGCTGGCGCGCGAAGAGGGCGTCAGCGTGCTGGCGCGCGGCGGCGGCACCTCGCAAGCCGGGCAGACCGTCAACACTTCGCTTGTCATCGATTGCTCCAAGCACCTGACCCGCGTGCTGGAGCTGGACGTGGCGGGGCGGCGCTGCGTGGTCGAGCCGGGCATCGTGCTCGACGATCTCAACCGTGCGCTGAAAATCCACGGCCTGTGGTTTCCGGTCGACGTGTCGACCGCCTCGCGCGCCACCATCGGCGGCATGGCGGCCAACAATTCCTGCGGCGGCCGCTCGCTGCGCTACGGCACCATGCGCGACAACGTGCTGTCGATCGACGCGCTGCTGGCCGACGGCACCGCGGCGCACTTCGGCCCGGTGGCGCCGGATTTGCGCGACCTGCCGCAGGATTCGCGCCTTCGCCCGCTGGCCGGCGATCTCCTCGCGCTGGGCCGGCGCGAAGCCGACGAGGTCGAGGCGCGCTTTCCGAAAGTGCAGCGCCGGGTCGGCGGCTACAACCTCGATGCGCTGGTGCCGGCGCGCGGCGCCCACAACCTCGGCCACAACCTCGCGCACATTCTGGTGGGCTCCGAGGGCACGCTCGCGTTCTCGACCAAGATCGAGATCAAGCTCGCGCCGCTGCTCGGCCGCCGCGCGGTCGGCGCCTGCCACTTCGCGCGCTTCCACGACGCCATGGCGGCGGCTCAGCACATCGTCAAGCTCGGGCCGATCGCGGTCGAGTTGGTCGATCGCACCATGATCGCGCTGGCGTCCGGCATCGCCATGTTCCGCCCGACCTTGGCGCAGTTCGTGCGCGGAGAGCCGGACGCCGTGCTGCTCGTCGAGTTCGGCGAAGACGACCAGCAGGAGAACCTGCGCCGGCTTAAGCGGCTGCACGACCTCATCGGCGACCTCGGCTTCGACTGGGGCAAGGACGGCGCGCGCCGGGGCGGGGTCGTGGACGTGCTCGATCCCGCGGTGCAGGCGGCGATCGCCGACCTGCGCACTTCCGGCCTCAACATCATGATGTCGATGAAGGAGGAGGGGAAACCGGTCTCGTTCGTCGAGGACTGCGCGGTGCCGCTCGAGCACCTCGCCGAATATACCGAGCGCCTCACCCAAGTGTTCGAGCGGCACGGCACCCGCGGCACCTGGTACGCCCACGCCTCGGTCGGCTGTTTGCACGTGCGCCCGGTGCTCAATTTGCGGCTCGACAAGGACGTGAACGCGATGCGCGCCATCGCCGAGGAAGCCTTTGCCATGGTGCGCGCCTACAAGGGTTCGCACTCGGGCGAGCACGGCGACGGCATCGTGCGCTCGGAGTTTCACCGGCAAATGTTCGGCGAGCGCCTGGTGCGGGCGTTCGGCGAAGTGAAGGACCGTTTCGATCCGGCGGGCCTGTTCAATCCGGGCAAGATCGTGCGCGCGCCCAAGTTCGACGACCGCAGCAACTTCCGCTACGCGCCCGGCTATCGCGGCGAGGAGCACATCAGCGTGCTCGACTGGTCGGCCTATCCGGGCGCCGGCGGCGGCCTGCAGGGCGCGGTCGAAATGTGCAACAACAACGGCGCCTGCCGCAAATCCTCGGGCGGCGTCATGTGCCCGAGCTTCCGCGTCACCGGCGACGAGCGCGACGTGACGCGCGGGCGCGCCAACGCGCTGCGCCTCGCGCTCACCGGCCAGCTCGGCGCCGACGCGTTCGCGTCCGACGCCATGGCCGAAACCATGCAGCTGTGCGTCTCGTGCAAGGCGTGCCGGCGCGAATGCCCGACCGGCGTCGACATGGCCCGCATGAAGATCGAGGTGCAGGCGGCGCGGGCGGCCAAATACGGCCTGTCGCTGCACGACCGCGTGGTCGGCTATCTGCCGCGCTACGCGCCGATCGCCGCGCGG
>DASPVJ010000124.1:0-3848 GCA_035622435.1 Xanthobacteraceae bacterium | reverse complement strand
GTGCGGCCGTAAAGCGGGTTGTCGCTCTCGGTGAAGATGAGGAGCTGCGGCACGTTCGACTTGGCGATCGGGATGGCGCCGGCGGCGACGAGCGCCGCCACATGAGGATCGTTCTCAGCCTCGATCGCGCCGCGGCGCGACGGCAGGCCGAACGTGGACGGGGTGCCGGCGAGATCGAAACATTCCTTGATGGTGACCGGCAGCCCGGCGAGCGGCCCGGGTTTATCGCCGCGCGCCAGCGCCTTGTCGGTCGCCGCCGCGGCCGTGCGCGCGCTCTCGGACAAATCCACGGCGACGGCGTTGAGGCGGCCGTTGACGGCCGCGATCCGGGACAAGAAGTGCTCGACGGCCTGGGTCGCGGTGAGTTCGCCGGCCGCGATGCGGCGTGCGATCTCGCATGCGGACATGTCCGCCAACGCGGGCAGGGGCGTCGCGCGCGTAAGCGCGGCGCCCTCGGAGACGTCGCTCACACGTAGACCTTGGCGATTTCGTCATGCGCCCATTTGACCGCGGCCTCGGCCGGCATTCCTTGAATCGCCTTCGCGTACATGTCGGTGATGATGTACTTGGTCACCACTTCCGCGGCCCGGCGATTGGGCGGCCCGGCGTAGCCGGCGAGCCGTCCGAACGGCGGGATGTCGCGGAAAGGCAGCAGAACCGGATCGACGTCCCACACCTTGTCCTTCTCCCAATATTTGGTGGCGCCGTCGGTGTAGCCCTGCTGGGAAGTGAACCATTCGGCGAACACCGGCTTCGAGTGCATCCAGCGCAGGAAATCCTTGGCCGCCTTCTGGTTCTTCGAGTAGCCCATCAGCATGTCGGTGAAGGGGAACGGCAGGTTGAACTGACCGCCGGCCCCTTTGGGGATGCGCGCGTGCAGGATGTCCTTCCACATCGGCGCGCCGGTCTCGGTCCGATACGAATCGGGCTTGCGCTTGGCCTCGATGTAGATCGAGGCGCCATTGTTGGTGGCGCAGATGCTGCCGGAGAGGAACGCGCGGTTGTTGCTGGTGTCGTCCCAGGCGAGCCCGCCTTCGTCGCAGGCCTCGTGCCACAGGGCGGTCGCGAACTTCACCGACTCGACCGTTTCCTTGCTGTTGAGGACCACGGTCTTGCCGTCGGCCTCGACCTCCTTGCCGCCCCACGACCACAAATACGGGTACCACCAGCTGGGCGCGTCGCCGAACGTGTGCCCGGCGGTCTGGCCGAGCGGCCGGCCCTTGGCCTTCAATTTCTTGCCGGCGTCGCGCAGCGCGTCCCAGGTTTGCGGGAAGGCGTTGTACCCGATCTCCTCGAACCACGACTGGCGATAAGCGATCAGCCCGCCGCCCACGGTCCACGGCACGCCGATCCATTTGTTGCCGGTCTTGGCGACGAGCGTTGCCACGTCGTAGTAGCCGCCTTGCGCCTCGCCGATCTCCTCGGCCACGTCGCCCGCATCGGCGAGGCTGTCGGCGTAGAGCTGCGGCCAGTTGCCGATCGCCATGATGACGTCGGGTCCGGTGCCCGACTGGATCGCCGAGGTGATGCGCGCCTGCAGGTCGTTGGCGTTGATGGTTTCGAGCGTCAGCGCGATGCCGGTCGCCTTCTTGCATTCCTGGGTGATCTGGCCTTTGAGCAGCACGTCGGACGCCGGCACGAAATCGGCCCAGCGCAGCCAATGGACGCTCGTTGCTTGCGCCAAGGCCGGCGCCCGGCCGCTCGCCAGGATGGCGGCGATGCCGCCCGTCCGCGCCGCGACGGCGCCGGCTCCGGATAGTTTGAGAAGTTTACGCCGCGTGATGCGGGCCATGGATTCCTCCCCTGTCGTTGTTTGTGCGCGTCATCCGTGCGCGCCCGCGCAGCATACGCCAATGTGGCGCAAACCGCAGCGGCGAATGCGCGCGCAGGAAGACGCTGCCAGGCCGGCGATCCTACAGGTCCGGGTGCGGGGCGGCCATGGTCGGCCCGGTCACCTTCATCATCCAGCAGTAGACCTCGAGCCGGTTGCCGTCCGGGTCGAGGAAATAGAACGCGTGGCTGCCGCTGCCGCCGACGAAGCCCTGATCGCCGCCCTCCGGGCCGTGCACGTAGGGGCCGCTGACGATCTCGACCCCGCACGCGCGCACGTGGTCGAGCGCCAGCAGCCAGTCCTCGCGCGAGTCCACTTCGAAGGCGATGTGGTCGAGGCCGGGGGCTTTGCGGGCGCTCGAGTCGGTCGCCTGGATGCCGGCCTTCGTTATGTCGTCCGCCAGCTCGAACAGCACCACGTCGTGGTGCTTGTCGTTGATGCGCATGAAGCAAATGGGGCGGCCGAAGTCGGGGGGACCCCAACGCCCGGTCAGCTTGAGACCCAGCACCCGGCGGTAGAAGTCGATGGAACGATCGACGTCGCTCACATGGATGCCGATGTGCCCGACCCGGCCGAGATGAATGCCCATGCTGTCCTCCCTAGAGGACCGGAGCATGGCGCAACTGCCGGACGCCTGAAAGCCTCTTGTCAGGACGCCTCCGCTCGGAACCCAGCGACCCGCAGATGCGGCGCTAGCCGGCGCGGGGGTGCCGCACGCCCCGGACCCGCCGGCCGTGGTGGCCGCCGAAGCTGCCGATCATGCTCATCAAGCCGGAAAAGCCCTGGCCGGAGCCGAGCATGCCCATCATGCCGCCCATGTCCTGGCCGGAACCGAACATGTTGGCCATGCCGCCGAAATTGCCGCCGGAAAATCCGCCGCCGCCGAAATTGCCGCCGGTGCCGCCGCCGGCCCCGGGCGCCTCGCCGAACAAGCCGCCGCCTGTCGCCGCCCCGCCCGTCGGCGCCCCACCCGTGGGCGCGCCGCCAAATCCGCCGCCGTCGTTTCCCATCATGCTCACCATCATCGGGCCCATCGTCTGCATCATGCGGGCGAACCGTTTCTTGCCCATCTTCTTTTTCATCATTTCGAGCATCGGGGCGAATTGATCCATCTGGTCGCCGCCGAACTGCGCTCGGGCGGGCACCGAACTCAACGCAAGGGCGACCGCGACGGCGAGCGAACAAACGAGCTTCATGACGGTATTCATGGCGTTGCCTTTCGGGTTGAGGAAGCGTCGGGAGAGGCCGCTTGCGCATATGTCGACAGCCGAGCGGCCGTGCAAACCTCGTTTCGCTGCCGCGCCGGCAGTTGCCTCCACCGGTGGAGACGCAATTCGGCCACGCTTATGCCGAGCAGGGGCGGCCGCCCGGGCGGTTGTGCGGCTGAACCCGTATGCCATTGACGGCCCGAGGTGGCCGATTCTGGCGCGCCGGCGAAAAAAATTTTATCGTGTGCCTTGGCGGAATCGTCCATCGCTGGCCGCCTTTATTAGCGCGAGGGGCTGACGTAAATGATCGGCGATGGGACGAAAACCCAAGGGAGAGGGGCGCAAGGCTCGGTCGCCTTGCGGTCCGACCCGGTTTGCGGTCTCAATGTCGGCCTGCGCGTCTTCTCCGCCTGGGACGACGGAGGCCCTGTTCGTCTCGCGACAGGCTTCACCCATTTGCGGCAATCGATCGGCCGTTTCTTCCGATCGCAGCGAAACCGGAGACCGAGACCGACATGAGCACCAAGCAGGCCAATGCGTTCGCCGATCTGCGCAAGCGCGCTGCCATCGCCGCGGTGGCGGTTTGCCTCGTTTCCCTGCCGACGGCAAGCTTCGGCCTTGGCAGCGCGGCGGAGCGCGCCGCCTGCACCCCGGACGTCTTCCGGCTTTGCGCCGGGGAAATTCCCAACGTCGGACGCATCATCGCGTGCATGAAGGCCAGGAGGGGCAGCCTGAGCGCCGCCTGCAGATCGGTGTTCGACCGCTATTACCCGAAGCCGGGCCAAGCCAGAACCGCCGAATAGCCCGCC
>DASPVJ010000123.1:0-13871 GCA_035622435.1 Xanthobacteraceae bacterium | reverse complement strand
GCCGGCGTTACTGCGTGAGGCGCGCGGTCGCGATCGCCTGCTCGAACAGCGCGTTCATGGCGTCGCCGATGCCTTGGGTCGGAGTCACCTGGAAATACAGACCGGGCGACGCGCACGCCTGCATGGCCGGCGCGACGTCGGGAACCCAGGGCATCACGTTGGACGTGCTCCAGGAGTCGCTGCCGGGCCCCGACGACGGCAACGTCAGATAGGTCGTATACAGCACGGCGATGCGGATGCCGCGGTTCTTGATCGCCGTGCACAAGGCCGTGTTGACGGGCTCGATGCAGCGGGTCTGCGAGCTTATGTCATTGCCGAAGCAGTTCGCCGGGGCGACCTCGTCGGCCATGCCGTCGGAGACGATGAACAGCAGCGCCTGCCGCGAGGTCGAGGAC
This sequence comes from Xanthobacteraceae bacterium, assembly GCA_035622435.1. Lineage (GTDB taxonomy): Bacteria > Pseudomonadota > Alphaproteobacteria > Rhizobiales > Xanthobacteraceae > AP-16. Next base: position 13,476 of record DASPVJ010000123.1, on the reverse strand, counting down.
GCGCCGGTCCCCGGATTGGGAATGAGGTTGCTGATGGCCGGCAGCATCGAGTCGAAGTCGGTGGCGCGGTCGTTGTTTTCGTTGTTGACGTCGACCGTCATCAGGTCGATTTGCGCCGCCGCGGTGGCGGCGGCCGACAGGTTCGTCGTCAGCGCGACGACCTGGTTCGGAGCGTAGTTGTTGGAGGCCTGCTTTGCCACATCCGACGGCGGAGTGGTGCTGCCCCAGGTTCCGAACGTGTAGATGGCGACGCGGAATTGCGAGTTCACCGTCTGGGAATTGATGGCGGTGGTCATCATCTGGGCGGCAGCGCTCGCCATCACGTCGATCCGCTTGGTCACGCCGAGGGTCTTGGCGGTGGCGTAGAAATTGTCGAACGCGCTGTTGTTGGGGTTGCTCTGGTTGGTTCCGATGTCGTGGCAGGCGAACGCGCAGCCGAGACCGTTGGTGCTGGCGTACTTCGTCGTCCCGTTGACCAGAGTGGTGATGTCGGTCTGCGTCGCCGGCAGGCCCATCGACGGCGTGTTGTCGAGCAGCAGATAGAAATCCATGAAGGTGGGCAAGCCGTTCGCGGCCACCGAGGTTCCGGTGACCGTCATCGTGTTCCAGCCGAGGATTTCCATCAGCACCGTCGGCACGGTGGCGGTGAATTGAACCGTCGAGGTGAGCTGCCAATTGCTGTTGGTGACCGTGGTGGTGAGGTTGGCGACGGTGAAGCCGGTGCGTCCGGCGATCTCGCCGTTGAAAATGTTGACCGCCTCGGTTTGCGCAATCGGCACCGGGCCGTTCGCCGGCATCGACAGCGCGTAGGTGTAGCCGGGCGAGGCTTGTGCGACCGAGCCGAGCGCGGCGGCATCGGCGGCAGCCTGCAGGATGGTCTGGATGCGGGCGGCGCGGCTGTAGTCGACGCCGGCCCCGACCAGGCCGATCAGCGGAATCACCGTCAGCCCGAAGATGATCGCGACGTTTCCGCCCTTGGCCGATCGGAATGCGGCGAGGCGTTGGCGGAGCAGGCGAAGGAACTCGGGTCGAAACATTGGAATCCCCCTGCGGTAACTCGCTCGGAACGTCGGAGGTAATCGCAGGGGCTTGAAAACCAGGTGAAATCCCCAGGCAAGAAGCCGCGCATTGGCAAAACCCGTCGTTAACAATATCGACGCATCGCGTGCGGAGGACGGCGGACAAAGGACGGAGGCCAGAAAAGCTCGCCGCAGTCGCGCGCATTTTCGTAAAATTTGAATCGTTCGGCGCAGCGGCGGGCGGCTTTTCGCCCCAGCACCCTGGCGATTTCGTGGCTTCGCCGCTTTCGCGCCGCATTTCGTGCCGTTGCGCGAGGCTTAACGTTCCGGAAGGCATAGGCTTTGACTAAGGGTTTAACATGGCCCTTGACCAGCGATTCAACATGAATCAAGGCGCCCTGATTGCTTCAGAAATGATTCAATGGTGACGCGCAACGTTGCCGGCGAGAAATGCTCGAATTGTCCGTCTGGGTGAGCAGCGTGCGTACCAGCACCATCGTCATGATCGGGTTCGCGGTCGTGTTCGGCCTGCTTGCGGTGTTCGTGGCGCAGGCGTGGCTGAACCGGCAGGCCGAGCTACGATTGCGCAACATGGACGCCAAGCCGCAGACGGTGGCGACGCGCACCATCGTGGTCGCGGCCGCGCCGCTTCGCTTCGGCACCCACCTGTCGGCGGGAATGCTGCGCGAGGTGGCATGGCCCGAGGCGGCGATCCCGGCCGGCACGTTCGCGTCGATCAACGACCTGATGAACCCGGGCAAGCGCATCGTGCTCGCCTCGATCGAGCCGAACGAGCCGATCCTGCGCTCGAAGATCACCGGTCCCGGCCAGCGCGCGACCTTGTCGGCCGTCATCGACCCCGGAATGAAGGCGGTGACCGTGCGGGTCAACGACGTCGAGGGCGTCGGCGGCTTCGTGCTGCCGGGCGATCATGTCGACGTGCTGATGACGCGCCAGCCCGGCAACACCGACGTGGTGCTGCAGAACGCCAAGGTGCTGGCGGTCGACCAGCTCGCCGACGACAGCACCGACAAGCCGACGATCGCCAAGGCCGTCACGCTCGAAGTCGAAATCGTCGCGGCGCAGAAGCTCTCGTTGGCCGCCTCGCTCGGCAACCTGTCGCTGGTGCTGCGCAAGGCCGGCGAAGCCGACCTGCAAGGCACCCGCCGGGTGACGGCGGGCGACCTCGGCAATCCCGAGCTGCCGCGCGGCGTGCCCAAGCCGTATTCCGTCGTGGTGGTGACCAGGGGCGGCCAGCCGAAGGAATACAACGTGTCGCGAGAGGGCGAGGATTGGCGCGCGGCCGCGGGGGCGGCCGGCCGATAACGCATCGACCGATTTTGGGGACAACACAGTGACGGGGGAAGCCGTGAAACACTCGACAGACCATGATGCCGCCGCGCGCGTGCGGCGGGCGCCGGACCGGCGTGCTCGCAGCCGGCTCCGTTCGATCGCGCTGTCGCTGACGACCGCCAGCGTCGTCGCCGCGGCGTGGCTGGCGCCGTTCGCGGCCGGAACGATGCCGGCGCAGGCGCGCATCGTCGAACTGGACAGCAGCAGCCGCGCCACGGCGATCACGGTCGCTATCGGCAAGTCGGAGAACGTGCACACCGACAGCGCGTTCAGCGACGTCGTCGTGGCCGATCCGGAGACCGCCGACGTCGTTCCGCTGACCGACCATTCGGTGTCGATCCTCGGCAAGAAGATCGGCGCCACCCGCGTGTCCCTCTACGGCGAGGGCAAAACCCTGGTCGGCCTCGTCGACGTCGAGGTGGCCTACGACACGGTGCGGCTCGGCGCGGAAATCGCCCGACAGTTCCCGCACGCCCGCATCAAGGTGTCCTCGCTCAACGGCCGGCTCATGCTGTCGGGCACCGCGCCGGACGGCATCACCGTCGACCGGGCGATGGTCTTTGCCAGGCAGTTCGGGCCGGACGTCGTCAATTCGATCCAGGTGTCGCAGCCGCAGCAGGTGCTGCTGGCGGTGCGCTTCATCGAAGTCTCGCGCACCGCCTCGCGCGAACTCGGCATCCAGTGGAACGTCGTCACCCAGAACATCAATTCGACCATCGGCACCAGCGCGCTTTTGTCCGGCAACGCGCCGTTCGGCACCTTCATGGCGGCCATGATGAAGGGCGGCCTCAACGTCGACCTCCTCATCCAGGCGCTCGAGCAGCGCCAGGTGGCGCGCAGCCTGGCCGAACCCAACCTGGTCGCGCTGTCGGGCGACACCGCGAACTTCCTCGCCGGCGGCGAGTTTCCGTTCCCGGTGGCGGCGCAGCTCGGCTTGATCACCATCGAATGGAAGCGCTACGGCGTCGGGCTCGCGTTCACGCCGACCGTGCTCGGCAACGGGCAGATCAACCTGAAGATCGAGCCCGAGGTCAGCCAGCTCGACCCGACCAATACCGTGCAGGTCGGCAATGTCGCGGTCCCGAGCCTGATCGTGCGCCGCGCCAACACGACGGTCGAGTTGCGCGACGGCCAGAGTTTCGCCATGGCCGGGCTGCTGCAGAACGTCGGCAACGCCAACCTGCAACAGCTTCCCTGGCTGGCCGACGTGCCGGTGATCGGCGCGCTGATGCGCAGCACCCAGTACCTCAAGAAGGAGACCGACCTCGTCATCATCGTCACGCCGCATCTCGTTCAGCCGGCGCGGCCGGGCGATCCGCTGCGGGTTCCGACCGACGACGCGGTGGCCGGCAACGACGGCGATCTCTTTCTGCTCGGCAAGGCGGAGCTGACGAAGCCGGAACGGCGCGCGCTCGCAGGGGTGCCGCGTCCGCTCGCCGGCCACGTGCTCAATCTCTCGGTGGGGGCCCCCTATGCGGCGCAATAACGGGATTTCGCTCGCGGCCGTGCTGATCGGCACGATGCTCGGCGGTTGCTCGGACATCTATTTCGATCGCCGCGACAGCATCGCGTTCCACGCTGGCGACGCGCCCGCTTCGAACGTGGCGGTGCAGACGATCGATCCGTGGCCGCCGGCAGCCGAAAAACGCCGCCTGCAGACGAACGGCGAGCTGATGCAGAAGGCGGCGGAGCGCTATCGCACCAACAAAACCACCCCGCTGCGGCCGATCGGCACCAGCTCGGTGCAGCCGGGCGCGGCATCCGCACCCGCGAGCACCCCGGGATCGCCATAAAGTGGCAGGAGCCGCGCGCGGCGCGAGCGGGAGCCAACCCCTCGGTCGGGCGCAACAGAAGCGCGACGATGCTGGACGGTCGACCCGCTGCCGTTGCCAACCACGTTCGGATCGCCGTCGTGACCGGCGATGCCGAGTTCGAGCGCTTGGCGCGCTCCACCTTCGGCGCCAATCCGCAGATCGGCCTCGACGTGACGGCGACGACCCTCGCCGCGTGCAAGGGCAAGCTCGACGTCGGCGACGCCAAGGTCGTCCTCGTCGACATCGACGCCGACCATCCGGACGAGGTGCTGGCGCTGCAGGGCCTGGCGGCGCGGCTGGGCGGAGCGCCGCCGATCGTGGTGGTGACCAAGGCGTTCAACGAATCCGTCGCCCGGCGCCTGGTGCAGATCCGCATCGCCGACTTCCTGGTCAAGCCGGCCGAGCCGATCGAGCTGGTGCGCGCCTGCGCTCGCGCGGCGCAGAGCCAGCCGGGCGGGACCGTGACCGAGGCGCAGATCTATACGTTCCTGCCCGCGGCCGGCGGCGTCGGGCTGACCACGCTGACGATCCAGACCGCGATGCTGCTGATGCGCAAGAGCCATCGCGGCGCCGCGTCGACCTGCCTCGTCGACCTCGACTTCCAACACGGCGCCTGCGCCGACTATCTCGATCTCGAGCCCCGTCTCGACCTCGACGAGATCGAGCCGCGGCCGGAGCGCCTCGACCGCCAGCTGCTCGAGGTGATGCTGTCGCACCACCCCTCCGGCCTCGCCGTCATCGCCTCGCCCAACCGCCCGGCCGAGATGCGTTCGTTCGATCCCGACATGGTGACGCGGCTGCTCGACCTCGTCTCGTCGAACTTCGAGAACGTCGTGATCGACATGCCGCGGACCTGGTTTCCGTGGACCGACAGCGTGCTGTTCGGCTCCAACCGCCTGTTCATCGTCACCGAGATGACTGTGCCGGGCCTGCGCCACGCCAAGCAACTCGTCGCTGCGATCGGCGAGCGGCTCAAGGGCGGGCCGCAGCCGCAGGTGATCGTCAACCGCTTCGAGCAGCACCTGTTCGGGCCCGGCCTGCGCCGCGCCGACATCGAGGCGGCGCTGGGCGACGCCTTCGCCGGCGCCATTCCCAACAGTTACCGCCTGGTGCGCGAGGCGATCGACCGTGGCGTCCCGCTCGACGAGGTTAAGGCCGGCAACAGCGTTACCCAGGCGCTCAAGAAAGTGCTGACGCCGCCGGGCGCGGCGAAGGGCGCCGCCGCGAAAGGGGCAACGGCCCCGAAGGCGCGCGGGCTGTTCTGGGCGCGATGAACCTCTAGCGAGGACAGGACATGCTTGGTCGTTTCACCTCCCGCCGGGCCCCGGAGCCGGTCGCGGTGCCGGAACCGCCGACGCCATTGCCGGCCGAGGCCGCCCCGGCGCTTGCCGCCGAGTCGCCGGCGGAACCGGCCGCGCCGATCAATCCGCTGCTGAGCGACAAGCTGCTCGACGCCAAGGTCAGGCTGCATCGCCGCTTGATCGAGGAGATCAACCTGTCGGTGCTGGAGAAGATGCCGGACGACGACGTCCGCCGCCACGTCCACGCGCTGGTCTCGCAGTACACGCTAGCCGAGCGCCTGGCGCTCAACGCCCAGGAACTCGAGGACTTCGTCGCCGAAATCCTCGACGAGATGACCGGGCTCGGCCCGATCGAGCCGCTGCTCAAGGACCACATGGTCAACGACATCCTGATCAACGGCCACGAGCAGGTCTATGTCGAGCGCGCCGGCGTGCTGGAGCCGACCCTGGTGCGCTTCAAGGACGAGGCGCACCTCCTGCGCATCGTCAACAAGATCGTGTCCGCGGTCGGCCGGCGGGTCGACGAGTCGCAGCCGCTGTGCGACGCCCGCCTGCTCGACGGCTCGCGCATCAACATCGCGGTGCGCCCGATCGCGGTCGACGGGCCGCTGGTGTCGATCCGTAAATTCTCCAAGAAGCCCTACAACCTGCGCAAGCTCATCGACATGGGGGCGATCCGCGCGCAGATGGCCGAGCTGCTCGCCGCCGCGGTCAAGGCGCGCGTCACCATCATCATTTCCGGCGGCACCGGCTCGGGCAAGACGACGATGCTCAACGCGCTCTCCGCCTTCATCTCCGAAAAGGAGCGCCTGATCACCATCGAGGACGCCGCCGAGCTGCAGCTGCAGCAGCCGCACGTCGGCCGCATGGAGACGCGTCCGCCCAACATCGAGGGCAAGGGCGAAATCCGCCAGCGCGAACTGGTCAAGAACGCGCTGCGCATGCGGCCCGACCGCATCATCCTCGGCGAGTGCCGCGGCGAGGAAGCCTTCGACATGCTGCAGGCCATGAACACCGGTCACGAGGGCTCGATGGCGACGATCCACGCCAACACGCCGCGCGATGCGCTTTCGCGCCTCGAGCAGATGATCGGCATGGCCGGCATGCCGATGACGGTCGCGAGCATTCGCGGTCAGATCGCGGCGGCCATCCGGGGGATCGTCCAGCTCCAGCGCCTGTCCGACGGCAAGCGCATCGTCACCAGCATCGCCGAGATTACCGGGCTCGAAGGCGACATCATCCAGATGCAGGAAATCTTCAAGTACGTGCGCACCGGCACCGCCGAAGACGGCACCGTGCAGGGCCACTTCCAGGCGACCGGCGTGCGCCCCCGCTTCCTCGGCGAGTTGACCGCCAAGGGCATCGCCGTTCCGGCCGGCCACTTCGACCCGACCAAGCCGATGTGACCGCCGATGTCGTTCCTCCTCGACTCGAACTACCTCGTCTACCTGTTCGCGGCCGGCTCGACCGTGCTGTTCGTCGAGGCGATCTATCTGTTGTGCTTCTCGACCGCGTCCTACCGCAGCAGCATCAATCGCCGCCTGCGCCTGATGAAGGACCAGCCCAATCGGGAGAACGTGCTGATCCAGCTGCGCCGCGAGCGCGGGTTGACCGGCGGCGGCAGCTACGCCATGCGCCTGCTCTCGCTCAACCGGCTGGTGCTGCAGTCGGGATTGACGCTCGGCCCGGGGCGGATCGCCCTCGTCGCGCTTGCCGCGGGGGCTGTCGCGTTCTTCGCCGTCTGGTGGGTGCGCGACGACCGGTTCGAAGCGTCGGCGGTCGCCATCGTGGCGGCGGCCGTGCTGCCGTACCTGGGCCTGCACATGCTCAGGGCGCGGCGCCAGGGCAAGTTCGGCACGCAGTTCCCCAACGGCATCGACATCATCGTGCGCAGCCTGCGGGCGGGCCATCCGGTTCCCGTCGCCATCTCCATGGTGGCGCGCGAGTTGCCCGACCCGGTCGGGACCGAGTTCGGCATCGTCGCCGACGAGGTCACCTACGGGGCCGACTTGGAAACCGCGATGCGCAATCTCAACTATCGCGTCGGCCAGGAGGACCTGCCGCTGTTCGTCACCGCGGTCGCGATCCAGGGGGCCACCGGCGGCAATCTCAGCGAAATTCTGGAGAACCTCTCGGCCGTCATCCGCGACCGCTTCAAGATGCGGCGCAAGGTCAAGGCGCTGGCGGCGGAAGGAAAGTTCTCCGCGCTGTTCCTGTCCGCGTTGCCGGTCGTGATCTTCTTCCTGATCCGCTACGTGGCGCCGGACTTCTACGGCAGCGTCTGGAAGTACGACATGACCAAGATCGGCCTCGGCCTGGCGGGCGGCTGGATGCTGATCGGGAACCTGGTGATGTACCGCATGGTCAACTTCAGGATCTAAAGCCGTGCGCGCCATCCTCGACCTCATGCCCGATATATCGGCCGACGATCCGATCGTGATGCTCAGCCTGCTGGTGTTCCTGGCGGCGGCGACATTGGCGTTCGGGGTGATGGCGACGATCCACGTGCGCGGGGCGGTGAAGCGGCGCGCCGCCGAGGTCACGGCCGACGGTCCCGAGCGGGCCGACGACAAGCGGTCGCTGCGCTACGCCAGCCGGCAGGCGGCGCAGAAGCTCCTCGATTACACGACGCGGCACTATTCGGGCGGCGACGACGGCGACAAGCGCCAACTGCGCCAGCGGCTGCTGCAGGCGGGCTTCCTCGATCCCCGCGCGGTCGCGTTCTTTTTCATCGCCCGCCTGGCGGCGGCGGTCGTCTTCGGCGGCGTCGGGTTCGTGCTCGCCCCGATGATGCTGTCCGGCCCGGACGGCATGACCTGGATGGTCGCGTGGGTGGCCGGCTTGTTGGGCTATTTCGCCCCCAACATCTACGTCAACCGCCGCATCGCCGCGCGCCAGGTCGAGCACCGCACCGGCTTCCCGGATTTCATGGACCTGCTCGTCGTGTGCGCCGACGCCGGCCTGAGCATGGAGGCGGCGCTCGACCGGGTCGGCCGCGAACTCGGCGACTCCTACCCGTCGCTCAGCGCCAACATTTACATGACGACGCTCGAGATGCGCGCCGGGCGCACGCTCAGCGAGGCGCTGGAGCACTTCGGCGACCGCCTCGGCCTCGAGGAAGCGCGCTCGTTTGCGACCCTGCTGCAGCAGTCGGAGGAACTCGGCTCGAGCCTGACCGAAGCGTTGCGCGTCTACAGCGACGACATGCGCCACAAGCGCATGTCGCGCGCTGAGGAGAAGGCCTACAGCCTGCCGGCCAGGCTCTCGGTTCCGCTGATGGTGTGCATCTTCCCGGTCATCCTGATCGTGATCATGCTGCCGGTCTACGTCCGCTTCAAAATGGGCGCGTATTGAGCATGATCCCGAAAAGTGGGTACCGGTTTTCGGGAAAGATCATGCGCGATGAATAAAGCTAAAGCGGGATGACGGTTCGAAGAAAAGTCATCCCGCTTTAGCCCCGCATTAACCAGCCTCGCCTAACGTCGGGCCTCCGGCTCCCGCGGCCAGCCGCGTCGGGGCGGCTCGCGTGCTCGCCCGGGAGATCCTGTATCCGTCGCTCGTCGGGGGCACCGATGGGAGTTCGAGTATCGCGCGTACTCGTCGCGGCCGCCCTGTGCGCGCCGTGGCTCGCCGGCTGCGAAGGCTGGAACAAGCCGTCCGAATGGTGGAACAAGCCGCCGGAGTCGGCGCAAACCGAGACCGGCGCGCCGCCGGCCGACGCTCAGGCGCCGGCGCCCGAGACGACCGGCTCGATCGCCACCGGGGTGCCCGGTCCGATCCCCGGCGAGGACTCCGACCTCCGGGGCGATCTCAACAGCGACCTCAATCTCGGCAAACGCCATTTCCGCGAGGGCGACTACGGCCTCGCCGAGGTCCACTTCCGCCGCGCCGTCGAGAAGGGGCTGCCGAAGGCCCGCGACGCCGCCGAGGCGTGGCTCGGCCTGGCGGCGTCCTACGACCAGCTGCGCCGGTTCGAGCTGGCCGACCGCGCCTATGCCCAGGCGCTCAAGATCGTCGGCCCGGCCCCGGAAATCCTCAACAATCAGGGCTACTCCTACATCCTGCGCGGCGACTATGCGCGCGCCCGCGCCAAGCTCAACGCGGCCTACGCCAAGGACCCGCAGAACCCGCACATCCTCGCCAACCTCGCCTTGTTGGAAAAGGCCGTGCGGCCGCAGTAGCTCCGCACTATCCGGCCTTCGGCCCGACCTCGAGGAACCAATCGAGGATCTGCGCGCCGGTCCAGAACAGCACGTCGGGCTTGCGGCGGATCGTCTCGATCGCCTGGCGGAAATATTTGAGCCGGTGCGGCGCGCCCATGATGTAGGGGTGCAACACCAGCGCCATCACCCGGGCGGAATCCTTGGCGTCGGCGTAGATCTGCTCGAACTGGTCGACCGCGCGGTCGCGATATTCCGACGCCGGGTGATGCTGGATCAGCATCATGGCGACGTCGTTGCATTCCTGGGTGTAGGGCACGTTGACGATCGGCTTCGTGCGCGTCTTGAGCCAGACCGGCTGGTCGTCGAGCACCCAGTCGCACAGGTAGTCGTAGCCTTCCTCGACCAGGAGGTCGGGCGTCTCCCAGGTTTCGGTGAGGCCGGGGCCGAGCCAGCCGCGCGGGCGCCGGCCGGTCGCTGCGGCGATCGCCGCCGCCGTCCGGCGGATGTCGGCGCGCTCGTCCTTGACCTTCTGCATGTTGCGCTGGGTGAAGCCGTGGCCGATGAACTCCCACCGGCGCGCAATCGCCGCCTCGACGATGGGTCGATAAGCGGCGATGGCGGAGCCGTTGATGGCGAGCACGCCGGGGATGGCGTAGGCGTCGAACACGTCGAGCAGGCGCCAGAAGCCGACGCGGTTGCCGTATTCGTGCCACGCCCAGTTGGGGATGTCGGGCGAGGGCGATCCGCCCGCCGGCGGCGTGAGCACCGTGCGCGGCATCGGCTCGTTGGCGTCCCATTCTTCGACGTTGACGATCGCCCACACGACCATGCGGGCGCCGCCGGGAAGCTTGAGCGGCGCGCGCTCAACGATAGCCGAATAGGCGAGGCGGTCCGCCGGCAGCATGCGCACGCGGGCGTCGGGCGCGTTCATGCGGCCACGCCCACCTTGCGGTCGCGCGCCGCCTGGTACCAGTCGAGGATCTCGGCGCCGTTCCAATGCAGCACGCCGTCGAACCGGTTGACGTAATCGTAGATCGCCTCGAGATATTTGATCCGGTGCGGCTGGCCGCTGATGTAGGGATGGATGGCGAGCGCCATGATCTTGGCGCGGTCCTTCCCTTCCGCGTACAGCCGGTCGAATTGGTCGATCGCCCGCTTGAGCAGATAGTCGCTCTCGTGGTGCTGGACGATCATCATCGGAATGTCGTTCAGCTCGACCGTATAGGGGAGCGTCACCAGCGGGCCGTTGGCAGTGCGGATCACCGTCGGCTCGTCGTCGTAGACCCAGTCGCCGATATATTTTACGCCGGCGGCGACCAAAAGTTCCGGCGTCTCGAACGTCTGGGTCAGGCCCGGACCGAGCCAGCCGACCGGACGCTTGCCGGTGAAGCGTTCGAGGATGTCCATCGATTTTTTGATCATCCCCGCCTGGTCCTCGTGCTTGTGGATCGGCATCTGGTCGTAGGCGTGGCCCATGAACTCCCAGCCGTCGCGCTTGGCCTGTTCGGCGACGCGCGGATAGTCCTCGCACACGCGCGCGTTGGTGGCGAGCGTCGGCCGGATGCCCAGCCGTGCAAACAGATCGAAGAAGCGCCAGGCGCCGACCCGCATGCCGTATTCGTGCCAGCTCCAGTTGGGCACGTCGGGCAGCAGCGCCTGCCCGGTCGGGGCCGGGATCACCTGCCGCGCCATCGGCCGGGAAATGTCCCACACCTCGTAATTGACGATGCTCCACAGCACGAGGCGCGCGCCGCCCGGCAATTTCAGCGGCGGGCGGTCGACGATCGCCGAGAACTCGCAGCGCTCGCGCGGGATCATATGGCTCGTCATGGGAGGCCTCGTTTGTTTCGTAGCCCGGATGGAGCGCAGCGACATCCGGGAATGCCGCCCCGCATTTCCGCCCGCCTTCGCGGGCGTCAATGCGGGCTACGGGAACTACCGCTGCTCGCGCACCCGGCTGACCAGCTGGGTCGGATTGACGAACTGCAACGCTAGCAAAAGCCAGACCAAGGTCACAACCATGTAGACGATCGCCATGGCGTCGACCGATTGCGGCGCGCGCACGCCGGCGGCGAACACGGCGTAATAGAGCGCGACCACCAGCGTCTGCGAGTCCGGGCCGGCGGTGAGGAAGGTCAGCTCGAACAGCGCTATGGTGCGCACCAGCACCAACAGCGACGCCGCGAGGATGCCCGGCATCAGCAGCGGCGCCAGCACGTGCCGGAAAATCCTCAGCGTGCCGGCGCCGAACACGCGGGCGGCCGCTTCCAGGTTGGGATCGATCTGCTCGATGAACGGCGTCATCACCAGGATCACGAACGGCAGCGCCGGGATCAGGTTGGCGAGGATCACGCCCGGCAGGGTGCCGGCGAGGTCGACGCGGTACATGACGGTGGCGAACGGGATGCCGTAGGTGATCGGCGGAATGATCAGCGGCAGCAGGAACAGGAGCAGCACCAGCGGCTTGCCGCGGAACTCCCGCCGCGCCAGGGCGTAGGCGGCGGGCACCCCGATCAGGATCGACAGCACGACCACCGCCAGCACCACCTCGACCGTCACCCACAGCACCGCGCCGAGCTGGAACTCCTTCCAGGCCGCGGCGTACCACGCGGCGGTGTAACCGTCGGGCAGCCAGGTGCCGAGCCAGCGCCGCGCCAACGAATTGGTCGCGACCGCCGCGACCATCAGGCCGATGTTGACGATGAAGAGCGTCATCAGCCCGACCAGCAGGCCGCCCCAGGCGCGCTCGGCCCATCGCTGCGCGCTCATCCTTTGCCTCCCGCCACCGGCCCGCGATAGAAGGCGCGCCGCAGCCCCAGCGCGGCCGCGACCACCGCCAACTGGGCGAAGCCCATGATCATGGCGATGGCCGACGCCATGGCGTAGTCGTAATCCTCGAACGCGGCCTCGTAGGCGGCGATCGAGATCACCCGGGTCGAGCCGGACGGCGCGCCCACCAGCACCGCCGAGGGGAACACCGAGAACGCCTGCACGAAGGCGAGGCAGAAGGTGATGGCGAGGCCGGGGGCCAGCAGCGGCAGGTAGACGTGGCGGAACTGGTTCCAGCGGTTGGCGCCGAGCGTCGCGGCGGCGCGCGCCAGCACCGGATCGATGCCGGTGACGTAGGAGAGCAGCAGCAGGAACGCGAACGGGAAGCCGGAGATGACGAGCGAGATCAGCACGCCCCAGTAATTATGGGTGAGGCGGATCGGTCCGTCGTAGAGGTGGGCGAGCTGCAGCGCCTGCGCCAGCCAGCCGCGCGGCCCGAAATACGTGAGCATGCCTTCGGCGATCAGCACGGTGCCGAGCGTGATCGGCACCACCAGCAGGGTCGTCACCCAGCGCTGGTAACGGGTGCGCTGGCGCATCCGGAACGCGATCGGAAGCGCCAGCCCGACGTTGAGAATGGTGACCGGCAGAGCCAGCCCGAAGGTGGTCAGGACGGTGCGCCACTGGCGCGAGTCGGTGAAGAATTTTTGGTAGTTCGCCGACCACCCGCCTTCGTTCGGCTGGAACGACAGCACGAAGCCGTAGACCAGCGGGTAGACGAACAGCAGCAGCAGGAACAGCACCGCCGGGCCGAGCAGCAGCCAGGCGGGGTCGAACGGCGCGCGGCGCGCGACGGCGGCGGGCGCGCCGGTCACGGGGCGGCCTCGTGCGGGTAGAGCAGCACCCGCTCGGGCGCGATCGTCAGTTGCACGGTCTCGCCCGGCGCCGCGCGCGCCGGCGTGCGCGCGTGCAGCACGACGCCCGCCTCGGTGCGCACGTCGATGAGCGAATCGCGGCCGCAGTATTCGACGTTGTCGATGCGTCCGGTGACGACGTT
>DASPVJ010000122.1:0-3858 GCA_035622435.1 Xanthobacteraceae bacterium | reverse complement strand
TAGGCGGCGACGACGTCGTAGCCGCGCTCGGCGAACTCCTCGACGATCATCGCCGCCAGCTCGCGGTCGTCTTCGATGCAGAGAATCTTGCGGCGCGCTTGCGTCACGCACGCTCCCAGCGGTTCATGACCGAGAGGGGAGCGTAGTACGCGGAACTGTGACTCGTCACTGTTATTTATCACAGTGATCCGACGCATCGGCCGCTGCGGTGGCGATCGCGGCGGTGCGGACGCCTTTTTTTGGGGATGGTCCCTAAAGGTGCCAGAACAGCGCCGCCCAACTCGCACAACTCGCTGCCGCCGCGACGGCGAGCGGAATCATGGCAACGACGCGACGAAGGCTTGATGCGGCGTAGAGGCTTGCAATTTGCCAACCGAGCCACAACGACCAAATCCCGGCGCCGACGAGCAGCGCCACGCGTAGCGCAGCGACGAAATCCAGGGCAAATCCCGCCCCGCGCAACATGGCGACGGTGAGCGACGACAAGCCCAGGAAAACGCCGCAGCCGGCGATCGGAACGAGAGACTGGGTCAGATGATGAAGCCGCGCTACCGACCATCGCTCGAGCAGGCGCGTGGCGCACGCCAGACAGGCGAGCACGACGCCGCCCAGGACGACGGCGACGGTCGTCACGTAGCCGATCAAAACCGCCCCGTCGAGCAGGCTCATGGCGTCGTTTTGGTCGGGATAGTTGGTCAGCAGCCACCACGGCGCCAGCGGCTCCAACGGCCAGGTCAGGCCATGATCGACCAGCCATGCGGCGATGGATTGCTTGACGTCCACATAGAGCGAGCTCGAGGTCCAATGGAAAGCGCCGGCCGCGAGGCCCAACAATCCGAACGCGATGAGAATCGTCTCCACCGGCTTCGGCTCGTTTCCCGCCACGTGCACGATCTCGAAGTTCGGCGACCGGCGCGCGAGCGTGATCGCGCCGCGAAAGCCGCTGCAGCGGCCGCACATGTGGCACATGCTGCCGCCGCGCATGACGCGAAGCGGGACGAGCGGCGCGCAATTGACGCGGCTGAGGCGAGCGCCGCGGGGCTTGTGCCACGCGTTCCACGCCGCGCGGTCGACCCGGAAATGAACCGGTGCGAGCTTCGCCAGCAGCGCGAAGACCCCGGTAACCGGGCAAAGATAGCGGCACCAGACGCGCTTGTTGCGGCCGTAGAGATAACCGACGGCCATGGCGGCCAAGGTCGAGCCGCCCAGGATGACGAGGGTCGGCTTGGCGTATTGGTAGACGCTCACCATCTGCCCGTAGACGGTCGTGGCGGCGAATGCCGCGAACGGCCAGCCCCGCCACGTGACCCAGCGCGGCACGGCACGGCCCCGGCCGTACGAACTTGCCGCTTCCGAGAGCGTGCCCTCCGGGCACAGCAGGCCGCACCAAAGGCGTCCGACCATGACCATGCTCAGGAGCACGAACGGCCACCATAGTCCCCAGAATGCGAACTGCGCGAACAGCGTGAGGTTGGTCAAGATGTGCGCGGTCCGTTGCGGCACCGGCAGGAACGCCGGGACGCACACGAGCGCGACATAGAAACAAACGACGATCCACTGGACGATCCGAATCATGCGTTGGTTTCGCATGAGCCAGTCGCCGATTCGGCGCAGCATTTCATCGACGCCGCCCGGCCGCGGCGGCGCATCGAGCGTCACGCCGCTTTGGTTTCCGGCCGGGACGAGAACAGGGCCCAATACACCGCTCCCCAATAGAGACCGTAGACGAGAAGCTCCAGCAGGTCCGGGCGGGCGCGGTAGCCCGTGAGCGCGCCGACCAGTCCGCCCACCGGGCCGCCGTCCGGCAGGATCGCCGAGCTGTCCCACAGTCTGCCCGACAGCCGCGGGAGGATGCCGAGATCGGTGAGGTAGTCGGCGGCCGTCACCAGCAACGAAGCGGCAAGGAAAAGCAGCATGACCTCGGTGATCGCGAAGAATGTCTTCCACGACAGGATACGGCTTCCCACTTGCAACGCGTAATAGGTCGCCAGCGCGAGGATAAACCCGATCACCGCGGCGGCAACCGCCGCGGAGATCGTGCCGGATCGACTTGCGGCCAGCGTGCCGAACAGAAAGACGACGGTTTCGCTCCCCTCGCGCGCGACCGCGATCGCCGCCAGGGCGAATATGCTCCACCAGCCCGCGCGGGCGGCGGCGTCCTGCAGCGCGGTCTCGAGTTCGCGTTTCAGCGTGCGGCCGTGCTTTCGCATCCAGAACACCATCTGAACGATGAGGCCGGCGGCCAGCAGCACGGCGGCGGTCTGGTAGACCTGCTGGGCGTCGTCCGGAATTGCCTCGCCGAACAGGACGAAAACGGCGCCGAGCGCGAGCGCCACGGCCAGGCCGGCGGCCACCCCCGCCCAAAGAAACATGCGGCCGCGCCCGGCGATGTCCTGTTGCCGCGCCAGCCAGGCATCGAGAATGCCTATCACCAGCAGGGCCTCGACGCTCTCGCGCCAGACCACGAACGCCACATTGCCGAACTGCATGCCCACGTTACGGGCGTCCTTTACTTGGCGACCAGGACCGCCGGAGGCGCATCGGCGTGGAAGTCATCGAAGAAATCGTATTCTCCCGGGTCCAGGGTTCTGATGACGAGAACGGAGGTCGTTCCGGGGGCGAGCACCTTCTCCTTGCGCAGTTCCCGGCTTTCAAACTCGGCCGGCGTCTCGCCGGTGTTGTGCAATTCGAGCACGAAGCGGCGATTGGCCGGCACCTCCAGACGGCGCGGCGTCACGCTGCCGTCCTTGAACTCGATGCGAAAGACCGGGTCCTGCTGCGCGTGCCCGGTGCCGGCGCACGCGAGAAGCAGCGCCGCTGTCGTTGCGCCGATCATCACGATCCGGCAAACGGCGAGGGCGTCGGTCAGATGTCCCGCCAAAACGCGCATGGATGCTCCGATGCTTCGCCGGCGCCGATTTCAATAGGCTCCCTTCTTTCCGGTCCCCGCGAAGGTGAACTCGTACTCCACCGAAAACGTCTCGAACCAGGGGGCGACGCCCGTTTCCTTGTCCACATGGCGGCCGAAGTGGATGCCGTTGCTCTCGCTCGGAGGGGCGACCGTGAGCTTGAGCTTGTACTTGCCCGGACCGAAGAGCTTGACATTGTCGCCGTAGTGCGGCCCGTCGTTCGCCACCATCGGCATCAATTCGCCTTTGACAACCTGATCGGCGCCGATTTTGCTCAGCTCGTAGTTGACCTTCAGATAGCCGACCCAATCTCCTTGGGCATAGCCGTTCTGGTTGTTTTTGGAGGCCTTGATGTCGGCTTCGAGATGGACGTCGGAGTCCTTCGCCTCGCGCATCATGCCGGGCGGATCCATCTCGATCGGCTGCAGATACACCGCCGCAACTTCCATGCCGGCGACCGTCTGCGGTTTGCCGATCGGGTATTCCTTGGCGATCACCGTCGAAACGGCGAGGATCGCGATGACGATGGCCGTCGCAAGACGTGCTCGCATGCGGCTTTCTCCGGATCCCGGCGCTTTGCACCGGTGCGCTGGCGCAGATAAGCGCAATCAAATAGTACGTCAACGCATTTGCGCAGTTTAAAACCGTTCCAAAATAGATCTCAGCGATCGCATCCCAGATTACAATCGCTCTAAAGACGATGCGTTGCTTTGTTCGATTGGCATCGGCCGCACGACTGTTGGGCAATTACTTGCGGCCAAGGCTTGGGGCCGCGGATCGGACGGAGCGGGCGGAAAACAATGCGTGGGACGCGCAAGGCGCGCGCAAATCGCCGCGCGTGAATTCTCTCATGCGTGACGCCTCACCACACGGCGATGGCGACCGCCACGGCAAGGGGGGTGAGGAAGAGGCCGAGGTAGGTCCAGGTGCGACAGGCGTGCGCGTCCTT
>DASPVJ010000121.1:0-6811 GCA_035622435.1 Xanthobacteraceae bacterium | reverse complement strand
CGAGGAGCCGCTGACCCTGCTGCTGCGCTACAACCTCGAGGCCGAGGGCTACGCGGTCGACACCGCCGCGCGCGGCGACGACGCCGAGGTGAAGCTCAAGGAGGCCGCGCCCGACCTCGTCGTGCTCGACTGGATGCTGCCTGGCATGTCCGGCATCGAGCTGTGCCGGCGGCTGCGCGCGCGCCCGGAGACCGAGCGGCTTCCCATCATCATGCTGACCGCCCGCGGCGAGGAGAGCGAGCGCATCCGCGGACTGGCCACCGGCGCCGACGACTACATCGTCAAGCCGTTCTCGGTGCCGGAACTCGTCGCCCGCATCCGCGCGCTGTTGCGCCGCGCGCGGCCCGAGCGGGTCGCGAGCAAGCTCGCCGCCGGCGACCTCGAACTCGACCGCGAGACCCGCCGCGTGTCGCGGGCGAGCCGCGAGGTGCACTTAGGCCCGACCGAGTTCCGCCTGCTCGAGTTCCTGATGCAGAGCCCGGGCCGGGTGTTCTCGCGCGAGCAGCTGCTCGACGGCGTGTGGGGCCGCGACGTCTATATCGACGAGCGCACCGTCGACGTGCACGTCGGGCGGCTACGCCGCGCGCTCAACCGCGGCCGCGCCTCCGACCCGATCCGCACCGTGCGCGGCACCGGCTATTCCTTCGACGAACGCTTCGGCAAGGACGAGCGGCTGAGCAAGAGCGCGTAGTCCGGGTGAGCGCGCAGCGCGACATCCGGGAATCCCGCATATCCGCCCGCCTTCGCGGACGTCATGCGGGCGACGCTGCTCGGCCAAGGCGTCAGTTCCCGAGCGCTGTACGTGCGGCTTCCTCGAACGTCGACGCCGAGGCCCCGTGGCCGGCGAGCGCGCGGTAGCCGAGCTGCGGCGTGAAGTCGGCCGACACGGCGACGTGAATTCCGATGACCCACGCCTCCTCGCCTGCGAGCAGCAGAACCGGGGAGCCGGATTCGCCCGGCATCGAGTCGCAGGTGTGCAGGAGATGGCCCGCCGTCGGCGCATCCGTCCGTGCCGTGCACCCCTTGTGGACCGAGAGAACGAAGGCGTGGTCGCCGCCATATCCGGCCAGCGCGATCTCGTCGGGCCGGGTGTCGTCGGGCAGGTTGGCGTGCGGCATCGCCCGGATCGGAACGGGGGCCGACGGCAGCGCCTGCTCGAGCGTGATGATCGCCCAGTCGTTCTTGACCATGTCGGATGCGATCTTGTCCCAACGCGGGCGTTCTTCCACTCTGAACCGGAAGTCCGGCGAGGTTGCGAACGCCACGGCGACGGCGTGAGCGGCGAACTTGTCCTTGTCCTGCGCGGCGACGAAATGGACCGCCGGAGGTTTTACGAATCCGTTGGTCTTGCCGTCGAACAGGCAATGCGCCGCCGTGATCACGTGGCGCGGACCGATCAGCGTGCCGGTGCAGAAGCTTCGCTTGACGCCCAAGATCACGTTGACGCGGCCGAGCGACGACCACGGCCAGCGATCCGGCACGACCGGGACGCGATGGTCGTGCGCGCTCAGCACACCCGAGCGGTAGCCGGTCGGCGGCGCCTGCTGGGCGAGCGCCGCGGATGCCAGCAGCACGACGATGAGGGAGGATCCCAGCAGTCGTAGCTTGCGGTTCAAAGCGCATACCCGTCCCGCGTCGCCGGGTCGGTCAGCAACGCGTGTAGGAGATGTAGCCCGGATGAGCCCGCAGCGCGACATCCGGGAATCCCGCATATGGCGGCTGCTGACCACGGTGAAGCCGATGCTGCGCTCGCGCAAGGACCGCGCCGCGCGGATGCTGGCGTCGGTGAGCCGCTTGTCGGGCGTCACCAGGGTGCCGTCGACGTCGGAGACGACGAGCGCAATCGCCGTCGCCACGGCGCTCCCCCCGCCTCAGGCAACGTCGCGGCGTTCCGGCGCCGCCGCGCGGTCCACCAGCCAGACGCGGTCGCCGTGCGCGTAGGCGCGCGCCGCCGGCAAGTCAGCGCCGGCGAGCAGCCGCGTCATCACGCCCCGTTTGCCGCGGCCGCTGACCAGGAACAGCATGTCGCGGGTCGAGGCCAGCGCCGGAAACGTCAGGGTCACGCGCGGAACGAACGGGGCGAGGCCCGCTTCGGCGACGCCGACGACCCAGCGCTCGCTCTCGGCGAGTTCCGCTTGCCCGGGAAACAGCGACGCCGTGTGCCCGTCGTCGCCGAGCCCCATCAGCACCACGTCGAACAAGGGGCGGCTGTCGTCGAGCCGGTCGGCGCCGTAAAAGCCGCGCAGCAAGGCCTCATAGCGGCCGGCGGCCTCGTCCACGCTCCCGGCGTCGGTCGGGATGGCGTGAATGTTTTCGCGCGGTGCCGGCGAGCGGTCGAGGAACAGCCGCCGCGCCGCGCCGGAATTGCTGCGCGGGTCGCGCTGCCGCACGAAGCGGTCGTCGCCCCAGAACCAGTGCGTGCGCTCCCAGGGGATTTTGCTGCGAAACGGCTCGGTCGACAGCAGCCGATAGAGCGCTTCCGGGCTCGATCCTCCGGCGAGGCAGACGGCGAACCGGTCCCTGGCCGCCGCAAGCCGTCCCGCCAGCCGGTTCGCCGCCGCCTGCGCCAGCGCGACAGGGTCGGCCACGACGGTCAGCTCCGGAGGTTTCTTCCCCATAACGCGTGTCCTCGGTCGAGCGAGGTTGGTCCTCCCCTTCCTCTATATATGTTCGGAATGGCGCGGATGTTCCGGCGAAGTGGAGGCGTCTGCGCAACGGTTGCGCGCCTGCAAGCCTCCTAGAGCGTGATGACTTTTCTTCGAATCGTCATCGCGCTCTAACGTATTCTTGGAGCATGATCTTTTCCGAAAACCGGTACCCACCCCGCATCAAGTGCGGGGCAGGCTTTTTCGGAATCATGCTCTAAGATCAAGTCAAATAAGAAGCGAGCGGCTTCGTTCGTCCTCCCCTCACGCGCGCATCGGCCGCCGGTCGCGCCGCCGGTCGTTCGCCGGCTGGTAGGCGATGCGGGCGTGGTAGTGGCAATAGGGCAGGCCGATGATGGTCTTGCCGCCGCAGAAAAAGAAGTCCGCCTGGCCGGGGTCGCCGATCGGCCAGTGGCACTTGTCGTCGGTCAGTTCGAGGATCGAGCAGCGCTGACCGATGGGGATGACGTTCTCGAGCGGCTCCGGGTCGGGCTCGATCTCCGCCTCGTAGGCGGCGACCGCGTGGGCGGCGAGCGCCGTGTTGCCGCGCAGCGAGTTGCGGATGCTGCGGAACACGTGCGAGGGCGCGCGCGGCTTGCGCGGGCGCGGAACCGAGGAGGAGGCCGCCTTGGCGCGGCCGGACAGGCCGAGCCGGTGCACCTTGCCGATGACGGCGTTGCGGGTGATCCCCCCCAGTTCGGCCGCGATCTGACTGGCCGAGAGGCCGTCCGCCCACAATTTCTTGAGCATCTCGACCCGGTCGTCCGTCCACGACATGGCGCTCTCCATCCATGAGGCATCCGTGCATGGCGGTACGCGGGCGCGGGACGCCCGACAGAATCCGATCCCTACGCCGGGCGGTCTTTCGGACCGCCTGTCGGTACGCCCCGCTGATGGAACTCAGAAAATAGTCCGCCGCACGAGATGTCGTATTGAACCGTCATCAAACCTACAATATCGAGGGGCTCCCGCGCAAGAGTCGCCCGGGTTATCCAAAGGCAAATGTGGGGCGCGCCCGCCCCGGGCGCGGACGCGGGCGCCCTCCCGGCCGGGCCGGGTCCGTCGCGACGGACATTGACAGTCCGCGTCCCCGCAATATGATGTCGTTGGAGTGCCGCCCGGCGAGGCGGCACATTTCATTTTCGGTATTGGCCATGACCCAAGCTGCGACCCTAGCCAGCCGCCCCGCGACCTCGCACCTGCTTGCGGTCTTCAACCGCATCGACCTGGCGTTCGACCGCGGGGAAGGCTGCTGGCTCGTCGCCACCAACGGCGAGCGCTACCTCGACTTCACCTCCGGCATCGCCGTGAACTCGCTCGGCCATTCGCACCCGCACCTCGTCGAGGCGCTCACCGAACAGGTCGGCAAGCTGTGGCACATCTCGAACCTCTACAAGATGCCGGACGGCGAGCGCCTCGCCGCCCGCTTGTGCGCGGCCGGGTTTGCCGACACGGTGTTCTTCACCAATTCCGGCGCCGAGGCGCTCGAATGCGCCATCAAGATGGCGCGCAAGTACCAGTCGGCGAGCGGGGCGCCCGAGCGCTTCCGCATCATCACCTTCGAAGGCGCCTTCCACGGCCGCACGCTCGCCACCTTGGCGGCCGGCGGCCAGAAGAAATACCTCGACGGCTTCGGTCCGGTGGTCGAGGGCTTCGACCAGGTCCCGCTCGGCGACCCCGCCGCCGTCCGGCAGGCGATCGGCCCGCAGACCGGCGCGATCCTGATCGAGCCGATCCAGGCCGAGGGCGGGGTGCGCAACGTCTCCCCGCAGTTTCTCAAGCTTCTGCGCCAGCTCGCCGACCAGAACGGCCTGTTGCTGGTGTGCGACGAGGTGCAGACTGGCATCGGCCGCTGCGGCGAAATGTTCGCCTACCAGCGCAGCGGGATCGAGCCCGACATCATGACGCTCGCCAAGGGCATCGGCGGCGGCTTTCCGTTCGGCGCCTGCCTCGCCACCACCGAGGCCGCCAAGGGCATGACGGCGGGCACCCACGGCTCGACCTTCGGCGGCAATCCGCTCGCCATGGCGGCCGGCAACGCCGTGCTCGACGTGGTGCTGGCGCCCGGCTTCCTCGACACCGTCCAGCGCAAGGCGTTGCTGCTCAAGCAGCGCCTCGCCGAGCTGAAGGACCGCCACGGGGCGGTGATCGCCGAGGTGCGCGGGGAAGGCCTGCTGATCGGCATGCGCGCGGCGGTGCCGAGCGGGCAGCTCGTCGACGAGCTGCGCGCCGAGAAGCTTTTGACCGTCGGCGCCGGCGAAAACGTGGTGCGGCTTTTGCCGCCCCTCGTCGTCAGCGAGGAGGAGATCGACCAGGCGGTCGACATGATCGATCGCGCCTGCACGCGCATCGAGCAGTCGCTGGCGCCGCAAAAGGAGGGAGCGGTCGGGTGAACGGCGGCGTTCGCCATTTCCTCGATCTCGTCGACATCCCGGCGATCGAACTGCGCGGGATGATCGAGGCGAGCCGCGCCATGAAATCGCGCGCGCAGCGCGACCGCCTGAGCGAGCGGCCGCTTGCCGGCAAGACGCTGGCCATGGTGTTCGACAAGCCGTCGACGCGCACCCGCGTGTCGTTCGACGTCGCCATGCGCCAGCTCGGCGGCGAGACCATCATGCTCACCGGCCAGGAAATGCAGCTCGGCCGCGGCGAGACCATCGCCGACACCGCGCGGGTGCTCTCGCGCTACGTCGACGCCATCGTCATCCGCGTTCTCGACCACGCCGCGCTCACCGAGCTTGCCCGCTACGCCACCGTTCCGGTGATCAACGGCCTGACCCGGCTGTCGCATCCCTGCCAAGTGATGGCGGACGTGATGACGTTCGAGGAGCACCGCGGCCCGATCCGCGAGCGCACCGTGGCGTGGGTCGGCGACGGCAACAACGTGCTCGCCTCGTGGATGCACGCGGCGCAGCGCTTCGAGTTCCGCCTCAACGTCGCCACGCCCCCGGAGCTTGCGCCGCGCGCGCCAATGCTCGAATGGGCGCGCGGGAGCGGCGCCGCCATCCATATCGGCCACGATCCGGAGGAAGCCGCCGCCGGCGCCGACTGCGTCATCGCCGACACCTGGGTCTCGATGGGCGACCGCGACGGCGCGCGCCGGCACAACCTGCTCATGCCCTATCAGGTCAACGCGCGGCTGATGGCGCAGGCCAAGCCCGATGCCCTGTTCATGCACTGCCTGCCGGCGCACCGCGGCGAGGAGGTCACCGACGAAGTGATGGACGGGCCCCAGTCGGTCGTCTTCGACGAGGCGGAAAACCGCCTGCACGCGCAAAAGGGCATCCTTGCCTGGTGCTTCAACGCGATCGCCCGATGACCGACATTGCGATCCCGGTGCGCGCGCCTGCGGACACCTCCGCCGACGATACGATCCTGCCGTTCGGGGTCGCGGCCCTCGACCTGCGCGGGCGGGTGGTGCGGCTGGGCGGTGCCATCGACGACATCCTGACGCGGCACGACTACCCGGCGCCGGTGAGCAAGCTCCTCGGCGAGGCGGTCGCGCTCACCGTGCTGCTCGGCTCGACGCTCAAGTTCGAAGGCCGCTTCATCCTGCAGACCAAGAGCGACGGGCCGGTGCGCATGGTGGTGGTCGACTTCACCACCCCGAACCGCATACGCGCCTGCGCGACCTTCGACGCCGAGCGGGTCAAGGCGGCGATTGCGGCGGGCGAGACCTCGACCGGCGCGCTGATCGGCCGCGGCCACCTCGCCATGACCATCGACCAGGGCGCCGACATGAGCCGCTATCAGGGCGTGGTGGCGCTCGAAGGCGGGAGCCTCGAAGCGGCGGCGCACGAATATTTCCGCCGCTCGGAGCAAATTCCGACCCGGGTGCGGCTCGCGGTCGCCGAGGAGTTCCGCAGCGGCGGCGGCGGCCTGCGCCGGCATTGGCGCGCCGGCGGCATCCTGCTGCAGTTCCTGCCGCGCGCGGCCGAGCGCATGCGCGGGCCCGATCTCGACCCGGGCGACGCGCCGCCCGGCACCGCCCCGCATCTCGTCGCCGAGGACGACGCCTGGGTCGAGGGCCGCGCGTTGATCGACACCGTCCAGGACATCGAATTGATCGATCCGGCGCTCTCCAGCGAGCGGCTGCTCTACCGGCTGTTTCACGAGCGCGGCGTGCGCGTGTTCCGCAGCGCCGCGATCCGCGCCCAGTGCTCCTG
>DASPVJ010000120.1:0-7358 GCA_035622435.1 Xanthobacteraceae bacterium | reverse complement strand
GCCGCCGGGTCGATGCCGGCCGCCGTGTCCCAGAACATGCGCTGGTAGACGAGGCCGCCGCGAAAATCCCACACGGCCGCGGCCAGCCGGCCGCCCGGCACGGTCACCCGCTTCATCTCGGCGAGCGCGGCGGCGGGGTCGGGGACGAAGTTGAGCACCAGTTGGGCGGCGGCGCCGGCAAACGACCCGTCGGCGTAAGGCAGCTTCGCCGCGTCGGCCACGTCGAACGCGAGGTTCCCCGTCGCCGGTTGCGCCCGCGCGAAAGCAACATAGGGCGGCGCGATATCGACGCCGACGACCGAGCGCCCGGGCCAGCGCGCGGCCATCGCGCCGGCGAGGCTGCCGGTGCCGCAGCCCACGTCGAGGAGCGCGCCATCGGCGGGAAACGCGGCGAAATCGAGCAGGGGTTCGGCGAGGCGGCGCGTCCACCGGCCGAGGAAGATCTCGTAAGCCGCGCCGTCGCTCGCGTGATAGGCCGAACCGGCGTGCGCGCTCATGGCACCCCCCTTTACACCTGCGACGTATTCGCACGAATATAACGCCGGCAGCGCACGGCAAAAGCGCCGGCAGCGCACGACCATGCTGGATGAGCGTGCCCGGTGAAATCCCTCTTGACGATCCGGCGGCCATGGGCGTGACTTTCTCCGCGCATCTTGCGGGGACGCAACCCCATGGCCGGCCCGCGGCTTTCCATCCGCATCGATCTGGCGAGCGGCGACCGCATCGGCCCGGGCAAGATCGCCCTGCTGGAGGCGATCCGCGCGACCGGGTCGATCTCGGCGGCGGCGCGGCGCCTCGACATGTCGTACCGGCGGGCGTGGCTGCTGGTCGAGCAGCTCAATGACGCGCTGCGCGAACCGGCCGTCACCGCCACGCCCGGCGGCCGCCGCGGCGGCGGCGCTGCGCTCACGGCGATCGGAACCCGCCTCGTCGAACTCTACCGTTCCATCGAAACGATCGCCCAGTCGTCGGCCCGCGACGAGTTCGGGGCGGTGGGCAAGCTGGCGCGCAAGGAACGCGCGGCCCGCGCCTGACCGGCGGTGCGTGCCGGCGTTGCGCCTGCTGGGCGCGGTGCTGGCGACGACCTGGTCGTTCGCGGCGGCCGCGGGCGTGGTGACGGATTCGGCCGGGCGCCAAGTCGAAATCCCCGACCGCATCGCGCGCGTCATCGCCGCGGGGCCGCCCGCCTCGGTGCTCGTTACCATGCTGGCGCCGGAAAAGCTCATCGGCTGGAACCGCAAGCCGACGGCGGACGAACTGCCCTATCTGCCGCCGGCCGTGCGCAACCTGCCGGAAATCGGCCGCCTCACCGGCCGCGGCGGCACCATGAACCTCGAAGCCGTGGTGGCGGCGAAGCCCGATCTCATCGTCGACTTCGGATCGGTCTCCGACACCTATATTTCGCTCGCCGACCGGGTGCAGAGCCAGACCGCGGTGCCCTATTTGCTGATCGACGGCCGCTTCAAGAACAGCACGGCGGCGGTGCGGCTCATCGGCAACATCCTCGGCGTCGGCCCGCGCGCCGAAACGCTCGCCCGCCGCATGGAAGAGATATTGCGCGAGATCGACGGGGTCGCGACGACGATCCCGCCGGCCGAGCGGCCGCGCGTCTACCTCGCGCACGGACTTGCCGGGCTCGAAACCGGCAACCGCGGCTCCATCAACACGGAAATCATCGAGCGGGTCGGCGCCGTCAACGTGGTCGACGCCGGCGTGCGCGGCGGCCTCCTCACCGTGTCGCTCGAGCAAGTGGCGGCGTGGAACCCGGACGCCATCGTGACCGTGGACGCCGCGGTGGCCGCGCACATCCGCGCCGACCCCGCCTGGGCGCTGGTCGAGGCGGTCAAGCGCGGCCGCGTTTTGCTCAGCCCCAAGCTGCCGTACGGCTGGGTCGACGCGCCGCCGGCGATCAACCGCTGGATCGGATTGGAATGGCTGGCGCGGCTCCTCTACCCGGGCCGGTTTGCCGACGACATGCGCGCGGTGGCGCGCGACTTCTATCGCCTGTTCTATCAGGTCGATTTGAACGGGCCCGAACTCGACACCTTGCTCGCCGGCAGCGAAGGCAAATCCTTAGACAAACACCCATGAACCGCCACAGGAGGTCGCCATGAAGCTCAGCGCCCGCAACATCCTCAAGGGCCGGATCGTCGAGGTAAAGAAGGGGCAGACGACCGCGCACGTGCGCATCGACATCGGCGGCTCGGTCGTCACCTCGTCGATCACCAACGAAGCGGTCGACGAGCTGAAGCTCGTGGCCGGCCAGTCGGCCTACGCGGTCGTCAAGGCGTCCGACGTGATGATCGCGATCGATTGACCGAAATGGTTTCGACCGGGTTGCCCCGCCGGCGCAAAAGCGGGACGATGGGCCCGTTCCCGCCATCGGGAGCCGCAGCGTGCGCGACCGCACGCAACAAGGCAGCGCCGACAAGCTGCCGCGACAAGCATCGACGGGGAGGACGAGGATGCAAGCGACGAGCTCGATCGACACCGGCGTGGGGTTTCCGCGCGGCCTGACGCGCTATCAGTGGACGGTCTTTCTCGTCGTCTGGGCCGGCTGGGCGCTCGACGCGACCGACTTCGGCCTCTACTCGCTGGTCCTGCGTCCGGCGCTGACCGAGCTCCTCGGCGGCAGCCCGACGCTCGCCGATATCGGCCGTGTCGGCGGCATCCTCAGCATGGTCGGCCTGTTGGGCTGGGCGTTCGGCGGGTTCATGTTCGGCACTATCGCCGACTATGTCGGCCGGGTGCGGACGCTCGCGATCAGCATTCTCACCTACAGCGTGTTCACGGCGCTGCAGGGTTTCGCCCATTCGCCGCTGGAGCTCGGCATTTTTCGCTTCCTCGGCGGGCTCGGCACCGGCGGCGAAATCATCGTCGGCATCCCCCTGGTGGCCGAGGCTTTTGCCGCAACCTATCGCGCCCGGGTGCTCGGCGTCATGATGACCGGCGGTGCCTTTGGCAGCCTGATCGGCGGCTGGGTCTACGGCCTGGTCGGCCCCTATGGCTGGCGCTGGGTCTTCTTCGTCGGCATCGCGCCGGCGCTGCTGCTCGCCTTCATCCGCCGCGGCATGGTCGAGCCCGAGCATTTCGAGGCGGTCAGGGCGCGCCGGCGGGCGGCCAGGGCGAACCAGGCGAAGGCCGGCGAGGACGAGCGCGAGTTCCTGCGGTTCGTGCCGGTGCAGCTGTTCACCCGCCGCAATCGCTACAGCACGATGGTCGGACTGATGTTCGCCCTCGGCACCCTGCTGGCGATCTGGACCACGATCATCTGGCTGCCGACGATCCAGACGGTCATGCTGGAGAAGGACGGCATCGTCGGCGCCGCCGCGATCCCTTATGTCAGCCGCGGCATCATGCTGTTCGGCGTCGGCGGCATTTTCGGCTATGCCAGCTTCGGCTTCATCGCCGACGCGATCGGCCGTCGGCGGGCGATCATCCTCTACAGTGTCGGCACGCTGGTCCTGGGGCTCACGATTTACCTGGGGCTGAGCCATTACGATCTGTACCCGTATCTGCTGCCGATCTACGGGTTCTTCGTGCTCGGCGTCTTCTCCGGCCACGCGGTCTATCTGCCCGAGCTGTTCCCGACCCACGTGCGCGCGACCGCGGTGTCGTTCTGCAACGGCACCGGGCGGATCGTCACCAGCACCGGGCCGCTCGTCGCCGGGCTCCTGGTCGGATACTTCGGCGGGCTCACGACCCCCGCGGCCATCATGACGGGCTTTGCCGCCTTGAGCATCCTCGCCATGTTCCTCGGCCGCGAAACCCGCGACGATCCGCTGCCGCTGTTCGAGGTGGGCGCGGCCGGCGGCCGCGGCGGCTAAGCCGGCGCGCGAGCAGAGGCAGCGATGCGCTTCAAGGATCGGGTCGCGCTGATCACCGCGGCGGCGAGCGGCATCGGGCGCGCCACCGCCGACATCATGGCGCGCGAAGGCGCCGTCGTCGTCGCCGTCGACAAGGACGGCGAGCGGCTCGACGACATGGTTTCATCGCTGCGCGCGACCCAGGGCCGGGCGCACGGGCGCAACGTCGACGCCCTCGACGCGGGCGCGATCGACGCGCTGGTGCCGGCGGTGGCGAAGGAATTCGGCGCAATCGACATCCTGGTCAACGCGGTCGGCGGCAGCACCATCATCACCAAGTCGAACGCGCCGGTCGAGGAGCTGAGCTTCGCCGACTGGCAGAATCTGATCGCCTTCAATCTCGAAGGCACGTTCCTGTTCTGCCACGCGGTCGCCCCGATCATGAAACGCCAGCGCCGCGGCAAGATCGTCAACCTCGCTTCGATCGCCGGCCGCGGCTTGAGCAGCGCCAGCAGCAGCGCCTACGCGGCGGCCAAGGGCGGCATCATCGCGTTCACCCGCAAGCTGTCGTTCGAACTCGGCCCGTTCGGCATCAACGTCAACGCCATCGCGCCGAGCCTGACCCTGACCGAGCGCATCCGGCCGCGTTGGGAGAGCCGCAGCCCCGAGGAGCAGGCGGCGGAGATCGCTCGCACGCCGCTGCGCCGCGTCGCCGAAGCGGACGACCAGGCGCGGGTGATCGCCTTCCTCGCCTCGAGCGACGCCGACTTCGTCACCGGCGTCACCATCGACGTGACCGGCGGGCTGTGAGCATCAAATAGCCGGGCCGGGCGGAAGCGAAATCGGAGCTACCGCGCTCGCAGTGAAACTCGAGCGTGCCGACCCGCGGCATGCTGGACATTGATTTCCTGCCGTTATATAGTTTTGATTGTAAGCCGAAACCGCCGCGCTTTTGCATTTCCGGCAACCCGAAGATTACGCCGGCAGCCGGACTCAACCTGGGATCACGGCTTCAAATCAAAGGAGTTCGCCATGGGCGAAGTAGAACTGGCAGCATCGGATCTGATGTCCGCCGTAAATGACTTTTCGAGCCTGCTCTCGAGCGGGTCGTCAATCCTTGATATATTTGGATTGGGGAGCAGCAACAGTTTGAGCCAAGCTGACCTTGCGGCCCTCCAATCCATGTTCGACGGCCTTTTGGCCGAAGTCAAACAGCTTTTCCTCGATGACCTCACGGATGCCGCCATCGCCACCGCCTCCGGCGTGGCTCAATCCGCGCATGACTTTCTTAAGGTCGACTATGCCAACGCGCAGCGCGCCGGAGAGAGCAAGGCCGAGCTGTGGACGCTGCTGACCGCCGACAGCTCGGCGTTCCATCTACCCGACCTCGTGGCGCAGGCGAGCGCCATGGACATCTGGGCGACTGCGAATCCCAACCGGGCGCAGGAAGCGACGTCGCTCGCGCTCATGATTTACAATCTGATCACCGCCATTAGGCGAGAGCGCGCGGCCAATGCCCCAGATGCGCAAACCGTGCAAGCCGAAAAGAACGATATTACCTCCTACGCCAACCTCGCCGTGGCTCGGGTCGGAAAGGTCGTGCAGAATTACCAGCAGCAGCGTTTGAGTGCGATCGGCAGTCCGGTCCGCAGCCAGGGGAGTACGATAGAACCTGTTGGCTTGCGCGGGGGACGAACGCTTTATTGGTGGAAGTACACAGTCCAGGACAATTGGCCGGCCTCCCAACCCGTTGGGATTGTTCTGACGGCGGAACAGGATGGTAGTACTGACAACCATGCCGACCCGCAACTGTTAAGTCAGGTTACGGCCGCACGAAGTTACTATTACAACCTATGTCAAGGCGGCACCGCTGCCCAGATGAAAACATGGTCGCAGGCTTTGACGAGCGCGGTCAGCACCGGCTATTTGGGCCAAAACTCGGCGAATGCGAAGGTGATCGCGAATCAGCTCCCGACGCTAAAGGCGGAGGGCACATGGGCTGCCAACGCCGCCAGCACGCTCGCGAATCTCAGTAAGGTCGCTTCCGCGCAATAACGCCCGGATGTCCCACGGCTTTCGCGAGGCCCATCCGGGCTACGCTGCTACCCAGCCAGCGACCGCGCGATCGCGTCCGATCCCTTCTCCGCAATCATGATGGCGGCCGGGTGGATGTTGGGCGAGGGGATCGCCGGCATCACCGACGCGTCGGCCACGCGCAAGCCGTCGATGCCGCGCACGCGCAATTCGGCATCGACCACGGCGTCGGCGTCCTCTCCCATGCGGCAGGTGCCGCAGGGATGATAGACCGTGCCGGCGACCT
This sequence comes from Xanthobacteraceae bacterium, assembly GCA_035622435.1. Taxonomy (GTDB): domain Bacteria; phylum Pseudomonadota; class Alphaproteobacteria; order Rhizobiales; family Xanthobacteraceae; genus AP-16. Next base: position 1,232 of record DASPVJ010000120.1, on the reverse strand, counting down.
GACGGATGAAGCTCCTGATGTCGTCCTCCGCGACGACGTGCGCGCCCGGCCGCACCTCGCAGAAGATCAGCGCGCGATAGGGCTCGGTGGCGATGATCCGGCGACCGATATGGAACGCCTTGACCGACCGGCGCATGTCGTCGTCTTCGGGGTCGCTGAAATAGTTGGCGAAGATGCGCGGCTTCGAGCGCCCGCTGCCGTCGGCGAGCTTGATCTCGCCCCGGCTCTTCGGCCGGCAGACGGAGAAGTTGAACCCGAAGCCGGGCCAGCGGTCGAGCCCCAGGGTCAGGTGCTCGGTCGAGAAGTTGGTGGCCTGGAACTGCAGGTCGGGCACCGGCTCGGCGGGATCGGATTTGGCGAACAGGCAACCCTCCGTCGCCCCCACCGCAAGCTGGCCCGAGGACGAGGTGAGCCACTCGAGCGCCATGCGCGCCTGCTGGCGGGGCGAGGTGAGGATTTCGTTGAGCGTCCCCGGCTGCTTGGTGAGGAAGGTGAACCGCGCCTGCACGTGGTCCTGCAGGTTCTTGCCGACGCCCGGCAGATCGTGACGGGCCTCGATGCCGACCGCCTGGAGCTCGGCCGCGGGCCCGACGCCGGAATTCATCAGCAGCAGCGGCGAATTGATCGCGCCGCCGGCGACGATCACCTCGCGCCGCGCCGCGATCCGCTTGACCGCGCCGCCCTGCTCCACCTCGACGCCGACGGCGCGCCGGCCGTCGAAGAGAATCCGCCGCACGTGAGCGCGCGTCATCAGCTCGAGATTCTTGCGCCTGAGATTGGGCTTGAGATAGCCGGTTGAGGTCGAGCAGCGCCAGCCGTTGCGCACGTTGAGCTGAACCGTGCCCACGCCGTCGATGCGCTCGCCGTTGAAATCGGGATTGAACGGATATTGCAGCCGCGTGCACGCCTCCACGAACGCCTGCGAGGTCGCCGACGGCTTCTTGATGTCGGAAATGGTCATCGGCCCGCCTTGGCCGCGATAGGCGTCGGCGCCGCGGACGTTGTGCTCCATGCGCTTGAAATAGGGCAGCACGTCCTTGTAGCCCCACCCCTTGGCGCCCAGCGCCTCCCAGGCGTCGAAGTCGCTCGGAGCGCCGCGCAGGAACACGAGGCCGTTGATCGACCCGGAACCGCCCAGCACCTTGCCGCGCGGCCAGCTCAGGCGTCGACCGTTGAGATGCGGCTCGGGCTCCGTCTCGTAGCCCCAGTTGAAATTGGGATTCGGCACCAGT
>DASPVJ010000119.1:0-2097 GCA_035622435.1 Xanthobacteraceae bacterium | reverse complement strand
GGATGAAGCGCCGACTTAGCGGCCGCAATGTGCGCACGCTTCTTACCCTCCCCCTTGTGGGGAGGGTCGCTCGCTTGAGCGGAGCGAAAGCGGGCGGGGTGGGGGTCGACGCTGTGGACCGATCCCGCGCCGCGACTTTATCTGCTCCACCCCCACCCCGGCCGCCTTCGGCGGCCGACCCTCCCCACAAGGGGGAGGGTAAGCGCGCCCGCTGACTGCGCCTTGCACCCATGCCTGCGGGGGTGCGATCCTTGGGCAACGAGTCATTGGGCGGATGCGCGTTGTCGCGACGTCCGCCGCTACGGAGGCATCGATGAGGACGTCCCGCGACCTGCCGCGCGCCGACCGGCGCAAGTTCCTCAAGGGCGCCGCGCTGACCGGCGCCGCCGCGCTGACGCCGGCCGCCGCGACGGCGCAGGCGATCCCGCGCGCCGACCTCAAGGCCGCCGTGCCCGGGCCGAAACTCGTCGCGGCCGAGACGCTGCCGCCGGCGGCCGACCCGGTCAACCAGGGTTCGAGCGGCGGCGAGTTCATGGTCGACGTGCTCAAGACCCTCGACATCGATTACCTGGCGATGAACTGCGCCTCGAGCTTCCGCGGCGTGCACGAGGCGCTGGTCAACTACGGCGGCAACAGCAAGCCCGAGATCCTCACCTGCCCGCACGAGGAGATCGCCGGCCACATGGCGCAGGGCTACGCCAAGATCGCGGGCAAGCCGATCGCCGTGATGTGCCACGGCACCGTCGGCCTGCAGCACGCGGCGATGGCGCTCTACAATTCCTGGTGCGACCGCGTCCCGGTCTACGTGATGATCGGCAACATCATCGAGGCGGACAAGCGCATGCCCGGGGTCGAATGGATGCATTCGGCGATCGACCCCGCCGCGCTCGTGCGCGACTTCGTCAAGTGGGACGACCAGCCGGCGTCGTTGCAGCACTTCGCCGAGTCGGCGGTGCGCGCCTACAAGGTGGCGACCACGCCGCCCATGGGCCCGGTGCTGCTCTCCCTCGACGCCGAGCTGCAGGAGAACCCGATCCCGGACCGCGCCGGGCTGCGCATTCCGAGACTCGCCAAGGTGGTGCCGCCCGTAGCCGACGCCGGCGCGCTCAAGGAGGCGGCGAAGCTGCTGGCGGCGGCGCAGAGCCCGGTCATCGTCTGCGACCGCATGGCGCGCACCCCGGCCGGCATGGCGCGCCTCGTCGAACTCGCCGACACCTTGCAATGCGCGGTCGTCGACCAGGGCGGGCGCCTGAACTTCCCCAGCCGCCATCCGCTCAACCACACCTTCCGCAGCCGCGCCGTGATCAGCCAGGCGGACGTGGTGCTGGCGCTCGAGATGAACGACCTCTACGGCGCGCTCAATGCGTTCAGCGACCGCATCGTGCGCGCGGCGCACCCGATCCGCACCGGCGCGATGAAGACGATCACGCTCGGCAACCGCGATCTTTATCTCAAGGCGAACTACCAGGACTTCGGCCGCCTGGCCGAGGCCGACCTCGCCATCGCCGGCGACGCCGAGGCGAGCCTGCCGGCGCTCACCGAAGAGGTGAAACGCCTGCTCGACGAGGGCCGACCCGCGGCCTACGAGGCGCGCGGGCAGAAGCTCGCCAAGGCCAAGCTCGCCATGGTCGAGCAGGCGAAGTCGGACGCCACCATCGGCTGGGACGCGAGCCCGATCACCACCGCGCGCATGTGCGCGGAGGTCTACGCCCAGATCAAGGACGAGGACTGGTCGCTGGTCGGCAACGCCATCCGCAACACCTGGCCGCTGCGGCTGTGGAACTTCGACAAATCCTACCGCTGGAACGGCGGCTCCGGCGGCGCCGGCGTCGGCTACAACGCGCCGGCTTCGGTCGGCGCCGCGCTCGCCAACAAACGGCACGGCCGCCTCACCCTGGCGTTCGGCGGCGACGGCGACCTGATGTACGTGCCCTCGACGTTATGGACCGCGGCGCACCACCGCATTCCGCTGCTCTACATCGTGCACAACAACCGCGCCTATCATCAGGAATACATGTACCTCGTCGCCATGGCGGCGCGGCGCGGGCGCGGCATCGAGAATTCCGGCGTCGGCACCATCATCACCGACCCGTACGT
>DASPVJ010000118.1:0-2140 GCA_035622435.1 Xanthobacteraceae bacterium | reverse complement strand
AGCTTGACCTGATCGGGCCGCATGTCGCCTTCGTCGAGCGCGGAAATGCGGCTCTTTGCCTTGCGCAGATTAAAGAACAGCTTCTTCTGATTGGCGGTGGTGCCCATCTTCACCAGCGACCACGAGCGCAGGATGTATTCCTGGATCGCAGCCTTGATCCACCACATCGCATAGGTCGCCAACCGGAAGCCCTTATCGGGCTCGAAGCGCTTGACCGCCTGCATCAGCCCGACATTGCCTTCGGAGATCACTTCGGAGATCGGCAGGCCATAGCCGCGATAGCCCATGGCGATCTTGGCGACGAGGCGCAAATGGCTGGTGACGAGCCGATGCGCCGCATCGCGGTCGCCATGCTCGCGCCAGCGCTTGGCCAGCATGAATTCTTCCTGCGGCTCCAGCATGGGGAACCGCCTGATTTCTTCGAGATACCGGGTAAGGCCCGTTTCTCCGGACAGTACGGGCAGTGCAGCGGTCTGGGCCATGATAGCGCCCTCCATATTCGTGCCCCCGCTAAGCGGCGGGCGGATGGTGCCGACGCTCTTCGAGCCGACGGCGCCTGTTCCATCATCTCGCACCCGCAACATACACGGTCGAATCAACCGAGTGGAAGTCAAACAGCATCAATTCGGCGCGATGCTGCATTGATCTCCCTCAAATGACGCTGAAACCCCGCGAAATCGGTGAATCTTTAACTATCACGGGACCGTTCATCGCCACTGCCGGCCCAATTTCCAGCCAGCACATCACGCAAACGGGTAAGATCGGGCGGCAGTTCCGACCGGAACTCAAGGATCTCGCGGCTCGACGGGTGCGTTATGCGTAAAATATGGGCATGCAGGGCCTGCCTGCCAAGGTCTGCGAGCGCACTCTGCGCTTGCGGCGGCAAAAGTGACGATTTGGTGCGGAATCCGGCTCCATAAACCTGGTCCCCCATTAAAGGATGGCTGATCGAGGCCAAATGGACCCGAATCTGATGGGTCCGGCCGGTTTCCAGCCGGCAGGCCAGAAGGCTCGCTACCGGCTGGCCGGCCCGCTTGCCCGCTCGCGCGCTTGCCGCCTTGGAGCCTTGCGACTCTTGGGGACAGCCGCCGCCATAGCGTTCGAGCACCTCCCACCGCGTCGCCGCGTCGCGGCCGCCCTCGCGCACCGCCATGCGGTCGCGGGCGCGCGGGTCGCGGTCGATCGCAAGCGCGATCGTTCCATGCGGGCGTTCGGGCGCCCCCCACACGAAAGCGAGATAGCCGCGCTCGAAGGCCCCGCCGCCGCGGCCGTGATCGGCGAATTGCGCTGCGAGCGCCCGGTGCGCCGGATCGTTCTTGGCAACGATCATGACCCCGCTCGTGTCCTTGTCGAGGCGGTGCACAATGCCGGGACGGCGCTCACCGCCGATCCCGGAGAGACTGTCGCCGCAATGGGCGATCAGCGCGTTGACCAGCGTGCCGCTCCAATGGCCGGCCGCCGGGTGGACGACGAGATTGGCGGGCTTGTCGATGACGATAATGTCCTTGTCCTCATAGACGATGTTGAGCGGGATCGGCTCCGGGCCCGGCCGCGCCAGGCGCGCAGCCGGGACGTCAACCTTGATTTCGGCGCCGGAATTGACGCGATGGCTCGGATCGCGGATCGTGTGTCCGCCGACCTCGACCGCGCCGGCTTCGATCAGCGCCTTGAGACGCGAGCGCGACAGGGGGGCAACGTGGCGGGCAAGCAGCCGGTCGAGCCTTTCGCCGGCCTCGCCGGGCGCCACAAGAACGGTCGTCCGGGTGGGAGTGAGGAGGCTCATGAACTCGTCCGATACACGGCGGCCTAATCTATCAATCGCCGGCGAAGGCGCCGAGTCCGGGGCGTCGCAGCTGGTCGCGCGCGCGCGCGTCATGATGGTGATTTCGGCCATCACGACGATCTTCGCCATCGCGGCGGTGGTGACCGTGATCGGTTATCGGATCTTCCATCAAAGCGGCGTCGCTGCCGGAGGCGAAGCCGTCGTCGCGCTGCCCAAGGGCGCTCGGGTGGTCTCGACAGCCGCCTCGGCCGGCCGGCTCGCCGTGCTGATCGAGATCGACGGCGCGAGCGAGTTGCGGACTTTCGACATCAAGACACTCAAACAGACCGGGCGCGTGCGCTTTGTCGCCGAGCCTTA
>DASPVJ010000117.1:0-13217 GCA_035622435.1 Xanthobacteraceae bacterium | reverse complement strand
GCTCGCGCTTTCCTTTGCCGGCACCAACGTCATTCGCGACCGGGTGCAAGCCGGGGAGGCGGTCGACGTCGTCATCCTGGCGGGACCGACGCTCGCCGAGATGGTCAAGCAGGGCACGCTTGCCGCCAAGGTGGACCTCGTCCGCTCGAGCGTCGGCGTGGGCGTGCCGGCGGGAGCGCCGCGGCCGGACCTGTCCTCCGGCGAGGCATTCAAGCGCACGCTGCTGGCGGCGAAATCCTTTGCCCGCAGCGAGGGGCCGAGCGGCGTCTATATCGCCGCGCTGATCGAGCGCATGGGCATCGCCGACGCGATGAAAACAAAGACCGTGGTGGTGCGCGGGCGCCTGGTCGGCGACGCCCTCGTCAAGGGCGAGGCGGAGATCGGCGTCCAGCAAATAAGCGAGCTGAAATCGGTGCCCGGCGTCGACGTGCTGTCGATGCCGGCGGAGATCGCCCACGTCACCGTGTTCTCGGCCGGCCTCTCCGCCGCCTCCAAGGATTCCGCGGCGGTCAAGGCGCTGATCGCGTTCCTCACCTCGCCGGCCGCCGCCCCGGTGATCAGGGCGAAGGGGCTCGAGCCGGCGTGACGCGAGCGGGTTCCCTCCCCCGCAAGCGGGGGAGGGAGGGAGGAGCACGCCTACGCCGCGATCAGCTCCGTACGCCCCACCCCGTCGAGCGCGAACACGAAGCGGTCGCCGGGCTTGATCGGCAGGGTCGGGATGACGCTGCCGGTGATGACCACCATGCCGGCCGCAAGCGGGCGATCCTGCCCGGCCGCGAGATTGGCGACCCAGGCGAGGGTGTCGAGCGGCCCGTCGGTCTTGCCGTCGTGGATTTCGCGGTCGTTGATCGTGAGCCGGCCGGCGACGCCGTCGAGCGGGCGCCCGTCGTAGGCGGCCGGCGCCCCTATGACGATGCCGGCGTTCCAGCAATTGTCGGCGATGATCGAGAGCGCGCTCGTTTGTTTGTAGTCGGCGTTGCGATCCTCGACCAGCTCGAAGGCCGCCATCGCGGCGCCGATCGCCGGCTTCACCGATTGCGCCGTATAGGGGGCGCTCGCGGCCGGAAGGTCGCGCGCGAGGCGCACGGCGAGCTCGCACTCGATCACCACGTGCTGATAGTCGGCAAGCCGCAGGGTCGCAGGCGAGGCATGGACGGTGCGTTCGAAGATGGCGCCGCCGCACGGGTGATCGATGCCCATGAGCCGCTGCATCACCTTGGTGGTGGTGGCGATCTTGAGCCCGGCAACCTTGCCCTTGCGCGGCACCAGGAGCCGCACCAGCGCAAGCTGCGCCGCATAGGCGTCGGCGATGCTTTTCGGCCCGATGTCGGCCGGCAGGTTGCGGTAGTCGGCGCGGCGGTCGTGCTCGGCGAGCACGTGGCGCGCGACCTTCTCCGGATCGAACGTGCCCATGATGTGCTCGGCTCACGTGCCCACTGTCAGCGGCACGTGGAGCTTGCGCAGCGCGGCAAGCACGGAGAGCGCGACGATCTTGCCGGTCTTCGGGTTTTCCTCCGACGGGACGTTCTCGATCGACAAGGTGAACCGCGCGGAATCCGCGTCCACTTCGATGGTATGGCAGTTGCGGGTGACCGCCGGGTCGGCCCAAATGTCGATCATGGTGCGGTCGGGCCCGACGCCGGCGAGCGAGAGCGCCGCCGCCACGTTGACGTTGGCGGGAAAGCCGGCCGCCGCTTCCCGCGCGGTGCCCGTGAACACGCGCTTCGCCTCGTTGAGGCCGTCGACCGAAATGTTGTTGGCGACCAGATAGGGCGCGCCGGCCAATCCGTTCGGCGGCTTGCGCGTCGTCATGCGCACCGAATGGATTGTGCCTTCCGCCGCCGCCGCCACCGCGTCGAGGCCGAGGAGCGCGCCGGTCGGCACCATGATGCGGCCGCCATGCGCCTTGGCGAGGTCGATCAGCTCCGGCCGCGGCAACAGCGCGCCGCAGCTGAGCACCATCACTTGCTTGCCGGCTTCGAGCATGGGCACGCAGATGTCGGCGATCAGCGCCGCCGGCGCGCACTCGATGGCGAGGTCGGCGTGGTCCGGCATGGCGTCGAGCGCAACGATCGGGCAGTCGATGTCGTGCGCCGCGAGCCAGGCCTGCGCCTTGCCCGCATCGCGCGCCGCGACCGCGGCGAGCGCAAGGCCCGGCACGCCCGCATCGAGCGCCCGCGCGAGCGCGCGGCCGATGCAGCCGAGGCCGGCGATGGCAACCTGGGTCGTGGGCATGGCGAAACTCCCGGATCGTGCGGGTCCTACCATAGCGCACGCAAGTTCGTGGCGACCACGGATTCGTAGGGCACCGGTTGCGCCAGCAGCCCCAGATCTTGGGCGAAGCGGTTCATGGCGATCACCGTCTTCGGCGCAATCGCCGCGTCGTAATAGGGCAGGTCGCGCCGGATCAGTTCGGCGATCAGCCCGGCCTGATCCGCCGGGAACAGCCGCTCGCCGACTTGCGTCGCGAGGCTCACGTCGCGCTTGAGCGCCCGCTGGGTGTTGACGATCGCCCGCACCGCACGCTCGGCCGCGTCGGGAGCGCGCGCGATCAGGGCGTCGGTCGCCGCGATGCTCGCGAAGGTGTAGTCGAACGCCGCCTTGGGCCCGTCGCCGCGGCGCGCGTCGAGCACCACCGTGCCGACGCCGCGGCGCACCGCCACTTCGGTCCCCATGCCGTTCGCCCAGAACCCGTCGATCTTGCGCTCTTCCAGCGCCCGGGCGGCGGTCAGGCCGAAGTTGACCCCGGTGCCGACGGCGCCCGGCACCGGGGCTATTCTCACCTCGTCGCGATCAAGATCGAGGCCGGCTTCGATCAGCAAACGGCGCAGCCCCATCTCGACCCAGGGCGCCGCGCCGATGCTGCGCCCCCTGACGACGCTAACGTCGCCGCGCGCCGCGCCGAGGTCCGCATGCATCACCAGGAACCAGTACATGCCCTGGGCCTGGGCGCACAGCAGCTTGACTCCGCGCCAATCGGGAAAGGCCGCCAGCGCCGAATGCGCCGAGCCGGCGACGAAATCGATGGCGCCGTCCCGCAGCGCCGCGTAGGCCCTGTCGACCGGAAAGATCAGCTCCAGCGAAACGTCGAGGCCTTCCTGCTGGAAGAAGCCGAGTTCCACCGCGGCTTCGGCGGGAAAATAGGAGTTCGAGATCAGGTCGGGGACGGCGAGCTTCATGACGGCCGCGCTTCACCGGCCGGCGACCGCGTCGCGGATCGCGGCCGCCGCCGCCATCAGGTCGGCGTCGCGTCGCTCGAAGCCGAGCACCTGGAGCCCGAGCGGCAGGCCCTCGTCTTGCAGGAGCGGCAGCGACACCGCCGGCACGCCCAGCAAGGAGCCCGACACCACGAAAATCGGATCGCCGGTCCAATCGAGCCCGAGCGGCGCCGGCCCGGTCGCCGACAAGGTAACGGCCGCATCGACAATCGAGGCCAGCGCCGCGAACTGGGCGCGGATGCGCGCGCGCTCGGCGATCAGCTCCTCGTAGCGGCCTTCGTCCGTCGCCTGCGCGGACTTGAGCCGCTCGCGCATGACCTCGCTGAGCGCGGCGGCGTCGCGGCGGTGGTAGTCGTTGAGCGGCCACACGAACTCCCATTCGTTGATCGCGCGGGTAACCGGCATCGCCTGCATGAGCGCCGTCTCGACCTGGTCGATCAGGGGATTGTCGCGGCGGGTGAGGATGGCAATTCCCGCGGTGCGCAGCCGCGCCGTCGCCCGGTCGAGTTCCTGCTTGGCGCCCGCGCTCGCGGCGGGCCAGCCGGGCGTTTCCAGCACCGCGACCGCGCGCGGTTTCTTCGGCGCCGGGGGCGCCGTCGGACCCGAGAGCCGCGGAAAACCCGGATCGCCGCCGACCCGCCGCGCGATCTCGCGCGCCACCACCCAGGCGTCCTCGAGCGTGGCGGCGATCGGCCCGGTGCAGCTTTGGCTGAGATAATCGTGGCTGCCGCCGCGGTTGATGGCGCCGACCGTCGGCTTGAATCCGACGCAGCCGCAGAAGCTCGACGGGCGCAGGATCGAGCCGACCACCTGGGTGCCGAGCGCGGCCGGCACCATGCCGGTCGCGACCGCGGCGGCCGAGCCGCTGCTCGATCCGCCCGGCGTGCGCCGCGGATCGTGCGGATTGCGCGTGCCGCGCGGATGGGTGGCGGCGAACTCGGTGGTGACGGTTTTGCCGAGGATGACGGCGCCGGCCGCGCGCAAGGCGGCGACCGCCGCCGCGTCGCGTTCGCCGCGCCAGCCGTCGAACAGCGGCGAGCCCATCTGGGTCGGCATGTCGTAGGTTTCCATGATGTCCTTGATGCCGACCGGCATGCCGTCGACCGCCGAGCGCGGCGTGCCGGCGCGCCAGCGATCGCTCGCCTGATCGGCGGCCGCACGCGCGCCCGCGATGTTGGTCGTGACGAAGGCGCCGACCGCGGGCTCGTGCGCTTCGACCGCCGCCAGGCAGCGCTCGAGATAAGCGCGCGGCGTGTCGGTGCCGGCGGAGAATTGTTTTGTTGCCGCCAGGAACGGCCGCGCCGCGAATGTCCTGGTCATCGGTTCGATGAGCGTCATCGTGGTCCTCGTTGCTTCAGGTCACCGGTCGAGCTTGAGCGCGGCGTCGACCAGCCGCTTGGCGCCGTCGAAATCGTAGGTGCGGAACATGTTCTGCTTCACCAGGAAGGACGCGCCGCCGTAGAACTTCTCGTACTGCTGATGGCGCCCGGCGAACTCGGTGCCGACCAGCTCCCAGGCCATCTTCATCAGCGCCACCCGCTCGCGCGAGGAAACGCCGGGCGAGGCCACATAGCGCTCGAGGTCGGCGGCGATCTGCGGGTTGGCGTAATCCTTTTCCGACGACGGCAGCATGATCATCGCGCCGCCGGTGAGTTCGCGCAGCATGTCGACCATGCGCGGATTGATTTCCGATTGCAGGGCCATGACCGCGTAGAGCGCCTGCCGGGACGGCCATACGGCGCCGTCCGCATCGATCGAGGCGCGGGCTTCCTGCGCGTCCACCATCAGCTCGACGATCGAGGCGAGGGCGGCGAGTTCGCCCATCTGGATCTGCACCGGCGGCAGGGGGTCGAGCCCGGTCATCTCGTTCAGCCGTTTCGCCAGCCCGAGCAGGAAGCGGAGCTTGGTCGCATAGCGGATCTGCGCCTGGTAGTTGCCGTAGCAATGCGCCGGCGTCTTCCACCATTGATCGCGGCAGACGTCGATGTTGCGGTAGATGAACACGCGCTCCCACGGCACGAACGCGTCGTCGAGCACCACCAGCGCGTCGGTCTCGTCGAAGCGGTTGGACAGCGGATAGTCGAACGTGCTCTCGCCCGGCCGGGCGAACGAGCGGCGCGTATAGATCTTCAGGCCGGGCGTGGCGATCGGCATGGCGACGCCGATGGCGTAGGCCTCGTCGCCGGGCTGGAGCGGATGAATGCAGCTCAGGTGCAGCTCGTCCGCCAGCGCGGCGCCGGTCGCGAGCTGCTGCGCGCCCTTGAGCACGATGCCGCCGTCGCGCTCGGCGACGACGCCGGCGTGCAGGGTGGGATCGGCCTGCATGTGCGCCGGCTTGCTGCGGTCGATCTGCGGCGGCACGATCGCATAGGCGATATAGAGGTGAGCGTCGCGCGCGTCGGCGTGATAGCGCACGACGTTGTCGGCGAACTCTTTGCCGCCGGCGGCGAACACGCTCGGCTTCGCGGCGTAGCCGCTGAAAAAGCTCGCCACGTGGTCGGGCGCCCGGCCGATCAGGCCGAACGTCGCTTCCGCCCACACCTCGTGCATGCGGCGCCGGGCGCGCAGATCGTCGACCGTGCGCGGCACCTGGTAGCAGCGCAGCACCGGGGCGCCGGTGCGCGGCGAGGGGAAGGTCATCACCGCGCGGTTTTCCGGCGCGGCGGCGAGGTCGTAGAGATGGGCGATCGACCGGGCGGCGCCGCGGAAGGCGGGATGCTGCGCCACGTCCTTGACCAGCTCGCCTTCGTAATAGACGCGGCGGCCGGCGGCCTTGAGGCTGTCCAAATACTCCGCGCCCGTTCGCAAGCCGGCCAACGCAGGTTCGGGACGATGGTCGTTCATGCCGATCGCGTGTCCGTCCGGCTCGGGTCCGGCGCGCCTCGCCCGGGCACGGGCGGCGGCTCGCGATACTTCACCGCCATCCGACGAGCGTCAACGGCCGCGCTTGACTCGTGGCCGACCGCCCGCGCATGTGCACGCCGGTTTCCAGCAAGGAGCGCCGCCGCCATGGCTCAACATCGCGTCGATGCATCGCCGGCGACGGTGCATTGGGGATTCTTCGATGCGGCGCTGCCGCCGGTCGCCGAGATCGACAGCGGCGAGACGGTGACGATCTCGACCGTGTCCGGCACTCCCGACGTGATGCCGAAGCCGCCGCTCGTGGTGCCGCCGGCGCTCGGCGCGATCCACCGCCAGGTCACCCGCAAGGTGGTGCCGGGCCACATCTGCACCGGCCCGGTCAAGGTGCGCGGCGCCAAGGCGGGGCAAGTGCTCGAAGTGCGCATCAAGGCGATCGAGCTTAACTACGACTGGGGCTACAACGCCATCCGGCCGCTGGGCGGCGCGCTGCCCGACGACTTCCACGCGGTGCGGGTGATGCACATCACGCTCGACCGCGCCCGGATGGTCGGGCGCATGCCGTGGGGCCTGGAAATCCCGCTGCGGCCGTTCTTCGGCGTGATGGCGGTGGCGCCGCCGCCCAATTGGGGGACGGTGTCGACGCTGCCGCCGCGCAGGAACGGCGGCAACCTCGACAACAAGGAGCTGACCGCCGGCAGCACGCTCTATCTGCCGATCCAGGTCGACGGCGCGCTGTTCTCGGTCGGAGACGGCCACGGCGTGCAGGGCGACGGCGAAGTGTGCCTGACCGCGATCGAGACCGGCCTCGTCGGCACCTTCGAGCTGATCGTGCGCGACGACATGAGGCTCGACCTGCCGTTCGCCGAGACGCCGACCCACGTCATCACCATGGCGTTCGATCCCGATCTCGACGATTGCGTGGTGATCGCGCTGCGGCAGATGATCGACCTGATCGCGACGCGCAGCGGAATCACGCGCGAGGACGCCTACTCGCTGTGCAGCCTCGCCGCCGACCTCCGCATCACCCAGGTGGTCAACGGTTCGAAGGGCGTGCACGTGATGCTGGAGAAGAGATATCTGGCCCCGGCGCGGGGGTGAAATAATCTCCGCCGTCATCCTGGGGTGCGCGCGACTTTGTCGCGCGCACGTCTCGAAGGATGGAGGCAAGCTCCGTGCTTGTGGCCATCCTTCGAGACGGCCGCTTCAGGGGCACCCCATCGCGCTCGCGCGATGGGGACCCCGGCGCGGCCTCCTCAGGATGACGTCTTTATTTGGTTTCCAGCTTTACAATTTTGCCAGCCCCGCCTGCGGATCCGGCCAATTCACGCACGCCAATCTTTCAGCTCTTCATCCAAATGGGCGTATTCGGCGGGTACTTCGGCCTTGGCAATCAGCGCGATATCTTCGTCGCTCAAGTCGCCCGTGCGCATAACCCGACGATCGCGGCGCTTTAGCCGGGCATATTCCTCCACGGAAATCATCATCGAGCGCCCGCCTCTGGCGTAAGTGTCCGGATGAGAGGTTACGCCCGCGCTTGGGGCGCCGGCTCGCGCAGCAGGTCCTGCAGATCGAGCGCGCGGGTGAACATGGTCAGCCGCCCGTCCGGGGTGCGCGGCCACTCGTCCTTCGCCCGGTCGCGGTAAAGCTCGACGCCGTTGTCGTCGGGGTCGCGCAGATAGAGCGCCTCGCTCACCCCGTGGTCGCTCGCGCCGTCGAGCGGGATGCCGGCGGCGATCAGCCGGCGCAGCGCGGCGGCAAGCTCCGCCCGGCTCGGGTAGAGAATCGCCAGGTGATAGAGACCGGTCGTTCCGGGCGCCGGGGGCGAGCCGCCCTTGCTCTCCCAGGTGTTGAGCGCGATGTGGTGATGATAGCCACCCGCCGAAATGAACGCGGCGCCCTGGCGGCGCGCCGTCACCTCGAACCCGAGCACGCCGCAATAAAACGCCAGCGCCCGGTCGAGGTCGGCGACCTTCAGGTGCACGTGGCCGATGCGGACATTGGGGTTGATCGGATGGGGCGACAGCTTGGCGTCGTCTTCGGTCGAAGCGGAATGGGTCATGACGGACATGGCAAACCTCGCTGCGTGCTGTTGCCCCGAAATATAGGGGAGGGGCGCAGTCGGCGACAGGTGCCGCGGCGCCCAGGCGCGCAAATTGACGTTTGCAGCGAAGCAAACGGCCTCACGCCGCCAGCCGGTCCACCTCGGCGACCTCCTCGGCGCTGAGCGTCCATCCGACCGCGCGCACGTTCGCTTCGATCTGCTCAGGCGCGGTGGCGCCGGCGATGACGCTCGCCACCGTCGGCCGGCTCGTCAGCCAGGAGAAGGCGAGTTCCAACAGGCTGCGGCCGCGCCGGTCGCAGAAGTCCATCAGCCGCTCGGCCTTGGCCCAATTGGCATCGGTCAGGAAGCGGTCGTTCAAGCGCTGTTCCTTGGCGAGCCGCGTGCCTTGTGGAAACTGCGCGTTGCGGCGGTATTTTCCGGTGAGAAGCCCGCTGGCGAGGGGAAAATACGGCAACAGCCCGAGCCCGTAGCGCTGCATCGCCGGGATCAGTGCCCGCTCGGGCGCGCGCACCACCAGGCTGTATTCGTCCTGGCAGGAGACGAACGCCGTGAGCCCCAGCTGCTTCGCGGTCCACAGCGCCTCGACCACTTGCCAGGCCGGCAGGTTCGAGCAGCCGACGTAGCGCGCCTTGCCCTGGCGCACCAGATCGTCGAGCGCCCGCATGGTCTCCTCGATCGGGGTGAGCGGATCCGGCCGGTGCAGCTGATAAAGGTCGAGATAGTCGGTCTGCAGGCGCTTGAGGCTCGCCTCCGCGGCCGTCATGATGTAGCGGCGCGAGGCGCCCGACAGGGTCTCGGCGTCGTTCATCGGGAAGCCGAACTTGCTGGCGAGCACGATGTCCTTGCGCCGGTCGCCGAGAATGCGGCCGAGCGCCTCCTCCGAGCCGCCGCGATTGCCGTAGGCGTCGGCGGTGTCGAGCAAGGTGATGCCGAGGTCGAGCGCCTTGTGCACGACCGTCTTGGCGGCGTTGAAGTCGATGCGGCCGCCGAGATTGTTGCAGCCGAGCCCGACCACCGAGACCCGCAGGCCGGAAGTGCCGAGATTGCGTATTTCCACCGAGCGTCCCTCCCGAGACCCCACTTATTGCCTCCCCGCAGCCGGCGTGCAAGAACCCCAACGGGGCGGCACCGCGCGGTGGAGTAAGCCGATGTCGGAAGAGTTTCTCGCGCCGGGCCGCTACATCGACAGCGACGCGCCGAGCGTCGTCGCGTTCGCGCAGGAAGCGGCGGGCGAGGGCGACGACGCCCTCGCGCGCGTGCTTCGCCTCTACCGGGCGGTGCGCGACGGCATCGTCTACGATCCTTACGTCGACATGTCGGATCCGGCGAACTTCCGCGCCAGCGGGGTGCTCGCCGCCGGCCGCGGGTTCTGCATCGGCAAGGCCGCGGTGCTCGCGGCCTGCTGCCGCGTCATCGGCGTCGAGGCCCGGGTCGGCTACGCCGACGTGCGCAACCACCTGTCCTCGCCGCGCCTGACCGAGCACATGGGAAGCGACGTCTACGTCTGGCACTCCTACGCGGACATCCTGATCGACGGCGCCTGGGTCAAGGCGACGCCCGCCTTCAATGCCGCGCTGTGCCGGCGCCTCGGCCTCGAGCCGCTGGCGTTCGACGGCCGCTCGGATTCGCTGCTCCATCCGTACGACCGGGCCGGCCGCGTCTACATGGAGTATCTCGCGGATCACGGCACCTTTGCCGACGTGCCGTACGACATCGTGATGGCGGCCTTCCGCGCCCATTACCCCGCCATGATGGCGAAGCACGGCCTTACGGGCGACTTCCAGGCCGAGGCGGTCGCCGGGGAAGCGGCCCGGCAAGACGCTTGAGGTGCCCAGCTTATTGCCGTTGGATCGTCGCCGCCGTCCTTGCGGCGGGCGCCTTCCTGCGGCCGCCGGCGGGCGAAGCCCGCGACACCAGCGTGCTGACCCATAATCCGTACCCGTGGAGTGTGCTCAGCCCATATCCTTACCACCCCACCTTCTGCAGCGTCTTCAGCCACCACCCGTGCCAACCCGACATCAACTACCCGTTCGGTCAGGACTTGCGCCTGACGATCGCAAGCCGCACGACCGGGGAGCCGGAGCATCCCGCGGATGCGGCAGCTCCGGAAGAAAAGAAGGACGCGCCGGAGCATCGCCTCAACACCATCCGCGACATGTTTGCGGCGCTGCGCGCCTGCTGGGTCCCGCCCGCCAAGGACGTGGCGCGCGCGGGCACGCAAATGTCGGTGCGGCTGAGCTTCAAGCGCAACGGCGAACCCATGGGCGCGCCGCGCGTCACCTACGTGAGCCCGGGCACGCCGCCGGACGTGCGGCAGACCTACCTCGACGCGGTCACGGGCGCGCTCAAGCGCTGCACGCCGCTGCCGTTCAGCCGCGGCCTCGGCGGCGCTCTCGCCGGCCGGCCCATCGCCATCCGCTTCATCGACGACCGGCCGGAGTAGGGCGCAGAACATTGTGCCCCGGATGCGACGCAGCGTGGAGGGTCCTATCGCGCCTCACGCGATAGGACCGGAACGGTGCGGCGCTGATCCGGGGTCCACCGATCCGAGAGGTCTGGACCCCGGGTCTGCAGCGCACCACTTCGTGCTGCGCTGCGCCCGGGGAGCCATCCAAACCGTTCGACGCGGGGGCGCCGCCTCGCTAGTATAGCCGCCGGGGGCGCGACGGAGGACGGGCCATGAAGCGATCGCTGGTTCTCGGCTGCATTCTGTGCCTGCTGGCTTGTTCTTCGGCGATCGCGGGCGATCCGAACGCCGTGCCGCCGCCGTGGCCAAGCTGGTGGCGCGGGCTGCCGCTCGATCCCACCTGGCGCGCGCAGTCGAACTCGGTGCGCCTCTCCGACGCCTGCTGGCGCACCTGCGAAAACCACTGCAGCCACCGCTACCACGCGTGCACGACCGCCTATGCGGTCAACGACTGCCGCGCCGAAACCGACGCTTGCGACCTCGATTGCATCAAGGCCTGCCGCACCTACGGCGGCCCGTTCCTCGGCATCACCGATTCCGGGCCTTAGCGTGCTCCAAGAATAACCCTCATGCGCGCGGAACTGTCCCTGCCGAAGCAGTGGGAGGATTGGGCCAGCTGGGCGTTCGGCATCTGGCTGTGCCTTTCCCCGTGGGCGCTCGCGTTCGACCTCGACCCGGTGCCGACCCGCAATGCGGTCATCGTCGGTTGCCTGGTCATCCTCGCCGAGGTCGTGACCCTCTCGGTGTTCCGGCCGTGGGAGGAGTGGGTCAACGTCGCGCTCGGCGCTTGGCTCGTCGTTTCGCCCTGGGCGCTCGCCATCGCGGCGCCCGCCGCCACGGTCGATTTCGTCGTGATCGGGGCGCTGGTGGTCGCGCTTGCGCTCTACGAGATGCGGACGGCGAAAGCCGAGAGTTGAGTTTCACGCATCGATCAATATCCCCGGATTGAGCAGGCCCTGCGGGTCGAGCGCGCGTTTGGCCGCCGTCAGCGCCGCGGCGAACAGCGGCGGGCGCTGGCGGTCGTACCAGCGCCGGTGATCGCGGCCGACCGAATGGTGATGGGTGACCGTGCCGCCGCCGTCGATCACCGCGTCGAGCGCCGCCGATTTGATCGCCGTCCATTGCTCCAGCAAATGGCCGTGCCGGCCCAACGCATGGAAGGTGAAATAGGGCGCCGGGCCGTCCGGATAGACGTGGGTGCAGCGGCAGGTGATCTGGCCGGGCCGCCCGGTTGCGTCCTTGATCGCGCGCTCGGTCGCCGCCTTGATGCGGTCGTGGAAGGCCTCGAACCGGTCCCAGGTGATCGCGGTCTCGAACGTGTCGTTGATGACGCCGAGCCGGATCATGCGCTCGATCAGATAGGGCATGCGGATGAAAGCGGTGCGCCAGCGCCCGGCGGCCCCGTCGCGGTGGGCATCGGCGCCGTCGGCGCGTTCCGGCTCGCCGCCGTGGTCGGCGCAGCATTCGAGCGCGCGCTGCATCCACGGCCCGACCGCGTGGTCGCCGGACTCGAAGGCGAGCACCATGATGGCGGCGCTGCCGTCCGCCGCGCCGGTGTTGAGCGCCTCCTGCGGATCGAGGATGCGGCAGTTGGCCGGATAGAGCCCCGCCTGCGAGACTTGGCGCAGCGCGCGCGCGGCGGTGAAAAAGTCCTTGAACCGCACCGCGCCGCCGGCGCGGAAGCGCGGCCGGTCCTGCAGCCGCATCCACGCTTCGGTGATGATGCCGAGCGTCCCTTCCGAGCCGATGATGAGGCGATCCGGGCTCGGTCCGGCGCCGGAGCCGGGCAGGCGCCGGGTTTCCAGCACGCCCTTGGGGGTCACCACGCGCAGCGATTCCACGAGATCGTCGATGTGGGTGTAGAGCGTGGCGAAGTGACCGCCCGAGCGCGTCGCGATCCAGCCGCCCAAGGTGGAAAATTCGTAGCTCTGGGGAAAGTGCCGCAAGGTCAGGCCGTGCGGCCTGAGCTGCGCTTCGAGCGCCGGGCCGTAGGCGCCGCCTTCGATGCGCGCCGCGCGCGAGGCGCGGTCGACTTCGAGGACGCGGCCGAGATGCTTGAGGTCGATGGTGACGGCGCCCTTGTGGCGCCCGGCGATGACGCGGGGTTCGACCCCGCCCGCGACCGTCGAACCGCCGCCGAACGGCGTCACCGACGCGGCCGCGCCGCCCGCCCAGTCGAGCACAGACCCGACCTCTGCCTCGCTGCGCGGATAGGCGACCACGTCCGGGGCGCTGGCGTAGTCGCCGCCAAGCCCGCGCACGTAGTCCGGATAGGACTTGCCATAGGTGTGCGCCGCGCGGTCGTAGGGTGCGCTCGAGCAGATGGCGGCAAGGGCGGCGGGCGGGGTCAGGCGCGGGGCGGCGAGTTTGATGTCGTCGAGGCGCGGCGGCGCGACTTCCTCGCCCGGCAGCCCGCCGAACCGTTGCGCCGCGCGCTGGCGCGCGAAGGCTTCTTCCTCCGCCGTCGCGCCTTCGCCTTCGCGCCCCCATCCGAAATGCTTGAGCCGCGCCTCGTTCATACCGATTCCGCCCAATCGCGTCGGGTTGTCACGGGCGCAGCGCGGACTCCCTCTCCCCGCTTGCGGGGTGAGGGGGCCCCTCCGTATGC
>DASPVJ010000116.1:0-6316 GCA_035622435.1 Xanthobacteraceae bacterium | reverse complement strand
GCCATGTCGATGCGCGCCTGGCGGACCGCCTCGGCGAGCCGCAGCGGGCGCGCGGCGCCGGGCTCGGCGTTGCCTTCCGTCATCGATCCCGTCCTTGTCCGCCGGCACGGTAGCAACTTCCGCCGAGGGAGCAAAGACGCGCGCCGGCGCGGGCAGTGTATCAATTTGAATTTTCGGGTTTTCGCTTCTTGTGGGGGCCGCGTGGCCCCGGTTTCGTGGTCGCGGCATCGATCATCTCGGCAAGCTCGGTCATCTCCATCAAGTGGTCGGTAATGCCCGCAGCCATGGCCGGCGACATCCGAACCGCCTTATTGATCCGAACGAAGTTGTACCAGACAAAGCAGAGGGCCAGCGCGTGGCAATGGTTGTCGATCTTCTTGGAGAATGCGTTGGTTAGGCGGGCAAATCGGCGCATTTGCATGCGCATAGTCAGGTTGTGCCGCTCGGTGTAGCTCGTAGAAACGTGGGCAGGATCGGGTGACCCGGTGATACGTTGCTTGTAGGCTCCGACGCATTCGGCCGGACTATAGCGACTCTTGGCGCTGTCGCGGTTTTCTTCGTACAGCTTGACCAACATCGCGTAGTCCACGCCGCCCTGGAACGCACCGGCGACAGCTTCAAGATAGGGTCGATGACCATCCGTCGTTAGTTGCACCGGGTTAGCTAAGCGGCCCTGTAGGTCATCCATGAACAGGTTGGCACTATCGGCATCCCTGCCCCCGACCATCCAAGAGAGGATCAGCTTGGAGTCGGCATCGAGCGCGGTCCAGGTCCAAACGTCGCCTGCGCCATAGGGTGCGCGCTTGGCCTTCGCGACGTTCTTTGCCTTGGCGTAACAGAAGCTCCAGATTTCGTCGCATTGAATGCGCTTGGAAGCGACGCCCTGAACCATTTCATGGTGGAAGTCGGCGCACGCCGTTCCGGCACTCACCAGCAAGCTCGAAACGGTGTTGATCGACACGTCGGCCACAGGGGCGACGGACCGCATACTGGCCCCTTCAACCAGCATGGACAGGATTTGAACGCGCTTATCGAGGGGCAGCTTATTCATGCCCCCATAATACTGAACTAATTTCGGATACCAAGCATTTATTTCAGTTAGGAGGCAATAATCCTTTACCCCTGAGTACTTGAAGATATGCGTCTTTATCCATGTGGCAGCGAGCGAGGCTGACGACATCCCCCTCGTTCATCCGGAGAGCACCGTTTTTTTCGCCGCACAGATGGCCGTGGCCAGACTTCGGGCCATGGCGGATTCCAAACGTAAGGATGATCTTGCCGTGTACGCGCAGGATTGCCCGCGCGTGCTTTCCCGCCTTTGTAACCTCAGCGCCTATCTTGCTGGCGATAGTGTAGGCGTCATCTCTATCGATACGGCTTCTTGCCAATATACTGCTCCAGCACCCGAAGCTGCCTGGCCGGAAGCGGGCCGAGGTGCTTCTCCCCCTTAAAAAGCTCGTACAGCTCGACGATGGAAGACCTTAGCCAATCCAAGGCTTCTCTAGCAGTCCCCCCCGATGTTGATAACTCAGCCTCGGGAAACGCCGCAACGTATTCATCGTCGGCGTCTTGGCGCAGGGTCGCCAAGACAGGGGCTTTCAAAAGGTACCTCGCATCGTTGAGATCATATAGAATAATCTCGTTTTCCGTAGATAAGGGCATTATGTTATTAGTATACTCTAGAATAGCTCCTGGAACAACATCATTTACTACCTGGAAATGAGGCGAAATATATTGTCCCACCGAGAGCATGACTGCTATCGGGACGGCATTCGAGAAAACCGCATTGTTGACGCTTATGTACGACATTGCTCCTTTCCTTCCCCTATGATTTTTTCTTGAGTCCAGCCGGCACATTGGTGTTCGAAACGACGGCCTGTTGCATCACGTAGATTGGGTCACCCTCAATAGTAAATTGCCCAACCGCCTTCTTTACATCGAGAAGAACGCATTTCAGGCGGATGACCGTGCCATCATCTAAGGTGTACTCGCTCCATCCGTCTTTCGCATTGACGATATTTTTCTGCTCCATCACCCCCTTGGGGTTGTATCCAAGGCTCAACTGCAAAGGGCTAGGCGCAGTCGGCGGCAAGGCAGAGGCCGCGCTGTGCGGCGGCTGGTATGGGTGCCGTCCCCTCCGATGTTTGCTTTTTGGCATTTAATCGCCCCAACGCGCCGCCGCCGCCTTCTTGGCTATTGCGCGACGCTTCTCCTTGGACAATTTCTTCGCACGAGCTTGCCCCCCGGCGTGCCCGCTTCGAGTCCGACCAGACGCGCCGTTTAATTTCTCAGAGATTTCGCCGGTGGCGATGCGGGCGACCATCACGGCCGCGCCGATGACATCGGCGGGCCGCTTCTGCCCCTGCGGACCACGCGGCATGATCTACGTCCTGCCCGGCATTTCTTGCCTCACTGTACCACTCCCATTAGAGAAAACCGTGACGCCGCGGCAACGGTACGGCAAAATATACAACGGCGCCATTACGACGCACCGGCCTGTCGCAAATTCCGTGCCATGCGGTTACCGGAATATCAAGCATTTTTTTCAAGTTGAGACACTGCGCCGTTGCGCCGGCGCAGCGCAGCGCTCAGGTGGCCGCGGGCGAGGTGTCCTTCGCCGGCTCGCCCAACAGCGTGCTGCGCGGGAGCTTCAATTCGCCGACGATCAGGTTCACGCGGCGCTCGAAATCGAGCGGTTCGCCCGACGGCAAGAGGCCGATGTCCTGCATCAGGTCGCGCACTTCCGCGCGCGCCATCACGTGCGCCAGGTTGGTCTTGAGCCCGAGCCGTTTCTCGTCGAGCGGATCGAAGGCGGTGAGCCCGACCGGAAAGAACTCGCGGTAGATGACGCGGTCGGAGAGGCCGTGCGCGGTGCGAAAGCCGAGTTCCGGCGCCATCATCTCGAGCATCTCGCCGACCTGGCGCTGGTTGCGCGACATCAGCCGCGGCAGCCGGTTGCGCACCACCACCCAGTCGGTCGGCCGGCTCGACACCAGGCCGCGCCGTTCGCTCGCGGCGGCGACCATCTCGGCGTAGCGCGAGCGGCGCGGCTTGAAGTCGCTCGACGGCGCCATGGTGCCGATCACGTCGAGATCGACGAAGCTGTCGTTGATCGGCGTGATCAAGGTGTCGGCGAGCGCGTGCGCCAGCAGGCTCAGATGATTCTCGCCGCTCGGCGTGTCGATGACGACGAAGTCGTAGCCCGCCGGCAGCGCCGCGATGGTCGAGGTGAACACGGTGGCGTCGGCCGCGTCCGGATGCGGCGCCGCCACGCTCGCCTCGGCGATCGGGCAATGGTCGGGCACTTCCAGCGACACCCGATGCAGCCGGCCCCACTCGACCCGGTTCTCGATGTAGCGCGTGAGCGTCTGCTGGGTGAGGTCGAGATCGAACGAGGCGACCCGCCGCTTCTCCTTGAGCAGCGAGACGATGAGGTGCATCGCCACCGTCGATTTGCCGCAGCCGCCCTTGTGATTGCCGATGACGACGACGCGCGGCCCGGCGCCGCCGCGCTTGGGCGAATTGGTACGCAACGCTTGCTCCTCTCGCGTGCGGCGGTAACCCGCCGCCGCGTTTACCTGATGCGCTGGCGTATCATCGAACAAATTTGTGACCTCCGTAGGGTCGATTGTGACAAAAAGACGGCTTCGTAGGGTGGGCAAAGCCCGCGGACACTTCGTCCCGCGGGCGTGCCCACGCGTGCTTGGTCAGGCCTGCTCACATCATTATCCGCGTGGGCACGGCGCTCACGCGCCTTTGCCCACCCTACAACAGCCCCCGCCGCGCCAGGTTGCGCATCAGCGCCGCGGTGCCGAAGCGCCACGGCGGCGCGCGGTCGCAGGTGGTCACGACGTTGACCAAGGCGCCGAGTTTGTCCGACGCGATCGTCACCACGTCGCCGACGTGATGGGTGAAACCCTGGCCGGGCGCGTCGCGGTCCTTGACCGGGGCGAACATGGTGCCGAGGAAGAGCGCCGCGCCGTCGGGATATTGGTGATGCGCGCCGATCATCTGGGCGACGAGGTCGGCGGGATCGCGGCTGATGCGCGCCATGGCGCTGGCGGCGTCGAGGCGGAAGCCGTCGGCGCCTTCGACGGTCAGCCGCACCTCGGCGCGCCGCACGTCGTCGAGCGCGAAGGTGCGGTCGAACAGGCGGATGAACGGGCCGACCGCGGCGGAGGCGTTGTTGTCCTTCGCCTTGCCGAGCAGGAGCGCCGAGCGGCCTTCGAGGTCGCGCAGGTTCACGTCGTTGCCGAGCGCCGCGCCGACGATCGCGCCGGCTGAGTTCGCGACCACGACCACCTCCGGCTCCGGGTTGTTCCAGGTCGATTGCGCGAGGACGCCGATCGACGCGCCGGTGCCGACCGCCGCCATCGGCTGCGCCTTGGTGAAGATTTCCGCGTCGGCGCCGATGCCGACTTCGAGGTATTGCGACCACAGGCCCTTGGCTTGCAGCAGACGCTTCAGCTCGGCCGCCTGGGGCGAGCCCGGCTTGAGGCCGTCGATGGCGCCGCCGAGCGCGCCTTCGACCTCGGCGCGCACCGCCGCCGCCTTGTCGGGCGCGCCGCGCGCCTGCTCCTCGATGACGCGCTCGAGCAGCGAGCGCGCGAAGGTGACGCCGGCCGCCTTGACCGCCTGCAGGTCGAGGGGCGCGAGGAGCCACGGCTTGGTCGGATCGCGCCCCTCCTCCGGCGTGTTGGCGAGCACCGCGGCGAGGGTGCCGATGCGTTCGCCCGGCACCGCTGCAACGGCGGCGGCGGGGTCGCGCGTCTCGGCGAGGTCGCGCATGGTCGCAAATGCGCGCGAAACATCGTAGACGCCGTCGGCGCGCACGGCGACGACCGCGGGCCCGTCCGCGTCCGGGAGCCACGCGCGTCCCACCAAGGTGCCCGCGGTGGCGTCCTTGGGCAGGGTTGCGTCGACGTCAAGCCGCAGGGTCATGCGCCGCCCTTAAAAACCATCGGTATTGGCACGGGTCGATCCGGATTGCGTCCGGCCAATCGAAACTGCGGCGGAATCAGCAAGCATCTGCAAGCTAACCATCTGACCCGGCGAGCAAATTTTCCGGCCGATTCGACGCCCTTGCGTAGCACCCTGTGGCCTGCGGATTGGCCAGGAAAACATGAATCTGCAAGCATTGACAATGGTCTGCGTCTCCTCACGGGCTCCGACCCGACCGCTCCAATCAGCAAGCGGTTTGCAAGCGATCTGCAAGCGGCCATCGTTGCAACCACCCCGGCGCTTCGCCGCCGCCCGGCCAAACCGGAGGCCGGCCGCGCCGAAACCTTTGGGACGAATATATGATACCTCATCGTTTGATGTCAAGCGCAAATTTGCCTGCGCCGGCGGGCGTCATTGCGAGGAGCCCGAAGGGCGACGAAGCAATCCAGAAACGGCTGAGCAAGTGGCCCTGGATTGCTTCGCTTCGCTCGCAATGACGCGTGGGCACGCCGGCTCCGCCGGCTTTGCCCACCCTACCGGACTACGGGACGCCTCAGAACGGCACCTCGCCGATCACCGTGGTGCGGTACATGAGCCGGCGCTCAGGCAGCCGGTAGTCGCAGACGGCGAGATGCATCGAGGCGGCGTTGTCCCACATCAGAAGATCGCCGACCCGCCACTTGTGCCGGTACTGGAATTCCGGCCGCAGGCAGTGGGCGTGCAGTTCGGCGATCAGCCCCCGCCCCTCCTCCCCGGGCATGCCTTCGATGCCGATGCATTCGCCTTCGGTCACGTAGAGGGACCTCTGCCCGGTCGCCCGATGGGTGCGCACGATCGGATGCGCCACGTCCGGCGTCGCCGCGAGCTGCGCCTTGGTCAGCTTCGGGCGCGGGCTGTTGTCGATGCGCTTGCGCTCGGAATAGCGGTGGATCGCCTTGAGCCCGGCAAGCCGCCGCTTCATCGCTTCGGGCAGCGCCGCGTAGGCCGCGCGGGTGTTGGCGAACAGCGTGTCGCCCAGCGCCTGCCCGTCGCGGTGCGGCACTTCCTGCGCGTGCAGCAGCGAACAGCGGCTCGGCCGCTGCAGATAGGACGTATCGGTGTGCCAGGTGAACCCGGCGTCGGCGAGGCCGATCAGTTCGCCGCTCTCGTCGCGGATGTTGGAGATGCGCAGGATCTCGGGATGCTCGGGCAGCAGGTACTTCTTGACGATGTGGATCTCGAGCTCGCCGAAGCGGCGGCTGAATTCGATATGGCGCGCGTTCGTGAGCGTCTGGCCGCGGAAGACGACGACGATGTTGTCGTGGAACGCCGCCTCGATCGCGCGGAATTGGCGCTCGTCCATGGGGCGCGACAGGTCGAACTCGATCTCGGCGCC
>DASPVJ010000115.1:0-8698 GCA_035622435.1 Xanthobacteraceae bacterium | reverse complement strand
GCGGCGATCTCCGCCATGAGCGCATAGTCGAGCGGGTCGCACGGCTCTTCGAACCAGCGCAGGCGGTAGGGCGCCAGGGCCTCGGCGTAGGCGAGCGCCTCCGCGCGGCCGAACTTGGCGTTGGCGTCGACCGCAAGGGTGTTGGGCGGCCGCACGACCTCAACCACCGCCTCGACGCGCCGCAGGTCCTCGTCGAGCGGCAGGCCGCCGACCTTCATCTTCACCATGGTGTAGCCGTGGTCGAGGTGCCGGCGCATTTCCTCCTTGAGATCGGCGAGCGTCTGGCCCGGCCAGTACCAGCCGCCGCCGACGTAGCAGAACACCTTGTCGGCGCTTGCCCCGCCGTTGAAGCGGCGCGCCAGCACGCGGTGCAGCGGTTCGCCGGCGATTTTCGCCACCGCGTCCCACACCGCGACCTCGATCGTCCCGATCGGTATCGAGCGCTCGCTGTGGCCGCCGGATTTTTCCCGCTGCAGCATCGCGGCGAGAACCTTCTCGGGCGCGAGGTTGGTGCCGGCGGCATCGAGCAGCTCGTCGGGATCGGCGGCGAGGATGCGCGGGATGAAGCGCTCGCGCATCGGCGCGCCGCAGGCGTAGCGGCCGGTCGAATTGAACGCGAACCCGACCACCGGCCGGCCGTCGCGCTTCACGTCGGTGATCACCGCGACAATCGACGTCGTCATCTCGGAAAAGTCGAAGCTCGAATTGCGCAGGTTCGAGCGCAGCGGAATGGCGCGTTCGCGGATGGCGGTGATGCGCATGGAGGCTCCAGTGAACAGGACAAGCGAATAGCGAGTAGCGAATGGCGAATAGAAAGAGTAGCAGGGCGCGGCCCATTCGCTACTCGCCATTCGCCATTCGCCACTTTACTATTCGCTACTCGCCATTCGCTATTCGCTGCAAAGAGGCATCGCATGGCTGCCAAAAAGCTGACCCGCCAAGACCTGCGCGAAGCGGCGGAGAAATACAAGAACTGGGGCAAATGGGGCCCGCACGACGAGATCGGCACCCTCAACTACACGAGCCCCGAGGACGTCGTCGCCGCCGCGCGGCTGGTGAAAAAAGGCAAGGTGATCTCGCTCGCGCTCAATTTCGACCACACCGGCCCGCAGGGGGCGAAGAGCAAATATCCCGCGCTGGGGCGGATCAATCCGGTGCACGTGATGCTGCGCACCGGCACCGACGCCTACTCCGGCGTGCTCGACCATCGCGGCATCCGCGCCGCCGACGACATGGTGGTGATGCCGCTGCAATGCGGCACGCAATGGGACGGGCTCGGCCACATTTTCTATGAGAACACCATGTGGAACGGCTACGACTGCCGCGAGGTGACCTCGTTCGGCGCGCAGAAGTGCGGCATCGAGAAGACCAAGGCGCGCATGGTCGGCCGCGGCGTGTTCCTCGACGTCGCCAAGGTCATGGGCAAGGACGCGCTCGACGACGGCTACGCCATCACCGGCGCCGACCTCGACCGCGCCGCGGCGGCGCACGGCGTTGCGGTCGGGCGCGGCGACTTCGTCATCGTGCGCACCGGCCAGATGGAGGCAAAACTCGCCGCCGGCAATTGGGACGGCTATCCGGGCGGCGACGCGCCCGGCTTCGCGTTCGAGACGATCGATTGGATCCACCGCAAGGAGATCGCGGCCATCGCCAGCGACACCTGGGGCTGCGAGGTGCGGCCGAATGAGAGCGAGCCCGGCATCAACCAGCCGTGGCACTGGATCGTCATCCCGATCATGGGGCTGACCATGGGCGAGATCTTCTACCTCGGGGATCTGGCGAAGGACTGCGCGGACGACGAGGTCTACGAGTTCATGTTCGTCGCGCCGGCGATCCCGATCACCGGCGCGGTCGGCTCGCCGACCAACCCGCTGGCGATCAAATGAAACGTAGCCCGCATTGACCCTCGCGAAGGCGAGGGGAAATGCGGGATTCCCGGATGTCGCTCCGCTCCATCCGGGCTACAAGAAATCGCCATTCGCTCGAGGAAACCCCATGCCCAAGATGACCGGCGCCCAGGCGCTCGCCGACATGCTGCAAGGCTACGGCGTGTCGCACGTGTTCATGGTTCCGGCGGTGCTGCGCCGGACCATGGTCGAAATGGAGCGCCGCACGCGCATCAAGCGCATCCACACCCACGGCGAAAAGTCCGCCGCCTACATGGCCGACGGCTACGCCCGCGCGAGCGGGCGGCCGGGCGTGTGCATGGCGCAGGTGATCGGCGCGCTCAATCTCGCCGCCGGATTGCGCGACGCCTGTCTCGCCCATTCGCCGGTGATCGCGTTCACCGGCGGGCGCGAGCCGCAGACCAAGTTCCGCAAGGTCTACCAGGAAATCGACGACGTGCCGGCGTTCGAGCCGGTGACCAAGTTCAACGCCACCGTCGACGCGGTCGAGCGGTTTCCCGACATGGTGCGCCAGGCGTTCCGGGTCGCGGTCACCGGCTCGCCCGGGCCGGTGCACCTGCAGTTCCGCGGCAACGAGGGGCAGGTCGACGCCGAGGAGGCCGACCTGGAGCCGCTGTGCGAGCCGTTGTTCGCGCGCGTGCCGCCGTTCCGGCCCGAGCCCGATCGCGACGCCGCGCTCGCGGCGCTGCGCCTGATCGAGCAGGCGGAGCGGCCGGTCATCGTCGCCGGCGGCGGCGCGCGCGCCTCCGGCGCCGGCGGCGAACTCGTGGCGCTCGCCGAGGCGCTGGCGGTGCCGGTCGCGACCTCGCTCAACGGCAAGGACACGATCGCCGGCAACCATCCGCTCTCGGTCGGCGTGGTCGGCACCTATTCGCGCGAGAGCGCCAACCGCGTGGTCGCCGCGGCGGACCTCGTGTGCTTCGTCGGCAGCGAGACCGGCGGCATGACCACGCACTTCTGGAAGGTGCCCAAGATCGGCGTGCCGGCGGTGCAGATCGACATCGACCCGGAAGCGCTCGGGCGCAACTACCCGCTCAAGGCGGCGGTGCTGGGCGACGCCAGGACGACGCTCGCCGCGATGCGCCGGCACACCAACGCGGGAACCGCGAGCCTGCGCCGGGGCTGGATCGAGACGGTGCGCGGCATCTGCCGCGAGTGGCAGGCGAAATATCGCCCGGCGCTCGCCTCCGACGCCGTGCCGATCCGGCCGGAGCGGCTGTGCAGCGAACTCACGCGGGCGGTGCCGGCGGACGCCATCGTCGTCGTCGACACCGGCCACGCCGGCATGTGGATGGGCGGCATGTTCGACCTCACCGCGGCGGGCCAGAGCTACATGCGCAGCGCCGGGCATCTCGGCTGGGCGTTCCCGGCCGGCCTCGGCGCCAAGTGCGCGGCGCCCGAGCGACCGGTGGTGGCGTTCACCGGCGACGCCGGCTTCTGGTACCACATCGGCGAGATCGAGACGGCGGTGCGCTGGCGCATCAACACGGTCACGATCGTCAACAACAATTCGAGCGGCAACCAGTCGAAGCGCGGCTTCGACCGCGTCTACGGCGGCGAGCAGACCGCGCAGGCGCGCGAAATGTGGACCTTCACCAAGGTCGACTTCGCCCGCGTCGCCGCCGACATGGGCGCGATCGGCATCCGCGTGGAGCGCCCGGGCGAATTGGCGCCGGCGCTGCAGCAGGCGTTGGCGGCGGACCGGCCGGTTATCGTCGACGTCGTCACCGACATCGAGGCGCTGGCGCCGCTTGCCGTCGCCTGACCGGAGGCCG
Organism: Xanthobacteraceae bacterium; assembly: GCA_035622435.1. Classification (GTDB taxonomy): domain Bacteria; phylum Pseudomonadota; class Alphaproteobacteria; order Rhizobiales; family Xanthobacteraceae; genus AP-16. Next base: position 5,016 of record DASPVJ010000115.1, on the reverse strand, counting down.
GCGCACGGGATCGCGCCCATGCGGCCGGCGCAATGTCACGGTAAACGGCCGGTTAAATCGCGCGACTTTCAGATTGCCGGGAATTCCGCCATATAGAACAACAGATAATTTACATTTCATAAGCATGTTGCCGGAAAAGCTACGCCGGCACGTTCGGATTTTGACCGAAGCGCCCACGCCGGCATGGTAATGGGGCCAGGCATGGCGCGAAAATTGGCTGAATATCTTCGCCGCCGCGCACGCAGCGCTTTTCGCTTCCGCCGCGCCCGCGACGGAGCGGCGGCGGTCGAGTTCGCGCTGGTCTCCCCGTTCTTCATCGCGACGCTGATCGCGGTGTTCGAGGTGACCATCTACCTGTTCGCCCAGCAGACGCTGCAGACCGTCGCCGTGGACGTCGGCCGCCTGATGATGACCGGCCAGAGCCTGACGCAATCCACGTTCAACACCACGTACTGCCCCAAGCTGCAGCCGCTGTTCACCTGCGGCTCGATCCTGGTCGACGTGCAGAGCTATGCGGATTTCAACAGCGCCGTCACCTCGGCGCCGTCGTTGCCTTACACCCCGTCGATCAATGCCGGCACGCCGGGCCAGGTCGTGGTCGTGCGCCTGATCTACCCGTGGTCGAGCGTCAGCGGGCTGTTCGGTTTTGCGATCAAAAATCCCTCCACCGGACAATCCGAGATGATGGGCGTGACCGCCATCCGGGTGGAGCCGTCTTGACCATGGCGCGCGCGGCAAGCCTCTATCGGCGTTTCCTCGCGTCGACGCGCGCCGTCGCCGCGATCGAATTCGCCGCCATCACGCCCGTCTTCCTGCTGCTGTTCCTCGGATCGATCGACGCCGCCCGGGCGATTTCGATCTACATGAAAGTGCGCGCGGCGACTTACGTGCTGGGCGCGATCACCAATCAATATTCGACCATCCACGACACCGACATGCAGTCGATCCTCGGCGCCACCACGGTGGTGCTCTCTCCCTATCCGAGCGGGCCGGTCTCCGTCGTGCTGTCGCAGGTGTCGATCAGCGCCGCCGGCCAGACCACGGCGACGGTTTGCAACTCTACCTGCTGGAGCGACACCCTCAACGGCACCGCGCTTGCGACCGGCGCGACGGTGACCCTGCCGGCCGGCCTTGCCTCCGCCACCGCCCCGACCACGTGCCAGTCGTATCCGTGCTACCTGCTCTACGGCCAGGTGCAGTACACCTATACGCCGATGTTCGGCTATTTCGTCACCGGCACGATCGCCCTTTCCGACAGCCTGTTCGTGACGCCGCGCAACGTCACCGCGATCACGCGCACGTCGCCCTGACCGGCGACAACAGTACCGACGACTTCATTCGATGACCGTCATCCTGAGGAGGCCGCGCGCTTGCGCGGCCGTCTCGAAGGATGGAAACAAGCGCTGCGCCCGCGGCCATCCTTCGAGACGCTCGGCGCTTCGCGCCGAGCTCCTCAGCGACTGTGTTGTTTGTCAAGCGTACTGCCATGGTTTTTTGTCCCGGATCATAGCGTTGAGGATGACGAGGAGTTTGCGAGCGACCGCGATGAGAGCGAGCATTTTCGGCTTCCCGGCCGCGAGGAGGCGACGATAGAAGGCCTTCAGGACAGGATTGTGCTGGCTCGCGGTCAACGCCGCCATATAGATGGCAGAGCGTGCGGCAGCCCGGCCGCCGGCAATCATGCTTTTGCCTTTCCATCGGCCGGACTGACGCGTGTAGGGAGCCACGCCGACCAGGCTGGCGATCCGCCGGCGCGTGAGGCGACCGAGCTCCGGCACGCCAGCCAGCAGGCTGCTCGAGGTCCTGTCGGCCACCCCCGGCACCGAGACCATGAGATCTTCGGTCTCGCGCCAGGCCGGCGAATCACGGATCAAGCCGCCGATTTCATCGCTGAGGTCCTGCAGCTCACGCTCCAGGACCTTGATGTGGCGGGCCAGGCTCTTGCGCACCCGCAGATTGCCGACACGCTTCTCGCGATGGCGCTCGGCGACCAGCATCTCGATGATCTGGCGGCGCCGCGCCACCAATTCGCCGAGCAGACGCGCGGCCTCGTCGGGCACCGGCCGTGCCGCCGGTTTCACCGCCTCGGCAAAACGCGCGATCATCTCGGCATCGATCGGATCGGTCTTCGCCCGCTTGCCGACCGCTTGCGCGAAGTGGCGCACCTGGGCCGGGTTGAGCACCACCAGTGGCAATTGCGCTCCACCGATCGCCGCCGCCACGATGGTCTCAAACCCGCCGGTCGCCTCAACCGCAATCAGCATCGGCGCCAGCGTCCGCAGCCGATCGACCAGCTCTTCCAAGCCTTTGCCGTCGCGGGCGACCGCAAAGCTCTCCCCGCTCGGACGCACATGCACGTCCAATCGGTCCTTCGACACGTCGATACCAACGAATGTCTGTTCCATGGCGACCCTTCCTTGCGCAAGCGGGCTCGCTGCGCGGCCCAAGCGACTGTTCGGGTTCGATGGAACGACGGACGGGGAACCAAGTTGAGGGACGGGCTTGCAAGCCCTTGGATGATGCGGTCTCCCGTCCGCCACCGCACCAGCCAATCTAGCCGATGCGGTGATTCGTGACTTACAAGGATGACGGTGTAACGAGCCCGCGCAGCGGGTGACATGCGGGGGCCCGGATGTCGCGGCTACGCCGCTCATCCGGGCTACGCTCTCCGGCATCGGGGGAGGATTACTCCCAGTAGCTATGTTTGCGCTCATTGATCCTGTCTTCGAGCATTACCCTTGAAGCAAATCTAGCGAAACTCCCGTTGATCCACTTCATGGTATCCTTTGGAAGACCTCGCGCGAGGTCGCGATGAGAGCGCGCGAGCATCGGGAGCGGCCAGGAACCTCCCCGCTCGCTCACTATGTTCAACACGCTTCTTGCCATACCTTCGAATCGGTCGAGTGTGTGAATCTTTAGAAGGGCCCGATTATCATAAGCCAAGCGACGGAGTTTCTTCTGGTCCGATGGCGATAGCTCTGAACTCCGCCCAACAAATACATATCCGAGCGGATATTCAATTCGCGGCATTAGCTTTCGAACGTAATCGAGATTCTCATGAATCCAATCGTGCCAATCACGAACCTGTTGGATTGCATGGAGAAGATACCTAGATGGTTCACCCGATTTTGTGACGAGGGGTTTGCTCGGCCCCTCAATCTCGATTAGCCGCCATTCCGGCCCATAGCTCCCCGTATCAACACACACACGAAATCGATTTCATATTCGCTGCCGAGCCGAATCTTAGAATAAAGTGGAGAGCGGCCAAAAAGGCGAATCACGCCGTTAAAGAAATACGAATGCTTGGCCAAGAACCTGTGAACCTTGGCCTCTGATGCCCGACCATCAAGCAGTGCAGCATATTCTCTAGCATCTTCCTCCACTTGCCGAGGCGTCAATTTGGCGACGAGAGGGTCGACCGCAAATCGATATCTGGCTTTCTTGAATAATTGCGGCGCCATGAGCACCCCAAACTGCCAAGCTTTTTCCAATCACGCTTTGATTGCGGACGTTCAAAACATGGTGCGGGCGGGGGGACTCGAACCCCCACGGGGTTACCCCCAACGGATTTTCGTACCAGCTTCGGCTTTCGCCGCCCCGCCGTAGCGCGCAGGCGGGTTCGTGGTCTGGACTATCCCTTCACCCTGCCCCGGATGCCCGAGGTTTAGGTGCTGCCCGTCTAGTCTCTACACCTTCCCGTTGCCGGGCTTGGCTCGGGATTGCCATTGCCAGGTTTCCCCGAGTTTGGGCAGTTCTGCGCCCGCGGTTTCCCGCGGGGCACTCAAACGTTCAAGTCCGTTGCGTCTGCCATTCCGCCACGCCCGCGTGGCGCCCCGGGTATACTGGCGCACGGCGCAATCGCCAAGCCGACGACACCGGCGCCTTGGTCCACCTAGCCGGCACGAAAATCCTTGACCGCCAATTCGCAATGGTATAACGATTATGGAAAAAACTCTCCCGGGAATTGCCTCGATACTGCAATGCACAAGGACAGACGCGGAAGCGGCAGCGGATGAGGGTCAGGCTCCTGCAGATTCCTGTTAATCGCGGCGCTTGAGGCCCGCAAATCTGGGAGCGCCGCACAATTTGTGCTGCGGTGCAGCATGAAAACGCCTCGCCGACCCGGATCAAGCCGGAACAAGCGCGGCCGAAACTCGGCACCATTCGCAGCAAATGTGCGGCGACTTTCGCCCGACTTCGCCGCGTGCTTTCGCCCAATTGGGCTTGAATTGCACCGCCTAAGGCAAGGCGGACTTCATGGGTCATGGCGAGACTGGCGCCGTCAACGCAGCCAGGAGCGTGTCATGACCAAGCTGATGGCCGTTGCCGCTTTCCTCGGTGCCGTCTACGCGATCGATCCGTCGTTCGCCGGCAGCCTCGACCGCCAGATGCGCATCATCGCCTACAACATCAACTGGACGCTCGACGTGCGGCCGCTGCTGCCGTTCGGCGGGCGGTGAAAGACTCATCGTTGGAGCATGATCTTTTCCGAAAACCGGTACCCACCCCGCATCAAGTGCGGGGCAGGCTTTTTCGGGATCATGCTCTACGCGCCGGTGGCGCGGATCGGCGGCTGGAACGCGAGCCCGGTGTCCCAGGGAAAATAGATCCAGGTGTCCTGCGACACCTCGGTGATGAAGGTGTCGACCATGGGCCGGCCCATGGGCTTGGCGTAGACGGTAGCGAAATGCGCCTTGGGCAGGAGCGCGCGCACGACCTGCGCGGTCTTGCCGGTGTCGACCAGGTCGTCGACGATGAGGACGCGGTTGCCGGCCCCGCCGCCGATGCTTGCAACCGAGTCGGCGATGCCCTTGAGCACGTGCAATTCGCCCTGGTTCTTATAGTCGTAGCGGCTCACCACGCACACGGTCTCGATCAGGCGCAGGTCGAGTTCGCGCGCGACGATCGCCGCGGCGACGAGCCCGCCGCGGGTGATCGACACGATCGCCTCGAACGGCCCGGCGTCGGTCAGGCGCCAGGCGAGCGCGCGGGCGTCGCGGTGGAACTGGTCCCACG
>DASPVJ010000114.1:0-7832 GCA_035622435.1 Xanthobacteraceae bacterium | reverse complement strand
CCAAGGTGAGCTATCAGAAGCTCGTCGACGTGTTCTGGCACAACATCGATCCGCTCGCGGTCAACGCGCAATTCTGCGACCACGGTACGCAATACCGCTCGGCGATCTTCTATCGGGGCGAAGAGCAGAAGCGCATCGCCGAGGCGTCGAAGGAGGCGCTGGCGAAGTCGGGCCGGTTCGACAAGCCGATCGCGACGCAAATCGTCGCCGCCTCGACCTTCTGGCCGGCCGAGGCCTATCACCAGCATTTCTACCGGACCAACCCGGTGCGGTATAAGTTCTACCGCCTCAATTGCGGCCGCGATCAGCGGCTCGAGCAATTATGGGGCAAGCCGAACTCGTGACCATACCTCCCCCGCGTGCTGGGGAGGGAGGAGCTTGAACCAGACGAGGAGACCGCATGATGAAGCGACGCGACATTCTGCTCGGCGGCGCCTGCGTGCTCGCGGCGGTGGCCGCCCCGGCGGTGCTGCGGTCGAGCCGTGCCGGCGAGACGTTCGAGGTCTCTCACAGCGAGGACGAGTGGCGGCGGCTGTTGAGCCCGGCGCAGTTCCGGGTGCTGCGCCAGCACGGCACCGAGCGTCCGTTCACCAGCGCGCTCAACGACGAGCACCGCGCCGGCGTGTTCCAATGCGCGGCATGCGACCTGCCGCTATATCGGTCCGAGACCAAATTCGACAGCGGCACCGGCTGGCCGAGCTTCTACGCGCCCATCGAGGACGCGGTGCGAACGTCGAACGATTTCAGCCTGATCCTCCCGCGCACGGAAGTGCACTGCCGCCGCTGCGGCGGCCATCTCGGCCACGTGTTCGACGACGGCCCGCCGCCGACCGGCAAGCGCTATTGCATGAACGGCGTCGCGCTGAAGTTCGAGCCGGCGGCGGCTACGACGGGATGACAATTCTTCGAATCGTCGTCCCGTTCGGGATCCTGCTCTAACCGGCCTGCTTAGGTGGCGACTTCGGGCGTCCGGCGCGTGCGACGCTGCAGCACGAAGCAGGTGCCGATCGCCAGCACGATCACCGCGCCTTGCGCGACGAGCGCCTCCACCGACGGGTTGATGCCGAGCTTCGTCAGCCACGCGGGAATATCGACCTCGTGGTAGGGCACGATCACTTGCTCCTGAAATTCCTGAATTCCCTCGCCGATGAACTTGACCGCCATGACGAACAGGAAGCCCGAGGTGACGATGAACACCGCGCGCAGCGGCAGGCGCACCGCCAGGGTCTGGATGAGAACGAACAAGGCGGCGAGCACGACGGCGGCGGCGAGGAGGCCGGCGAACAGCCCGGCGCTCCATCCGCCGGAGGTCTGCGCGAGGGCGTGGATGAACAGCACCGTTTCGGCGCCTTCGCGGAAAACCGCCAGGAACGCAAGCAGGGCAACGGCGACGACCGTGCGCTGCTCGAGCGCGCGCTCGGCCTTCTCCTTGAGATAGGCCTGCCACCCTTTCGGATCCTGCCGCACCAATAGCCAGCCGCTGACGTAGAGCATCAGCGCCGCGGCGGCCAGGATGGTGACGCCTTCGAGGATGTCGTTGTGCACGCCGCCGTAGAAGACTTCGAACGCCCACGCCGCCGCGATGCTCGCCACGACCGCGATGCCGGCGCCGGCCCACAGCGCGGACAAGCGCGACGCTCCTCCGGCCCTGGCGAGATAGGCGGCGAGCGCCGCGACCACCAGCAACGCCTCGAGGCCTTCGCGCACGAGAATGCCGAATGCCTGGAGGAAAACGCTGGGCATCGCACGACTCCATTGGCGGCGCGCGGGCGGCCACGCGCGACGGCGTCAACGCCGCTCCGCCGTCATCCGAAATATGAGAACCGCTCCCCGGCGTCAATCGCGAGCGCCGAGATTGTAACGATTCCAAGGGGCGATGCGTCCGGCTACTCGCGCCACAAGAGCGCGCTTCATTAGGATCGTTCTAAGTTGGTCGGCGCGTGGAGTTTTGCGGTTGTCGGTCGGCCGGTCGCCGCTATATTGAGCGCCCATTGGGACATATTCCTTAGAATGGCTCAAAAGAACCGCGAACGCGTTCGTCAACTGTGGCTCAGTGTGCACCCGGTGATCGGGCTCAGGCAGATTGGTCTGCGGGTTTTTCTGGGCACCGCCACGTTCGGCGCGCCGTTCGCCTGGCCGTTCGCCTTCGCGCAAAGCAGCGCGCCCGAAGCCTCCGCGAGTACGCCCGTGGCGCCGCCGAGTCCATCGGTGGTCGCGACTGGGCTGCTGCCCCAGGACCTCTCGCCGTGGGGAATGTTTCTCAACGCCGACATCCTGGTGCGGACGGTGATGGTGGGTCTCGCCTTGGCGTCGCTCGTGACCTGGACCGTGTGGCTCGCCAAGACGCTCGAGCTGTGGCGCGCGAAGAAGAAGGCGCGCGCGGCGCTCGGCAGCCTCGCCAAGGCGCGCACGCTCGCCGAGGCCGGTCAACTGATGGGCGATCGGCGCGACGCAGTTACAAGCCTGGTGCGCGCGGCGGCGCTCGAGGTCCGACTGTCCGCCGATCTGCGCAACGACGGCCTGAAGGACCGGGTCTCCTGGGAATTGGAGCGGATCGAAGCGACGGCGAGCCGCCACATCGGGCGCGGCGTCGGCATCCTCGCCACCATCGGCGCCACCGCGCCGTTCGTCGGGCTGTTCGGCACCGTCTGGGGCATCATGAACAGCTTCATCGGCATTTCTCAGGCGCACACGACCAACCTCGCGGTGGTCGCCCCCGGCATCGCCGAAGCGTTGCTGGCGACGGCGCTCGGGCTCGCCGCCGCCATCCCGGCGGTCGTGATCTACAACCTGTTCACGCGCGCGATCGGCGGATACCGCGCGCTCTTGGGCAACGCCTCGACGGCGGTGCTGCGCCTCGTGAGCCGCGACATCGACCGGCCCTACGTCGCGCTGGCGCGCGCGGCGGAGTAGCGCCGTGGCGGCGCGGCCCGGCCGCTTCGAGGACGATTTCGTCGAGGCGCACGAGATCAACGTCACGCCCTTCATCGACGTGATGCTGGTGCTGCTGATCATCTTCATGATCGCCGCGCCGCTGGCGACGGTCGATCTCGCCGTCAACCTGCCCGCCTCGACCGCCGAGCCGCGGCCGCGGCCGGACAAGCCGATCTTCCTCACGGTCAAACCGGACCTCTCGCTCGCTTTGGGCGAGGCGCCGATCGCGCGAGGCGCATTGGCGACGGCGCTCGACGCCGCCAGCGGCGGTAACAAGCAGGAGACGGTGTTCCTGCGCGCAGACCGCAGCGTCGGCTACGGCGACGTGATGGAAGTGATGAACGCGTTGCGCAGCGCCGGCTACCTCAAGGTCGCATTGGTCGGGCTGGAGAGCAGGGACGGCAAATGACCGCGGCCTTCATCGTCCCGTTCGAGGAGGATCGCCGCGCCGAGCTTGCCCGCTGGGGAACGGCGACGGTCGTCATGCTCGGCGCCCATGCCGCGGTGGCGACGGCGCTGTTCCTGCGGTGGCCCGAGGAGTCGGCGCCGGCGGAGTCTCCGGCCATGGTCGTCGAGCTTGCGCCGATCGCCGCCGCGCCGAGTCCGCGGCCTCTCGACGTGGCGCCGGGGCCGGACATGATCGAATCCCAGGCGGCGGCCAAGCCAACGGCCCCCGAGCCGCCGGCGCCGCTCGAGCCGCTGCCCCAGGCGGAAGCCGAGGTCTTGCTCCCGTCGCAACCCAAGGAGCACGCGGTCGTCCCGCCGAGGGACGAAGAGCCGCCGACCGAACGAACCGACGCGCCGCCCGCGCCGCAGGAGCGGCCGCCGGCGCCAATCACCACGGCAACGCCGAGCCCGCAGTCGCAGCAGTTGGCGAAGGCCGCCGCGGCGCCGAGTTCGGGAGCCGCCCACGCCCAGCCGGTCGTCGCGCCGGCATCCTGGCGCGACCTCGTGCTCGCCCATCTCCAGCACTACAAGCGCTACCCCGGCGCGGCGATGGCGCGGCACGAGCAGGGCCTGGTCTATTTGAGTTTCACCATGGACCGCAACGGCCGCGTGCTGTCGCGCCATATCACGCGCAGTTCCGGCGTTGCCGCGCTCGACCAGGAGGTGCTGGCGCTGATCGACCGCGCGCAGCCGCTGCCGCCGTTCCTGCCCAGCATGCCGCAGGCGCAGTTGAACCTGGTCGTGCCGATCGAGTTTTCGCTGCGCTAAAGTGCGATAGCTTATCTTCGAATCGCCGTCCCGCTTCAGGTTATTGTTGGAGCATGATGTTTTCCGAAAACCGGTACCCACCCCGCATCAACTGCAGGCAGGCTTTTTCGGCATCATGCTCTAATCACAGCTTCTGCGACAGGCCGAGGAAGTAGCCGCGCCGGGCGCCGTATTGCGGCGCGAACTCGCCGATGCCGGTGCCGGTGCGCAGTTCGTACACCTGGTCGAACAGGTTGACGATGTCGAACCGCACCGTGAGCGGCTTGTCGCTCGGCATCAGCTGAAATTCGCGTGCCACGCCGACATTGACCGACGCGTAGGGCGTGGCGTGGTCGATATTGGCGAAGCCCGAACGCAAGCCGCTGCCGTAGATCATGCTGGTGGTGAACAGCACCTTGTCCCAGCGGTAGGAGGCGCCCGCCGAGCCGGTCATCCACTGCATGTCGTCGGTGTAGTGATAGGCGCTCAGGAGATAGGTGTAGGTGGCGGCATCGAGCAGATACTGGTTCGACACCGCGTCGATGGCCTTGGTGATGATGTAGGAGAAATTGGCGTAGGCCTTGAAGTTGCCCTCCTGGTATTTGAGCTTGAACTCCGCCCCTTCGCTGTACCCTTGCGCCCAATTGAACTGGGTGAGCACCACTGCTTGGCCGAACTGGCCGTCGTCGATCATGTCGGTAGCGATCTTGTAGAAGACGTCGGCCCCCACATCGAGACCGGGCAGCACCTTGCGATCCACGCCGACGTCGAAATAGTGGGAGCGCTCCGGCAACACCGGATCGGCCAACGGGACTTCCGGCTGGTTGGTCGTGTTGTTGAACAACGCGAGGTTCGACTGGGTCGCCTGCGCCTGCATCGGCGGGGTGAAATAGCGGGCATAGCCGGCATGGATGGTGGTGCCGTCATCCGGCTTAAACACGATCACGGCGCGCGGGCTGAACTGGTTGGCGTCGACGAACTGATACAATTGATCGAAGCGAATTCCGAGGTTGAGGGTGAGCCGGTCGGTTAGTTTTATTTCGTCCTGCACGTAGGTGCCGATGTCCCAGCCGAGCAGGGAATTGGCGTCGGTTATCGGGAACGGCGTCGGCGAAATCGCGCCGGTGTTCGGATCGACCGGCAGCACGGTCGACACGTTGATGACGTTGGTCTTTTCGGCGGTGACCGCGAAGCCGAAGCGCAGCTTGTTGCCGCTGTTCAACTCGTAGGCGGCGTCGAACTGGGTGCCGTAAAGATAGCTCTGGCGGGTCACGTCCGAGGCTACGTCGTTGAACACGAGATCGCCGAAGATGTCGGGCACGAAGTGCACGTTGGCGTAGCGGAGGAACACCGCGAACTGGGTGTCGATGCAGTCGCCCTTGGTCTGCAGCGCCGCGAGCTGGAAGGCGTAGGTGTCGTATTCGTTTTCGTTGACGTTCAAGGAGCTGTAGGTAGTCGGTCCGAAGTCGCCGAGCGGCGTTTGGCCGGGATTGTTGGGAATTTGGAACGCGCTGTAGGCGTAGCCGGACATCACGCTGAACCTCGTCGAGTCGTCGAGTAGGGTCGATGCAAACCCGAAGAACTTTCCCTGTTGGGTGTAATCGTGATCGGCGTTGAGGAACGGGGTCGGATTTTCGAGCCCCAGGCTGTTCCAGTTGCCGCGGCCGGTGACGAAATACTGGGTATTGCCGACGCTGCCGCCGTAATCGAAGCTCGGCGTGATCGTCTCGCGGCTGCCGCCGTAAATGCTGACGCTGCCGGCGGGCGCGGAAAAGCTCCGGCTGGTGATGTCGAGGACGCCGGCGGTGCGCAACCCGTACTGGGCCGGCAGCGTGCCGCTCAACAGCGAGATGCTGCCTATGAAATTCGTGTCGAGGTAAGGACCGAGCGCCGACACGCCTTCCGGCAGCAGCACGCCGTTGATGCGGATTTGCACGTTGGCGTATTCGTTGCGGACGTGGAAACTGGGATTGGAGACGGCCGAGTCGTAGGAAACGCCCGGCATCTGCAGGATCAGCTTGTCGATCGGCGTGTTGTCGGCTTGCGGCAGCGCTTCGATCGCCTCGCGCGTGATGGTGTAGGTCGTGGCGCCCAGCTTGGGCAGGATGTTTTCACGCCCCTGGTCGAGCGTGTGCATCTTGCGGTCCAACGCCTCCTGCGCTGGCGTGGGCGCGCCCGGGGCGGGCGTGGGAGGCGCCGAAACCGGCGCCGTCGCAGCCGGCTTGCGCGTGGGCCTGACCTGCTTGGTCCCCACGACGGTCATTTTCGACAGCGGCACGGCCTCCGCAGGCGCCGCGGCGGGCGCCGTAGCCGCGGGCGCTGGCGTCTGCGCTGGAGGAGCGGCGGGCGTCTCCGTTGCGGCCGAAGGATTGACCGGCGTCGGCGCGGCCGCAGGAGCGGTGGCGGCGGGCGGCGGATTCTTCTGTTCGTCCTGGGCTTTCACGACGGCGTCGGCGGCAACAAAAAACGCCGTCGCAACGCACGCCCGCGCGACCACAGCTATGGCCGCCGTACGCAGCCGCACGCGCGCGTCCCCACCGCGCATCGCACCCCCCTCGGCCCGTTGCCTCCCCCGAGGCAACTCGCGGGCTCGTCCGGCCCGTATCTGATTTTTGACCGGCAGCTGAGTCAACGTCCGGTGCAAAACATTATAGCGTTTCTAATCAGCGGCTTGGGCTTCACGTGTTTTATAATTGCTCTAAACAACGTCACATGCGGCAAGCGGCAGCGCCGCGCCGTGGCGCAGCACCGCCTCCGCTTCGCCGCTCGGGCGGCCGTCGGCATCGGCGAGGACCAACCCCGGCAGCAGCGAAAGCGGCGCGCGGCTTCCCTTGACGGCGCGCACCAAGACGCGGATCGCCGGCGCGTCGGGCCGCGGGTGGACCGGCTGCACCGCGATGCCGCCGAAGCCGCGCGCGAGCACGGCGAGCACATCGGCAAGGCCGTCGGCGCGCCAGATCAAAGTTAGGCTGCCGCGCGCGGCGAGCACGCGGCCGGCGCTGCGCAGCCACGCGGCGATGCCGGCCGCCGCCGCGTGGGCGAGCCGCCGACCGGCGTCGGGCGAGACGTTGCCCGCGGTGCGGTCGTTGAACGGCGGGTTCATCAGAACGCGCGCGGCCGCGCCGGGCGGCAGCCCTGCCGCCGCGAACGCGCGGGCGCCCGCCGTGGCATCGAGGGCGACCGCGCGCACGCGCGCGTCGAGGCGGTTGCGGCGGATGTTATCGGCGGCGAGCGCCGCCAGCGCCGGATCGATCTCGACCAAGGTCACCGCCAGGCCGGGCACGCGCGCGGCGAGCGCCAATCCGGCGGCGCCGACGCCGGCGCCGAAATCGACCGCGAGTTCGCCGGCCTCCGCGCCGGTCGCGGCGGCCAGCAGGATCGCGTCGTGGCCGACCCGGTGCCCGCGCCGCGGCTGCCGCAGGGTAAGCCTGCCGCCGAGCACGGCGTCTTCGGTGGTGTCCGCCGCGACCGGCTCACGCCTCATCGGAACGCAGTTCGTGGGCGAGGCCGGCGTCGACGAGCAGCTGCCGTGCCGCCGGCGCGTCGCGCTCGGACACGAGGATGCGCCGCGGCAGGATGCCGATCGAGCCCTCGAGCACGCTCATGTTCTGATCGAGCACCATGTGGGCGATGCCGGCGCCGTCGAGCAGCGCCCCGATCGCCGACACCAGCACCGCGTCGTTGGTGCGAACGAGTTCGCGCAT
>DASPVJ010000113.1:0-2238 GCA_035622435.1 Xanthobacteraceae bacterium | reverse complement strand
CGCCGACATCCTGTGGCAGAACAGCGACGGCACGCCGGGCGTCTGGGTGATGAACGGCACCACCATCGTCAACGCGGTGGCGCTGCCGAATCCGGGAGCGAATTGGAAGCTCGTGGGCGCCGGCAATTTCTACGGCGCCGGTGACAACGACCTCGTGTTCGTCAACACCGTTACCCAACAGACCCAGCTCTGGGTGATGAACGGAACGCAGGTGTCCTCGATCCAGACGCCGGGGAACGGCGGCGCGGCTGCGGCCACGGCGGCGGGCCTGGCAGCGCCGCCGTCGGGCAGTTCCGTCGCGACGGTGGCGGACCCCTATCCGGGCGTGGCCGGCAGACAGCCTCTGTTCGGCCAGACGTGAGAAGGGAGTAGGGAGTACTCCCCATTCCCCATTCCCCACTTACTCCCCCACGTTCACCAGCACCCGGCCGGCGGCGCCGCTGCGCACCAGGTCGAGGGCGGCGTTGATTTCGGCGAGCGGGAACTCATGGGTGATGATCCCGTCGAACGAGAGCCGCCCGGCGCGCACCAGGCGGATGATGCGCGGTATGTCCACATGCGGCGCGGCGTCGCCGCCGTGCGAGCCGGTCAAGACCTTGTTGAAGTGGATCGGCAGCGTGTAGATCGTCACCTTTTCGTTGGGCACGCCGACCAGCACGCAGGTGCCGTCCGGGTGGGTCAGCTCGTAGGCGAGTTCGATCACCGACTTCACGCCGGTCGTCTCCAGCACCTTGTCCGGCCCCTTGGCGCCGACGATCGCGCGGATTTCGCCGTCGACGTCCTGCGTCCGTGACGCGTCGATCGCGTGGGTCGCCCCGCGCGCCTTGGCCATGGCGAGCTTGCCGGCGATGAGGTCGACCGCCACGATCGGGTAGGCGCCGGCAAGCTCCGCGAACTGCACCAGGTTGAGGCCGACGCCGCCGACCCCGAAGATGACGACCGCTTCGCCGATCTTCACCTTGGCGTCGTTGTTGACGACGCCGGCGGCGGTCGTCACCGCGCAGCCGAACAGCGGCGCGACCTTGAGGTCGAAGTCGGCCGGGATCGCCGTCATGCGGTTTTCCGAGACCACCGCGTGGCGGTTGAACGTCGTCACCCATCCGGCGTTGAGGTGCTCGCCGCGCCAGCGATAGGCGGGCGGACGGCTCTGGATGCCCTGGCTCGGCCGCCAATGCAGCACCACCGTGTCGCCCGGCTTCACATGGGTCACGCCCGGGCCGATCTCGATCACCTTTGCCGACGCCTCGTGGCCGAGCAGGTGGGGCAGGAACTTGTCCGGCCCCTTGACCGCGTCGATCTCGTTGATCTGGGCGCCGCAGATCGTCGTGTGCAGCACCTCGACCAGCACCTGGCCGGCGTCGAGCGCCGCGGGCAGGGCGATCTCGTCGACCGCGAGCGGCTGGCGCGAGCGGGCGAGAATGGCGGCTTTTGTGGATTTGATCTGCATCGGGCCCGTGGGTGGTGAGCAAGTAGCCCGCATTGAGCGTAGCGAAATGCGGGGCAGCGGTCCCCGGATTTCGCGCTGCGCGCTCAATCCGGGCTACAAACTATTCCCTCCTCCCTCACTCGAAGTAGATGAACTCGTAGTCGCCGGTATAGCCGAAGTGGTGGTAGAGCCAAATCCACGCCGCGGTGTCGAAGAACGCCTCGGCGGTGAGCGCCCAGCATTGCATGTTGAACTGCTCCAATTCATTGCGGTAGCTCTCGACCATGACGTACTTGTTGCGGCCGACGCGCTCGATCTCCTGCAGCGCGGTCGCAAGCTCGAAAATTTTGAGATTATGCAGGGTGCCGAGCGACACCACGAGGTCGAAGGCGCCGTCGCCGAAGGGATAGCGGTCCTGCGCCTTGTAGCGGAACAGGCGGTCGCGCACTTCCGGCTTGGCGTCGGCAAGCCCGTGCCGCGACACGTCGAAGCCGGTGACCCGCGCGTCCGGCAGCAGCTGCTTGAACTCGTGGAGCAGGAAGCCCTTGCCGCAGCCGACGTCGAGGATGCGGGCGTCGCGCTTAAGGCCGTAGAGGTCGATGAGCGCCTGCGCCACCGGCTTCCAGCGGCCGGGAATGTAGCGATAGCCGCCGTAGCCGTAACGCCGGTCGCCGTCCCAATAGTCGGCCTCGTACTCCTTGGCCTTGAGCATGCAGTGGACCTTGTCGTCCACCATGCGCGCGAGATAGTCGCGCTTGGTCATCCGGTGCAGCGGCGTGACGACGTTGAGCAATCGGCCCATGGGATTCCTC
>DASPVJ010000112.1:0-4171 GCA_035622435.1 Xanthobacteraceae bacterium | reverse complement strand
CGCCCGCGCCCGTTGCTGCCGAAGCAGTAGCAGATCCGGACCTTGCCCACCGGGCGCTGCTCCGCGTCGTCGCTGACGAGATCGATGTCGCCGCGCTCCGATCGCCAGCAGCCGTTCAGGTCGGCAACGCGCTCCGGAATCTTGAGCTGTTCGTCTTCGGCGGGCGAGGTCTGCCGCGGCGGCGTCTGGAGCGGCGGTTGCTCCGGAGCCGTCTGCAGCGGCGGTTGCTGCGGAAGCGTGGTCGGCGGTAGCGCCGGCGGTGTGGACGGCGGCGAAACGGGAGGCCGCAGCGGCGGCGGCGTATTTTCCGCGCAGGCGGGCAGTTGCGCGATGCGAAGCTCCGCCTCGTGGATGCGCTCGCGCAGTGCGCGCTCGCGCTCGCGCTCCGCGCTGAGGTCGGGCGCGGCCGCGCTCGACCGGCAATAGCGCAGCCCGAACAGCGGCTTGATGCCGAGATCGCAGGCGGCAAGGAAGACGACGCCGATGCCGACGACGAGCGCCGCAAACGCCGTCCACCCCGCAATTCTCAGGATGCGCCCGTTCACCGTCGCCCCCTCAACGCCCGGACCCGCCGGGCCGATCAAAGGGAAACCGCATGAACCATTATCGCCCGGGGGGCGACCGGCAGTACTCCTCGGTCACGCGGTGAAATTTTTCATCATTGAACCCGCGCCCCGGCATTCGTCCGAGACTCTGCGAATCGCAAGTCGCAACCTCGCCCGAGCCCCCGCTGCAGGTGATGATCTCGGGAACGAGGTAGGTGATGCCTTGCCGAACGCAGGGAATCCGATCGTGACGAAAGGTGAATTGGTTTCCCGTTACGCGCGCGCGCAGGTCCCCCTGGCAGATTTGCCCGTCGGTGTAGACCCATAGCCCCCGGCCGCGGCCGTTGGCGCCGAAGCAGTAGCACGTTCGCTGCCTGCCGATCGGGCGCTTCTCCTCGTCGTCGGTCACGGTTTCCATGTCGCCGCTGACCGATTGCCAGCAGCCCTTCAAGTCGGCAACCCGCGCCGGAATCTTGAGCTGCTCGTCTTTGGCCGGCGGCGGGGGCGGCGGCTGCTCCCGCGGCGGCGGTTGCTCCGGCGGCGTCTGCAGCGGCGGTTGCTCGGGAAGCGTGGGTGGCGTCAGCGGCGGGGGTGGCGGCGGCGGGGGTGGCGGCGGCGGGGTGAGAGGCCGCGGCGATGGAGGCGGCGGGGGCGGCGGGGGCGGCGTGTTTTCCGCGCAGGCCGGCAGTTGCGCGATGCGAAGCTCCGCCTCGTGGATGCGTTCGCGCAGCGCGCGCTCCCGCTCGCGCTCCGCGCTGACGTCGGGCGCGGCCGCGCTCGACCGGCAATAGCGCAGCCCGAACAGCGGCTTGATGCCGAGATCGCAGGCCGCGAGGAAGAGCACGCCGATGCCGACAACGAGCGCCGCAAACGCCGTCCACCCCGCTATTCTCAGCACGCGCTCGTTCACCCTCGCCCCCTCGACGCCCGTGGCTCCCCCAGAAGGCCACGCAATCGCCGCCGGCGCAACCCGCCGCGCGCGTTCCTAGAGTGCTTTCCGCTTCAATCGAATCGGAAAAGCACTCCAGGTTTTGAATTGTCGCATTTTCTGCGGAAAACCGGTGCCCACTTTTCCGGAAAATGCTCTAGCGGGGCGCCCGCCAGCCGCAGTGCTCGTCGCTCACGCGCTGATAGTGTTCGTCGGTCCACTTGTACTCCGGCTTTCGACGGCTCTGCGTGTCGCAAACGGCTAGTCCCTCCGTACCGGGTCGACACTTGATGTCCAGTGCCTCCGGCCCTTCGCCGCGCGGGCATCCGACCGATCCATGGCGCATGGTCAGGCCGTCGCTCTTGAGCTCGGCGCGCAGGTCGGCGGAACATTTGCGCCCATCGGCATAGATGTAGATGGCGCGTCCGCGGCCGTTCGCGCCCAGGCAGTAACAGGCGCGCACTCTGCCGGCGGGCCGTCCGTCGTCGTCGACCAATTCGAGATCGCCGCGGACCGACTGCCAGCAGCCCTGCAGATCCACAATGCGCGTGGGAATCTTGAGCTGGTCTTCCTGCTGTGGCGGCTCGGGTGAAGGCGGAGGCGGCGGGGGCGGCGGCAGTGGCTCGGGCGGCGGCGCGTCCGGCAGTTGAGCGGTTTGCGCGCAGGCGGGCAGTTGCGCAATGCGAAGCTCCGCCTCGTGGATGCGCGCGCGCAGCGCGCGCTCGCGCTCGCGCTCCGTTATGAGGCCGGGCGTGGCCGCGCTCGAGCGGCAATAGCGCAGGCCGAACAGGGGCTTGATCCCGAGGTCGCAGGCGGCGAGGAAGACGACGCCGATGGCGACGACGAGCGCCGCAAACGCCGTCCACGCGACCCCTTGCAGCACGCGCCGGTTCACAAGCTTTCCCATCAAGCCCGGACCTCGCCGACTTGGCGGCTACCCATCCAGCACGAGCCTGGAGATTGTCACAATACTGTAAAATCCGGCGGCCAAGCTGTGCGCTGGGAACGTATTCATTTCAAACAAAGCGGAGGGGGACATCGTGTTGCCCGTCGGAAATTTCGTGCGCCTGCCGGCAGCGGCGTTCGGCTTTTTGCTGGCGGCCACCGTTGCGGCCGTCGCACAGGAGGGAATCAACGTCTGCCTCAAGAGCGGCGTGCTGGTGCGGGCGGTCCGCATCGAGTCGCGCAACGCCAAGTTCATCGTCTATCCCGAAGGCGGCGGCAACCCGATCGAGCTTTCCGAAGATCAGGTCAAGGGGATCGGCGTGCCGTGCGGCTCGCCGGCGCCGCCGGCGGCGACGCCGACGACCGGGGTGCAGAGATTCGGCATCTACGGCTCCAACACCATCGGCGAGCGGCTGATGCCGCTGCTGATCGACACCTTTGCGCAGAAGAAATACGGCGTGCGCTCGGTCGTGCATCCGATCGGCCCGGAGGAATCGACCATCGACATCCGCTCGTCCGGCGGGTCGGACCCGATCGCGATCATCGAGTACCAGGCGAAAGGATCGGGGACGTCGGCCAAAGCGCTGTTGGAGAAGAAGGCGGTCATCGGCATGTCGTCGCGCCGGGCCAACGACGACGAGGCGGCGAAGGTGCTCGCCCAGTACAACCTCAATCTGCGCGGGCCCGGCAACGAGCACGTGCTCGCGCTCGACGGGCTTGCCGTCGTCGTTCATCCGGACAACCCGGTCAAGCAGCTTACCCTCGACCAGATCGCCCGCATCTTTTCCGGCGAAATCGCCAATTGGAAGGACGTGAGCGGCGCCGGCGCCGACGGCCGCCCGGTCGCCGGTCTCGACCGGCCGATCAAGGTGCACGCGCGCGACGACAAGTCCGGCACCTACGACACCTTCGTGGCGCTGGTGCTTTCTCCCGCCGACGGACCGAAGCGCAAGATCTCGCCGCAGGCGACGCGCTACGAGTCGAGCGAGAACCTGTCCGAGGCGGTCGCCAAGGACCCGGGCGCGATCGGCTTTATCGGCTTCCCCTACATCGGCAAGAACCACCCGCTCAGCATCGCCTCGACCTGCGGCCTGACCAGCCTGCCGGCGAAATTCACCGTCAAGACGGAATCCTATCCGCTGGCGCGGCGGCTTTATCTTTATACGGTCGGCACGCAGAACGACACCATCGCGCGCGACATCCTGCAGTTCGCCCTCTCCGACGACGCCCAGCCGACGGTGGTCGACGGCGAGTTCATCGATCAGTCGATCGAGTTCCAGGACGGCGCGGGGCAGCAGCAGTGGCGCCAGACGCTCGTCGCCAATCCGCAGCTGGGGCTGGGTGCCGACAAGAACGTCCCGTCGAACATGGTCAGGGCGTTCGACGCCATCCTGCAGGGCGCGGGCCGGACGGCCATCGTCTTCCGCTTCGAGTACGCCAGCTCCGACCTCGACGTGCGCGCGCTCCAGGACGTCGACCGGCTGGCGCGCTATCTCAAGTCCCCCGCCGTCGCCGGCAAGCGGGCGCTGATCGTCGGCTTCGCCGACTCGAACGGAAGCTGGGGGTCCAATGCCCGCCTCGCCGGCCAGCGCGCGGCGCGCGTCGCCGAGGAGCTGCAGAAGCGCGGCGTCAACGTGCCGGCAAAGGACGTCCTGCCGCTCTCCTACATGGCGCCGGTCGCCTGCAACGACACGCCCGGCGGCCAGGCGAAGAACCGCCGCGTCGAGGTTTGGATCGCCAAGTAGGTTCGCGG
>DASPVJ010000111.1:0-10904 GCA_035622435.1 Xanthobacteraceae bacterium | reverse complement strand
CCGTCCCAATAGTCGGCCTCGTACTCCTTGGCCTTGAGCATGCAGTGGACCTTGTCGTCCACCATGCGCGCGAGATAGTCGCGCTTGGTCATCCGGTGCAGCGGCGTGACGACGTTGAGCAATCGGCCCATGGGATTCCTCTCGATGAACAGAGGACGGAGTGTGCTGGGGGAGGCGCATTGCAATGTCAAGCGCCGTGCCGTTCACAGGTCCGCCAATCGCAGGATGTTCTCGAATCCGCGAAACCGGACGGCGGGATCGTCGCGCAGCGCAAATCCGGCCTGGGCGATCGCGTAGGTTTCTTCCGGCCGATGGCACACCAAATCCAGGCACTGCGCCAGGCTGTCGTCGTCGTAGCGGAAGAACAGGGCGTTGCGGCCATCGGCGAACAGCTGCCGGTGGATCGGCGTGTCCTCGACGATGACCGCGCAACCGGCGTTCAGGCCGTTCTCGGTGCGGTCGTGCAGCATGTCGCTCGCATAGCTGATGCTGAGCACCGACCGGCACGACCGCATGCGCGCCAGCGTCGCCGGCATGCTGCACAGCCAGGGATCGTCGGAAAACGTGGCGGCGGTTTCCGGCGCGGGCGCCGGGACCGTGTCGCTTTGGATCAATACAGGAAACCGCGACGCGATGTCGAATATTCTCTGCCGGCGCCAGATCTGCGTCGCTTCTTCCACGATCTGGAAACAGAAATTGAATTCCCGGTCGGCCAGGCGGCGGTTGCGCCGCTCGAGCGCGGCGGCAAGGTGGGCCTCGAGCGGTCCGGCAAGGTCGAGGCGCGCGTGCCCGGTCGCCTCTGCGACCGCTTCGCCCAGGCCGGGCTCCAGGGAGTGCAGGCGCTCCCCTGCGTCCGCGAGCGTGCCGCCGACCCGCCGCAGGTTGAGCGGGATGAGGCAGCGGACCTCCCGTTGGAGAAAGGCCTCGCGCGACAACGCGTCGATGCGCGAGCGCCAGTTCGGCCCGACCGCCGCCACCCAGCCGGTCCGCGCATGCGGCAGACAGTAGCGCTCGAAATAGCGCTTGCAGAATTCCGACATGACCAGGAAGCGGGAATTTTCCGCGGTCGCGTGGGTGAAATCGGGCCAGCGCGCGCTCGGATGATCCGGCAGCCAATGAATGACCGGCAGGTTTTTCCGCGCGGCCGCGACGACGAAGTTCTCGTCGCCGAGCCAGCAATGGTCCAATTGCGAATTGAACCCCAAAACCGCGCTTGCGCTGCCGTCGAGGCATTGGCGCAGCTCCGGCCGCTGGCCGGGCGCCTCGAACTCGACGATGCCGTACGGCAGGCCCGCCCGTTCGAGATACTCGCAGAGGTTCTCCGTGTAGGTGCGGTCGTGCTCGTGCGCCAGATGGCACACGTAGAACGTCCCGGTCTTCCGGTCGGGCATAAGCGCGGTCAGGACGCGCGGGGCGGCCTGACGCGCCGCCGCCCGGGGTCGCCGTCATGCATTGATGTCGCCGTGCACATGCGCCATAAAGCAAGCATATAAGCCGGCCGGCGCGCAATCGATTGCGCTGGCGGTTGCATTTGCCGGCCAGCCGTAACGCGAGCGTTGTTGGCGTGCGTCGGGAGTGACGATGCGACAGCGGTTCCAATCGTTCTGGTGGGGCGAAGCCCTTTCGCCGTACGAATGGCTGTGCCTGAAGTCTTTCGCCGATTTCGGCCACGCCTTCGATCTTTATACGTTCGATCCGGACATCGTCGTTCCTTCGGGCATTCGCGTGTGCGATGCGTCCGAAGTCGTCAACCCGAGCGAATTCTTCGCTCCCGAGGGGGGCGTCGGAAAGGGGTCTCCGCCGGCGTTCGCCAATCTCTTCAGGTACAAGCTGTTGGCGCAGAAAGGCGGCTGGTGGGTCGACACCGACGTCGTTTGCCTCGCCGACACCATGCCGGATCGGCCGGAGTTCGTGGCACGCCTGGATGACGACGTCGTCGGCAGCGCCGTCATGGTGTTCGGGCCGCGCCATGCGGCGATGATCCGATGCTTCGAATTGGCCCGCGAATTAGGCCGCTCGAACCGATGGGCCGATGCGGGTCCGCGCTTGCTCACGCGGGTGCTGAAGGAGCTCGATCACATGAATCGGGTCCATGCCGCATCCACGTGCTATCCGGTGCTTGCGCCCGAGGCCCTCGACCTGCTGCGGCCCTCGAAACTCGGACGCATGTGCGCGCGGCTGGGCGGATCGTTCTTTCTTTGCCTGTGGAACGCGGCGCTGAGCCAATACGGCGTGCGCAAGAGCTACCTGCCGCCGCGCGGATCGATGCTGCGCCATCTCGTCGAGCAGCATCGGGTCGAGGGGTGGACGGGCGAATACGACGAAGCCGGGGTGGAAGCGCTGCTCAAAGCCGTCGCGGAGCAACTCGAGATCGATCGGCGACTCGCCGCCGAGCGCGACGCCAATCGGAGATTGATGGCGGAGCGCGCGCGGCTTCAGGACGAATTGCGCGAGCGCGTTGCCGCCGGCGACGAGCTGCGCACCGAGCTCGACGCGGTTCTGAGTTCGACCAGTTGGCGAATGACCCAGCCGTTGCGCGCCATCGGCAGGCGCGTGTCCCGCCGTCAGCCCACCAGTCGGGCAGCGGAGTAATCAGTAACCAGTGATCAGTAATCAGTAATCAGTAATCAGTAATCAGTGATACCAACGGCCCCATTGACGACCCGTCATCCTGAGGTGCCCGAGCGAAGCGAGGGCCTCGAAGGATGATCCAGAGGGCGTGCGTCCTTCGAGGCTCCCCCGGCTCAAGGCCGGGGTCGCACCTCAGGATGACGAGGTAAGAATCATCAGAAAGAGTCGTTGGTATTATCCGTGATCAAGATTCTATTCGATCTTTCTGATTACTGATCACTGATCACTGTCGACCAGGCTGACGAGATAGTCCCCGTACCCGCTCCGGCGCAGGGCCTTGGCGAGGTCGAGGATCTGGGCGCGGGTGATGAAGCCCATCCGATAGGCGACCTCCTCGGGGCAGGCGATCTTCATGCCCTGCCGCTCCTCGAGCGTCTGCACGAACGTGGCGGCGTCGATGAGCGCCGCGAAGGTTCCGGTGTCGAGCCAGGCGAACCCCCGGCCCATTCGCTCGACCTGCAGCGCGCCGGCGGCGAGATAGCGCAGGTTGACGTCGGTGATCTCCAGCTCGCCGCGCGCCGACGGCTTGATCTCGCTCGCGTAGCGCACGACGTCGTTGTCGTAGAAGTAAAGGCCCGTCACCGCCCAGCGCGAGGCCGGGTTCGCCGGCTTCTCCGCGATGGCGCGCGCGCGTCCCTTGTCGTCGAACGACACCACGCCGTAGCGCTCCGGATCGCGCACCTGGTAGGCGAAGATGGTGGCGCCGGCTTCGCGCGCCGCCGCCCGCTGCAGCACCGCCGGCAGGCCGTCGCCGAAGAAAATATTGTCCCCGAGCACCAGCGCGACGCGGTCCTTGCCGATGAAATCGGCGCCGATCAGGAATGCCTGCGCAAGCCCCTCCGGCTTCGGCTGCACCGCGTAGGCGAGGCGGATGCCCCATTGAGTGCCGTCGCCGAGCAGCCGCTCGAATTGCGGGCGATCGTCCGGCGTGGTGATGACGAGGATGTCGCGGATGCCGGCGAGCATGAGCGTCGACAGCGGATAGTAGATCATCGGCTTGTCGTAGACCGGCAGCAGCTGCTTGCTGGCGCCGCGCGTGATCGGATAGAGGCGGGTGCCGCTGCCGCCGGCAAGCACGATCCCCTTCATGTGCGTTGCGCCTCAAGCGGCGCCCCTGCCAGCGCGTCGAGGCACGTCTCCAGGGAATCCTGCCACGCCGGCAGCGCCAAGCCGAAGGCGCGCGCGATCTTGGTGCAGTCGAGCCTTGAGTTTTGCGGGCGCCGCGCCGCCGCCGGGTATTCGCTCGTCGCGATCGGCCGCAGCGCCGGGACGCGGTGGCCGCGGCGCGCCCAGCCGGCAAAGATCGCCGCCGCGAACCCATGCCAGGTCGTCTCGCCGCCGGCCGTCAGGTGGTAGACGCCGGCGGCGTCCTGGCTTTGCGAGCCGGTCATCCGCTCGACCAGAGCGAGGATGGCGTCCGCAAGGTCGAGCGCCGCGGTGGGCGCCCCGTGCTGGTCGTCGACCACGCGCACCGCCGCGCGCGTCCGCGCCTGCTCCAGCATGACGGTCAGGAAGTTGCGGCCGAAGGGGCCGTAGAGCCAGGAGGTGCGCAGAATCGTCGCCGCCGGGCAGGCGTCGCGCACGGCCCCTTCGCCGTCGAGCTTCGAGCGGCCGTAGACGCCGAGCGGGGAGGGCGCATCGTCTTCGCGGTAAGGCGCCTTTTTGCAGCCGTCGAAGACGTAATCGGTCGAAACGTGGATGAACGGCACACGGCGTCGCGCGGCCGCGGCGGCGAGCCGTGCCGCCCCGTCGCGGTTGACCGCGAAGGCGCGCGCGGGTTCGGCCCCGGCCCGGTCGACGGCGGTATAGGCGGCGGCATTGACGATGGCCCGCGGGGCCACGGCCGCGACCGCGCGCTCGACCGATTGCGCCTCGGCAAGGTCGAGGTGCGGGCGTCCGAGGGCGACCATCGCGACGCCGCGCCGGGACGCCGCACGGGCGAGGGCCGTCGCCAATTGGCCGGTTCTGCCGGCGACGAGGATCGAAGGGGGCGCGTGCATCGCGAGATCAGTTCGCGGCTTCGAACAGGCCGAGGCGTTCGCCGCCGTAGCCGCGTTCGCGCAGGGGTTCCCACCAGGCGCGATTGTCGAGGTACCAGCGGATCGTTTGCTCGAGGCCGGTCTCGAAGGTTTGCCGCGGCTGCCAACCGAGTTCGCGCCGGACCTTCGACGTGTCGATGGCGTAGCGGTGATCGTGGCCGGGGCGGTCGGCAACGAAGGTAATGAGTTCGCGGCGCGGCCGCGCCGCCGGAACCATGCGGTCGAGCGCCGCGCAAATGCCCTCGACCACCGCGAGGTTGGTGCGCTCGCTGTTGCCGCCGAAATTATAGCGCTCGCCCGGACGGCCGCGCTCGATCAGCGCGATCAGGCCGGCGGCGTGGTCCTCCACGAACAGCCAGTCGCGCACGTTGGTGCCGTCGCCATAAAGCGGCAGCGGCTCGCCGGCGAGCGCCTTGAGGACGGTGAGGGGGATGAGCTTCTCCGGAAACTGGCACGGACCGTAATTGTTGGAGCAGTTGGACACGATGACGGGCAGCCCGTAGGTGCGGTGCCAGGCGTGGGCGAGATGGTCGGCCGCCGCCTTGCTCGCCGCATACGGGGAGCTTGGCCGGTAGGGCGTGTCCTCGCGGAACTTTCCGTTTGCGCCGAGCGAGCCGTAGACCTCGTCGGTCGAGACCTGGACGAAGCGGAAGGCTTCGCGCCGGCCGGGGGCGAGGCCCGCACAATAGTGCCGCGCCGCTTCGAGCAGCTGATAGATGCCGGCGATGTTGGTGTCGATGAAGGGCGCCGCGCCGGTGATCGAACGGTCGACGTGGCTCTCCGCCGCCAAGTGCAGCACGCCGGTCGGCTGATATTTGGCGAACGCCGCGTCCATGCCGGCGCGGTCGCAGATGTCGAGGTGCTCGAAGGCGTAGCGCGAATCGCGCGCGATCCCGTCGAGCGAGCGCGGGTTGGCCGCGTAGGTGAGCTTGTCGACGTTGACCACGAACGCGCCGCGGGCGACGAGCGCGCGGCACACCGCCGAGCCGATGAATCCCGCTCCCCCCGTGACCAGAACGCGCATCATCAGTTCACTCGAAATAGACCGGCAGGTCCCGCAACGGCGGCAGCGCGGCGTCCCGGTCGGACAGGATCGCCGCCTCCTTGGCGACCGGCCACGGGATGGCCAGGGCCGCATCCGCCCAGTCGATCCCGCGCTCGTGCGCGGCGGAGTAGACCGCTCCCACTTTGTAGAGCACCGTGGTCTCCGGCTCCAGGGTGCAGTATCCGTGCGCGAAGCCTGCCGGAATGAACAGCTGATCGCCGGTGTCCGCCGCCAGCTCTATCGCCGTATGGCGGCCGTAACGCGGGGAGGACCGGCGCAGGTCGACGCACACGTCGAAGGCGCGCCCGTTGAGCACGCGGATGATTTTCGGCTGGGCGAACGGGGGGATTTGGAAGTGCAGGCCCCGCACCGTGCCGGCCGCGTGCGAGTGCGATTCTCCGTCCTGCACGAACTCCAGCGCGATGCCGGCGGCGGCAAAATCGCGGCGCACGTAGGTCTCGGCAAAATAGCCGCGCGGATCGGCGAACCGCGGGGCGCCGATCAGCTTGACCTCGGGAAGCGCCAACGGGCGGATGCTGAGCTTCATGGGCAATAGCCTCGTGCGGTCCGGCGCGGTCGGTTCGAACCATGGCGAACGGCCCTGGCTCGGGATCGCGGTCGGCCTGCAAACGCTTGCCCCTGCAAGGCGATTGCCAGGGCGGGCGGGCGGCGTCAATGCCGCTCCGGCCCGTCCATGGACCTGCGGCGGCACATGGGCTATGTCGTTTGCCGCATTCACCGACAGGGCGCAAATGGCGTCGCCACACCTGCACGAGGATTTCAGCCGGCATGCGGACGAGCCGCGGTCGAGCGAGCGCAATTTGGGCGTCACCTTCGCGGTGGTGCTGGGGCTTCTCGGCGCGCTCAAGCTCTATCGCGGCAGCGACGCCGGCTTCTATTGGCTCGCGGCGGCGGGGGCGTTCCTGTTCTGCGCCTACGTGTGGACCGCGCCGTTGCGCCCCCTCAACATCGTCTGGCACCGGCTCGGCCTTCTTCTGTTCGGCGTGGTCAGCCCGGTCGTCATGGCCGCGGTGTTCTTCGTGACCGTCGTGCCGATCGGCTTGCTGATGCGGTTTTTCGGCAAGGACCCGCTGCGCCGGAAGATCGACCGCGCGGCGCGCTCGTACTGGATCGAGCGCGATCCGCCGGGGCCGCCCGGGCCGGCGATGAAGAACCAGTTCTGACAGGGCCCCCGTGCTGAGCATCCTCGCCGAGCTGTGGAACTTTTTGCGGGTGCGCAAGAAATACTGGCTGCTGCCCGTGGTGCTGATGCTCGGCCTCATGGGCGGCCTGATCGTGCTCACCAAGGGCTCGGCGGTGGCGCCGTTCATCTACACGCTGTTCTGACGGCCAAGCGGAGACCGCGTGCGCATCCTCGGCATTTCCGCGTTCTATCACGACAGCGCCGCCTGCCTCGTCGAGGACGGCCGGCTGGTGGCGGCCGCCCAGGAGGAGCGCTTCACTCGCAGAAAGCACGATGCGAACTTCCCCCTCAACGCCGCGCGCTATTGCCTCGACGCCGGCGGCGTCAAGGTCGACGCCGTCGACTACGTCGCATTCTACGACAAGCCGTTCCTGAAATTCGAGCGGCTGCTCGAAACCTATCTCGCCTTCGCGCCGCGCGGCTTCCGCTCGTTCCGCATGGCGATGCCGCTGTGGCTCAAGGAAAAACTGTTCCAGAAGCTCCTGCTGCGCGACGAATTGCGCAAGCTCGGGCCGCCGATCGATATCGAACAGCGCCTGCTGTTCGCCGAGCATCACCAGAGCCACGCGGCGTCGGCGTTCTTCGCCTCGCCTTTCGCCGAGGCGGCGGTGCTGACCATGGACGGGGTAGGCGAGTGGACCACGACCTCGGCCGGCCTCGGCCGCGGCAATCATCTGGAGATTCTCAAAGAGCTGCATTTCCCCCACTCGCTCGGCCTGCTCTATTCCGCGCTCACCTATCACCTCGGCTTCAAGGTGAACTCCGGCGAGTACAAGGTGATGGGGCTCGCGCCTTACGGCGAGCCCAAGCACGTCGATCTGTTCTTCGATCATCTGATGGATTTGAAGCCCGACGGCACCTTCCGCCTCGACATGGATTATTTCGACTATTGCACCGGCCTGACCATGACCAACGGCAATTTCGACCGCCTGTTCGGCGCCTCGCCGCGCAAGCCCGACGAGTTGCTCACCCAGTGGCACATGGACGTGGCGGCCTCCCTGCAGAAGGCGACCGAAGAGGTGATGCTGCGGCTGACGCGCTCGCTCAAGCGCGAGACCGGCGCCAAGAACCTGTGCCTTGCCGGCGGCGTTGCGCTCAACTGCGTCGGCAACGCCAAGGTGCTGCGCGACGGCCAATTCGAGCGCATCTTCATCCAGCCGGCGGCGGGCGATGCCGGCGGCGCGGTCGGGGCGGCGCTCGCCGCCTATCACCTGTACGCCGGCAAGCCGCGCCGGGCGAACGGCGGCGGCAACGGCCACGACGCGATGGCGGGCAGCTACCTCGGCCCGAGCTTTCCTCAGGAGGCAATCGAGCAGCGCCTCGCCGCCGCCGGCGCCCGCTTCGAGCGCTGCGATGATGACGACGCATTGATCGCGCGCACGGTCGACGGCCTCGTTGCCGGCAACGCGGTCGGCTGGTTCCAGGGCCGCATGGAGTTCGGCCCGCGCGCGCTCGGCGCCCGCTCGATCCTCGCCGACCCGCGCAGCCCGCAGATGCAGAAGACGCTCAACCTGCGGGTCAAATACCGCGAGAGCTTCCGGCCGTTCGCGCCGGCGGTGCTGCGCGAGGACGTGGCCGAGTGGTTCGAGCTTGATGCCGACAGCCCCTACATGCTGCTGGTCGCCGACGTGGTGAAGCGGCGGCGGCGGCAGATGACCAACGAGCAGCAGTCGCTGTTCGGCATCGACAAGCTCAACGTGCCGCGCTCGGACATTCCGGCGGTCACCCACGTCGATTATTCGGCGCGGGTGCAGACCGTGCACCGCGACACCAACCCGCGCTTCCACGATCTCCTGACCGCCTTCAAGGCGCGCACCGGCTGCCCGGTGCTGGTCAATACCAGCTTCAACGTGCGCGGCGAGCCGATCGTGTGCACGCCCGAGGACGCCTTCCGCTGTTTCATGGGCTCGCAGATCGAGCTTCTGGTCGCCGGCAATTGCATCCTGCGCAAGGAGCAACAGGACCCGCGCCTCAAGATCGACTACAAGGGCGCCTTCGAACTGGATTGAGGCAAACGGGATTATATTGACGCTCGTAAAGAATGAACGTCATCCTGAGGAGCCATAGGCGGCCTTCGGCCGCCGTTCTTGGCGTAAAGAACGCCGACGCGGAGCGTCGGCTATGGCGCAGCGCCGAGCGTCTCGAAGGATGACGAGACGTGAGTCACTATCTCGTAGCGATGCTCGCGGCCGTGCTGGTGGCGGCGGCCGATCAGGCCAGCAAGGCTGTCGCGCTGGCGCGATGGCCGGTGCCGGCGACAGTGCCCGTTGCGTTCGTGGCGATCCGCTGCGTGCTCAACCGGCGCGGCGCGCTCGCGCCGATCATCGGAGCGCGCGCGCTGGTGGCGCTGTGGGTAGCGGCGGTCGCCCTATCGGTCGCCGCGCTTGCCTACATGCCCGGCCACGGCGCCCTTGCAGCCGTCGGGATCGGCGCCGTCGTCGGCGGTGCCACCGGCAACCTCCTCGACCGCCTGCGCCGCGGCGCCGTCCCGGTCCCGGTGAGAGTAGCGCTCAGTCCTACTTTGAGTAGCGCTCAGCCCAAGCGGAACCTCTCGACTAAGTGCTATGCCGCGCTCCGCCGGAGCCGAACGTCGGTTCGGCTGCCGGAAGAGGAATACGGAAAGGGCCCTGGGATGAGCGCTACGTTGATCGTTCTGGTTCCGCTGGTGCTGCTCGCGCTGGTCACCGCGCTGTGCTTCGTCGGCTGCGCCTTTCCCACCAGCGGATTGGCGATGAAGGTCTTGACCAACTACCGAACGGTGGATGTCCTCGGGAATCCCAACTTGGCGGCCTTCTGGCCGCTCGACGATGCCGCCAATTCGGCGCGCGCGAGCGAACTGAAGGCCAACCTCGGAGGCATTACCGGCAGCTAACGCCGCTCCATGTCGGCTGTCGGCGCGCCGGCCGCAGCGGTTACGCCGGCGTACGTTCGCTGCCGGCCGGGGGAGGCGATGGCGCATCCCCGGCCCGGCGACATCCTCCTTATCCGCGGCGTCGGCTGGCTCGGACGATCGATCCGTGGGTACGAGCGCATCTGCGCGCGCGGCAAGGATCGCGCCTTCGCCCACTGGAGCCATGCCGCGCTGGTGGTGAGCCCGCGCGGCCTTCTGGTCGAAGTGCTCCACACCGGCATCGTCCTCGCCCCGATCGAAAAATACCGCGACCAGGACTATCACTACGTTCGGCTCGACCTGTCCGACGCGGCGCGGGCGGACGCCGCGCGCTACGCCGTCTCCTGCCTGCGGCGCAAATATGGCCGCTGGAGCTTCGTGCTGCTCGCCGTCGCCAAGCTCATGGGCGACCGCCCGCGCGTGCCCGACCGCGGCCAGCAGGGATGCGTCGCGCTGATCGTGCGCGCGCTCGAGCGGGCGGGCGTGCCGTTCGATCGCCGGGCGGCCGACATGTCGGTCGCCGATTTGGCGAAACGGTTCGGCGTGCTGCCCTGAGGGGGTTTTGAAGCGCTCGCCTCAGAGAATGGCAAAGGCCGCGGTCACAATGGCCGTACTGGCGATGAGGCACAACACCAGCATACCCAGAGCGCCCATTGCCAGGGCCGCAGCTTCATAGTCCGGGCTCATGCAACGAGCTTACTGCGATTCGGCTCGGCACAGAAAGCGTCGCTCGCTCGGTCGGTGTAAAGGTTGCGGGCCTGCGCGCCGGGCAATACCCTGCTCGGGATGCCCAACGCCTCCGGCGGCGCCGGCCTCGCGACGGCCGATCGCGACCGCGCCGACATGCTGGCGACGGCCGGCGATTTCGCCAAGGCGCTGCCGCTCTATCGCGCGCTCGTTGCGGCGGCGCCCGACGACGCGGCGCTGCAGCGCAAGCTCGCCGGCGCGCTCGACGCGGCCGGCGCCCCCGATCAGGCGCTCGCTTGCTATCGGCGCGCGCTCGCGCTCGATCCCGCCGACGCCCGCGCCCACGACGAGTTGGGCCGGCTGCTCGGCCGGCGCGGCGACCGGGGCGGCGCCGGCGAGCACCTGCGC
>DASPVJ010000110.1:0-4742 GCA_035622435.1 Xanthobacteraceae bacterium | reverse complement strand
CACGGCGATCGAGGACGAAGTCGCCCGCGCCATCCGCGCCGAACTCCCCAACGCCGAGGCGACGATCACCACGAGCCCGCGCGCGCTCAGCGACGAGACCGCGCTCGAGCGCATCATGGTGATCGCCCGCAACCGCGGGCTTGCGGTGCACCACGTCACCGTCCACGCGATCGGCGGCCGGCTCGCCGTGTCGCTCGACCTCGAGGTCGACGGCGCGCTCGGGCTTGCCGCCGCGCACGAGGTGGCGAGCGGCCTCGAGCAGGCGGTGCGCGCGGAACTCGGCCCCGCGGTCGAGGTCGAGACCCACATCGAGCCGTTGCAGACCAGCGGAGTGTCGGGCCGCGACACTTCGAGCGCGCGCATCGGCGAGGTGCGCGCGGCGCTCGCCGCGCTTGCCGGCGACATCGGCTTCGTCGGCGAGGTGCACGACGTGCGCGTGCGCGAGACCGCCGACGGCGAAATCGTCAACTTCCACTGCCGGGTCGATCCGGCGCTCACCGTCGCCGACGTGCACGAGAAGGTCGACGAGGTCGAACGCGGCCTGCGCCGCCGCTGGCCGTCGATCAAGCGGGTGATCGGGCACGCGGAGCCGAAAGTGTGACTCATACCTCCCCCGCTTGCGGGGGAGGTCGACCGCCTGAGCGCAGCGAAGGCGGGCGGGTGGGGGCCTGCTTTGTTTGCTCGCAAACACCCCACCCGGCGCCGCCCGCTTGCGCGGACGCCGCCACCCTCCCCCGCTGCGCGGGGGAGGGATTATGGCACCAGCACCGCCGCGCCCTGCAGCCGCCCGTCGCGCAGGTCGGCGAGCGCCTCGTTGGCGCTCCCGAGCGGATAGGGCACGGTCTCGGTCTTCACTCGGGCCTGCGGCGCGACGGCGAGGAACTCGCGGGCGTCGGCGCGGGTGAGGTTGGCGACCGAGACGATTTCGCGCTCCTCCCACAGTAGGCGGTAGGGAAAGCGGGGGATGTCGGACATGTGGATGCCGCCGCACACCACGCGCCCGCCCTTCTTGACCGCGGCGAGCGCCGCGGGAACGAGCGCGCCCACCGGCGCGAAGATGATGGCGGCATCGAGCGGCTCGGGCGGCGCCTGATCGGAGCCGCCGGCCCAGGCCGCGCCGAGCCTCGAGGCAAACGCCTGCGCGGCCTCATCGCCTGGGCGGGTGAAGGCGTAGACCCGCCGGCCCTGCCATACCGCGACCTGGGCGAGGATGTGGGCGGCGGCGCCGAAGCCGTAGATGCCGAGGCTCTGGCCGGCGCCGGCCATGCGGTAGCTGCGCCAGCCGATCAGCCCGGCGCACAACAGCGGCGCCAGCGCCACCGGGTCGGCGTCCTGCGGGAGCGGGAAGCAGAAGCGCGCGTCGGCGACCGCGTGGGTCGCGTAGCCGCCGTCCCGCGTGTAGCCGGTGAACACCGGCCGGTCGCACAGGTTCTCGCGGTTGTCGCGGCAATAGGGGCACATACCGCAGGTCGCGCCCAGCCACGGCACGCCGACCCGCGCGCCGAGCGCGAGACCCGCGACGCCGGGCCCGAGCGCGGCGACGCGGCCGACGATCTCGTGGCCGGGCACCAGCGGCAGCGCCGGGTCGGGCAACTCGCCGTCGACCACGTGCAAATCCGTGCGGCACACCCCGCAGGCGGCGATTTCAACGAGCACCTCGCCCGTCCCCGGCGCCGGCACCGGCCGCGTGCGCATGACGAGCGGCGTGCCCGGGCGCTCCAGCACCATGGCGTGCATGTCGGGCATGACCGTCGACCGCCCATCGATTGAGTCTGCGCCCGCGCACGCGGGCCTCGACCCATCCTACGCCGCGGGCGCCGGCGCGGACAAACGATGTTCCTTGTTTGATTCCGGTCCGTTCACGGTTGGATTCGCTTATCCCCTCGTCATCCTGAGGCGCTCGGCGCGAAGCGCCGAGCCTCGAAGGACGCACGCCCTCTGGATCATCCTTCGAGGCTCGCTTCGCTCGCACCTCAGGATGACGGTGTCTTGTTTGATGTTGCGGCGCGAAAGAGTCGCGTCGTCACAAAAATTTTCCGATTTCGTCCGCGCGACGATTCCCCGACTCTCGACAAATCGCGGGCTTTCGATTCCAATGAAAGTGATTCGGGCAGGTGCGGCACATCGACCCGGATCGACGGGGACCATCCGAGGAGGCCGGCGATGGCGCGCGCCGACGCAGCGCACGCATCCGCACGTCCCGATTCCATCAAAGGACTTGCGCAATCGGTTGCCCGGCCGGCCTACCGGCGCCTCCTGCTCGCCGAGCCGGCGCTGCGCCGCGCGGTGCCGGCGCTGATCATCGCCTTCCTGCTCAGCGTCGGCATCGGCGCCATCATCCAGGTGCACGACCGCCACCGCCAGGCGCTGGCGACCGCGTTCGAGGACATCGAGGCGATCGCCGGCATCGTCGCCGACCGGCTCAACGCGGCGGTCGACGAGCGCGATTTCGTGGCCGGCGACGGCGCCCAGGGCGCGCTCGTGCGCGCGCTGCCGCCGCGGGCGACCGCGCTCGAGCGCACGATCGTGCTCACCGACGCCGCCGGCGTCGTCATCGCCTCGGCGCCGGCGCGCAGCACCGCGACCGGCGTGCCGCTCGCCGCGGTCGTCGGCACGATGGGCCCGGCGCAGGCGCTCGACGCGCAGACCGAGATCGCCGAGGCGGTGCGCCCCGACGGCACCCGCCTCTTGGTAGCGCTCTACGCGTTGCACGCGCCCAACGGAAAGGTGGCGGCGATCGCGCCGCGCGACGCGGCGCTGGCGGTGTGGCGCTCCGACACGGTGCTCACCGTGACGCTGTTCACCACCACCGGCTTCGTGCTGCTGATCCTCGGCTTCGCCTTCCACTGGCAGGCGACGCGGGCGCGCGAGGCCGACCTCATCTACGACACCGTGCGCGGGCGCATCGACACCGCGCTCAACCGCGGCCGCTGCGGCCTGTGGGACTGGGACCTGGCGCGCGGGCGCATTTTCTGGTCGCACTCGATGTTCGACATCCTCGGCCTCGAAGCGCGCGACGACCTGCTCACCTTCGGCGAGGTGAGCGCCCTCGTCCACCCCGCCGACGTGAAGCTCTACGAGGTCGCCGCGCAGCTCGCCGACGCCACCAGCCGCTCGATCGACCGCGCCTTCCGCATGCGCCACGCGGGCGGCGACTGGGTGTGGCTGCGCGCGCGCTGCGAACTGGTGCGCCAGCCGGGCGAAGCCGCCGCCCACGTGATCGGCATCGCCATCGACGTGACCGAGCAGATCAACCTCGCCGAGAAGAGCGAAGCCGCCGACGTGCGCCTGCGCGACGCGATCGAGTCGATCTCGGAAGCCTTCGTGGTGTGGGACGCCGACAACCGCCTGGTGCTGTGCAACTCGAAATTCCAGAGCCTGCACGGGCTCGCCGACGAGGCGGTCAAGGCCGGCACCCGCTACGACGCGGTGGTGGCGGCGGGCGCCAAGCCGGTGATCCGCACGCAGACGACCGGCGAGCGGCGGGTCAACGAGCACGCGCGCACCTTCGAGGCGCAGCTCGAGGACGGGCGCTGGCTGCACATTTCCGAGCGGCGCACCAAGGACGGCGGCTTCGTGTCGGTCGGCACCGACATCACCGCGCTCAAGCGGCACGAGGAGAAGCTCCTGGACAGCGAGCGCCGCCTGATGGCGACGGTCGCCGACCTGCGCTCGTCCCAGCACGCGCTCGAGCGGCAGACCGAGCAACTCGCCTATCTGGCGGAGAAATACGCCGAGCAGAAGGACCGCGCCGAGGAGGCGAACCAGGCGAAGTCGGAGTTCCTCGCCAACATGAGCCACGAGCTGCGCACGCCGCTCAACGCCATCATCGGCTTCTCCGAGATCATGGAATCGGGCATGTTCGGGCCGCTCGGCGCGGGCAAATATCACGAATACTGCCGCGACATCCGCGACAGCGGCAATTATCTGCTCGACGTGATCAACGACATCCTCGACATGTCGAAGATCGAGGCCGGCCGCACCACCCTCGACTTCCAGGACACCGACCTCGGCCGGGTGATCGCCGACGCGCTGCGCGTGGTCACCGGCCGCGCGACCGAGAAGCGGCTCGAATTGAAGCTCGAGATCGCGCCGGCGATCAGGCTCAAGGCCGACCGCCGCGCGCTCAAGCAGGTCGCGCTCAACCTTCTGTCCAACGCGGTGAAGTTCACGCCCGAGGGCGGGCGCGTCACCGTTAGGGCGCGCGCGGTCGCCGGCATGGCGAGCCTGGCGATCGAGGACAACGGCATCGGCATCCCCAAGGAGGCGCTCAGAAACCTCGGCCGGCCGTTCGAACAGGTGGAAAGCCAGCTCACCAAGAAGCACAAGGGCTCGGGCCTCGGGCTCGCCATCGCCAAGTCGCTCATCGACCTCCACGGCGGCACCATGCGCATCCGCTCGAGCCAGGGGGTCGGCACCATCGTGCTGGTGCGCCTGCCGGCGGAGCGGCCGGCGGCGGAGGCGATGCAGGCGGCGGGGTGACGGGCCGAGCCTACTTCCCACCGTCATCCTTGTAAGTCACGAATCACCGCATCGGCTAGATTGGCTGGTGCGGTGGCGGACGGGAGACCGCATCATCCAAGGGCTTGCAAGCCCGTCCTTCAGCTTGGTTCCCCGTCCGTCGTTCCATCGAACCCGAACAGTCGCTTGGGCCGCGCAGCGAGCCCGCTTGCGCAAGGAAGGGTCGCCATGGAACAGACATTCGTTGGTATCGACGTGTCGAAGGACCGATTGGACGTGCA
>DASPVJ010000109.1:0-3204 GCA_035622435.1 Xanthobacteraceae bacterium | reverse complement strand
CTACAGCGTGGTCGACGACGTGGGCACCGTCATCAATCCGCTGCTGCTGCACGGGCAGATCCACGGCGGCATCGCCCAGGGCGCCGGGCAGATCCTGCTCGAGGACATCCGCTGGGACGCCGACGGCCAGCTGATCACCGGATCGTTCATGGACTACGCCATGCCGCGCGCCGGCGACCTTTGCGCGATCGCGACCGACAGCAACCCGGTGCCGACCGCGACCAACCCGCTCGGCGTCAAGGGCGCGGGCGAAGCGGGCTCGGTCGGCGCCATGCCGGCGGTCGCCAACGCGGTGGTCGACGCGCTCGCGGCCGCGGGCGTGCGCCACATCGAGATGCCGGCGACGGCGGAGCGGGTGTGGCGGGCGCTCAACGGCGGGGCCACGAAATGACGGCGACCAATGCGGTGCGCGACAATGCGGCGTTCAACCGCTTCGAACTGGAAGTCGACGGCCACTTGGCCGTGGCGCATTACCGCCGCTCGCCCGGCCTGATCACCTTCACCCACACGGAGGTTCCGTCGGCCCTGGGAGGCCGCGGGGTCGGCTCGACCCTGGCACGCGGCGCGCTCGAACTTGCGCGGGCGGAGGGCGTCAAGGTCGCGAGCCAATGCCCGTTCGTCTCCGCGTATCTCGCCAAGCATGCGGAGTTTAATGATTTGCTGGAATAGGTCGTCATGGCCGGGCTTGTCTGGATTGCTTCGTCGCCCTACGGGCTCCTCGCAATGACGGGCTCCGTCATTGCGAGCGAAGCGAAGCAATCCAGACGTAAAGGTAACCTGCCTTTAAAAACGTGGATGCCCGGCACAAGGCCGGGCATGACCGATAGAGACAAACAAAGCCATCGCCGGGAGGGGCCAAGGTGGGCCATGCCTCACTGATGCGGCCCGTGCGGCCGCTCCCGACAAGGCCATTCGTGGGCGCCGCTACGCCGAAGCCCGAATGCGTGCGCCGGCGATCGTGGCGGCATCCTGCGTCGGTGGTGACATTCATACCTCCGCAGTTCGTCTCGACGCCTCGTATTTTGGACCGCGTCACGAAAGTGTCAAGGCGAAGATGCAATTCGCCGCAGCGCGTGGTTAAGAGCATGATGCCGAAAAAGCCTGCCCCGCACGTGATGCGGGGTGGGTACCGGTTTTCGGAAAACATCATGCTCCAACAACAACCTAAAGCGGGATGGCGATTCGAAGAAAAGCCATCACGCTTTAGGAATTCGGAACGGATTGCGTTGGTGCG
Organism: Xanthobacteraceae bacterium; assembly: GCA_035622435.1. Lineage (GTDB taxonomy): Bacteria > Pseudomonadota > Alphaproteobacteria > Rhizobiales > Xanthobacteraceae > AP-16. Next base: position 1,970 of record DASPVJ010000109.1, on the reverse strand, counting down.
GTAACGCGATCCGCTTCATCAGGCCGGCCGTCGACCGCCGCGCCCTCGGCGCACATGCGCGCGATCTCCGCGGCGGAGAAGCCCGCTTCGCGCAGGACTTCGACGCTGTGTTCGCCGATGCGCGGCGGATGGCGGGCGACGCGCAAGGACGACCGGCTCCAGCGGCTGGGGATGCCGGTGAGGCGGACCGCGCCCTCGGTCGGATGCTCCATCTCAACGAAAAAGCCGGCGGCGTTAAGATGCGCGTCGTCGATCAGCCCGTCGAGATCGTGCATCGGCACGCAGGGGATGTCGGCCGCCTGCAACAGCTCCATCCACTCCGCGGTCGGGCGCGTGCTGATGATGTCGGCCAGCAGGGCGTAGATCGCCGGGTAGTTCTGCGCGCGGGTGGCGTAGTCGGCAAGCCGCGGATCGTCGGCGAGGTCGGCGCGGCCGCTGGCGCGCACGAACGCCTGCCACTGCTTGTCGGTATAGACCAGCACGCAGATGTAGCCGTCGCTCGTTTGGTAGGGGCGGCGGTCGGCGGCGAGCAATCTCGCATAGCCGGGACCGCCCAGCGGCGGCGCAAACGTGCGCCCGCCCATGTGATCGCCGAGCACGAACTGCGCCAGCGTCTCGAACATCGGCAGTTCGACCGCCTGCCCTTCCCCGGTGCGGTCGCGGTCGATGATCGCCGCCAGCACCACGTGCACGGCATTGAGCCCGACGATGCGGTCGGCCATGGTCAGCGGCACGTAGCGCGGCTCATGGCCGCTCACCCGCGCGAAGAGCCCGGGCACGCCGGCGATGCCCTGGATCAGGTCGTCGTAGGCGGGCCGGCCCGCGTAGGGGCCGGTCTCGCCATAGCCGACGAGACTCACGCGCACGAGGCGGGGATTGACCGCGCGGATGTCCGCGTCGGCGAGCCCGAGCCGGCGCATGGAGGCGGGCCGGTTGTTGGTGAAGAACACGTCGGCGTTGGCGCACAGCCGCAGCAGCGCGCGGCGGCCGCTCTCCTTCTTCACGTCGAGGGCGACACTGCGCTTGTTGCGGTTGGCGTGCAGCGACATCGCCCCCATGCCGGGGCTGCGCATGGGCTCGGCGAAGCGCATGATGTCGCCCTCGGGCGGCTCGACCTTGATCACATCGGCGCCGTAGTCGGCGATGATCTGGGTCGCGAACGGTCCCATCATCACCGTGGTCATATCGACGACGCGTACGCCCGTGAGCGGTCCCACGCGCGCGGGCTCAGCGTTGGCAGCTTGCTGCATAGGAGTTTCCGGCTGTCGTGAAGCGGTCAGGAAAGGCTGGTACTGATTTAGCATCGTTCCCGGGTGCGCGGAACTTCGCCCGGCGTTCGCGCGTTACGGCTGGTTGACCGCTATGCGAATTCCCCGATGGAGACCGCCGATGGCCGTCGCGCCCGCCCGCGTGCAAGTAATCGAAGAAGTGATGCCGTTCGGCGACGTGGCGCTCCCGCCCTCCGCCGCCACCGGCCGCAGCGAAACGGAACTGGCACGGGCCATCGCCGGGTTGCGCGAAGCCGCGCCCTCCCACGCGGCTGCACGCCTTGCCGGGGTCGGCGCCCTGATGCGCCGCAGTTCTCGCGCCGCCGCCGACACGCGCAAGCGCGCCGCCTGAACGGCCTCGACGGCCCGCTCACATTCGAAGAGCCTGCGAGGCGGGCAGCTCACCCGGCAAACAGGCGTTCGAGCCCAGCGGCCATGCGGAACAGCCGGCGGTCGTAGCCGTTGCGCGCGATGAGCATGAGGCCGACCGGCAGGCCGCCCTCGCGCGGGAGCGGCAGCGAAATGGCGCACTGATCGAAGAAATTGACGACCGAGGTGTTGCGCAACAGCAGCATGTTCTTGGCCGCGAAAGTCTCGCGCGTGGCAACTTCGTCCATGCGCGGCGCGACGATCGGGGTCGTCGGCAGCACCAGGGCGTCGAGGTCGGAAAGCCGCGCGTCCATGGCGCGCACGAGCGCCGCG
>DASPVJ010000108.1:0-2735 GCA_035622435.1 Xanthobacteraceae bacterium | reverse complement strand
AGCCCCAGCCCTCGCAGCCGCGCTGGCGCCAGCCGTCGTAGTCGCGCGGCGTGCCGCGCATGTAGACCATGCCGTTGATCGAGCTGGTGCCGCCGAGCACCTTGCCGCGCGGCTGGTAGAGCACGCGGCCGTTGAGCTGCGGCTCCGGCTCGCTGTCGAACATCCAGTTCACCCGCGGGTCGGTGAACACCTTGGCGTAGCCGAGCGGCACGTGGATCCACGGGTTGGTGTCCTTGCCGCCGGCTTCGAGCAGCAGCACGCGGTAGCGGCCGCTCTCGCTCAAGCGCGCGGCGACCGCGCAGCCGGCCGAGCCGGCGCCGGTGACGATGAAGTCGTAGATGTTGTCCGCGGCCATTGGGGGAGGGGAACGGAGAGGGCCGTTCGTTATTCGGTGACTTGCGGATCGATGCGCCGCGCCGCGGCGATGTCGTCTTCGCCGCCGGCGATGTCGCCCTTGGCGCGCTTGGCGAGCCCGCGCCGGTAATACGAGCGCGCGTCTTGCGCGTCGAGCGCGATGGCCACGCCGTAGTCGGCGATCGCCCGGTCGTAGTCCTGCTTCATGTAGTAGGCGTAGCCGCGGTTGCCGTAGCTGCGGCCGGCCTTGTGATCGAGCGCGATCGCCTCGGTATAGTCGGAGATCGCGCTGTCGTACTCGCGCATTTGCGAATACACGTCGCCGCGGCTCATGTACGACACGGTGAATTTGGGGTCGATGGCGATGGCCGCGCCGAAGTCGGCGACCGCATGGGCGAGGTCTTTGTTGGTCCAATAGGCGTTGCCGCGATCCCAGTAGGCGACGGCGGACTGGGGCGGGCGGTTGATCGCCGCCAGCGTCACTTTGAACATCCGCTCGCGGCCGCGGCGCACGACGACGAGCCGCACCGCCTCGCCCGGCGCCATGCTGCCGATGGCGGCCGAGAGATCGACGGCGGTGCTGACCTCGTTGCCGTCGAGCGCGACGATGGCGTCGCCGGCCCTGATGCCGGCGCCGGCCGCCGGGCCCTCGGCGGCGGTGACGAGCGCGCCTTGCGCCTCGCGCAGGCGGATGCGCTTGGCGTCCTCCGGCGTGATCGCCTGGATTTGCAGGCCGAGCCAGCCGGTGACGACCTCGCTTTCCGGCTTGACGTGGCCGTCGAGCGCGAGCGCCGCGATCCGCGCGCGGGCAAGCGTGGCGAACGTGCAATTGGGAAAGCGGGCGAGATGATCCTGATAGGCCGAGACGGTGGCGGTCTTAACGGCGGTGCTCCAATCGGCGCCGGCGAACGTGCATCCTTCGCGACTCGGCCGACTGGGCTCGGCCCGGTGCGCCTCGCCGGCGGAGGAATCCTGCGACGTCGTCGCCTCGCGCGCGAGCGCCGGCGCCGGCGCGACCGCGCATGCGAGCACGCATAGAGCTGCAATGCAGGACGTTGTCCCGCGCATACGAGTTCCCCGCCGGCGCCAACGACCGCGCCAAGCTATCATCGCCGATCGATTTCGTGAAGCGACCGGAGCCGCTATCATCGCCGTCTTCCAATAGGGATCGTCACATGAAAGTCGGCCTCTTCATCACCAACCAGCACACCCTCGACACCGACATGGTGAGCGCGCTCGAGGACCAGTACGCGATGGTCCGCCTCGCCCGCGACCGCGGCTGGGACTCGCTGATGTCGGGGCAGCACTACCTCAACGAGGGCGACAACAAGCAGCTGCAGCTGGTGCCGCTGTTGGCGCGGCTCGCCGCCGAGGCCGGCGAGATGACGCTCGGGCTCGGCATCCTGCTCATCAACCTGCACAACCCGGTGTACACGGCGGAGACGGTGGCGAGCCTCGACGTCATCGCCCGCGGCAACTTCATCTTCGGCGTCGGGCTCGGCTACCGCGAGGTCGAGTTCGACGCCTTCGGCGTGCCCAAGGGGGAACGGGTCAAGCGGCTGGAAGAGTACCTCACGCTGGTGCAGCGCCTGTGGACCGAGGACCGCGTCTCCTACGACGGGCCCGGCTGCCGGCTCGACAACGTGCACATGAACATCCGGCCGGTGCAGAAACCGTGGCCGCCGATCTGGATGGCGGCCAACAACGATCCGGCGGTCAGGCGCGCCGCGCGCATGGCGGACGCCTGGATGATCAACCCGCACGCCACCATCGACACCATCCGCCGGCAAATGGCGATCTACCGCGCGGCGCTCGAAGCCGCCGGCAAGGGGGCGCCGCGGGAATTGCCCATCGCCAAGGAGGTCTACTGCGCCAAGGACCGGGCGACGGCGCTGGCCATGGCCGGGCCCTATCTGCTCGCCAAATACCGCGACTATGCCAAGTGGGGGCAGGACAAGGTGATGCCCGACGACACCGACTTCAGCCGCCCGTTCGACGAATTGGCGCAGGGCCGGTTCATCCTCGGCTCGCCGGACGACTGCTACGCCGCGCTCGAGCCGTATTGGCGGGAGTTCGGCGTCAACCACCTCATCATCCGCACCCACTGGGTGGGCATGCCGCTGTCCACCTCGCTCGCCAGCATGCGGCTCATCTCCGACGAGCTGTTGCCGGCGCTTAAGCGCGTTTGAATTGGACCGCGGTTTGCTCCATCCCTCCCCCCGCGAGCCGGGGTCCCCGCAGCGCTTGCGCCGCGGGGTGCCCCGCAGCGAGCGGTGGGGAGGGTCGCCGCGCGAAGCGCGGCGGGGTGGGGGGCACTTGCGCTCCATCGGCGCGGACCGCGCCAAGCTCAATCGCCCCCCACCCCTTACCCCTCCCCACCA
>DASPVJ010000107.1:0-3553 GCA_035622435.1 Xanthobacteraceae bacterium | reverse complement strand
CGCGGCGCCTTCCAGCCTTGCGGGTAGGTCTTCTTGGCGTCGTCGTCCGACACCGAGCCGGCGATGATCACGTCCTCGCCCTGCTTCCAGTTGACCGGCGTCGCCACCTTGTGCTTGGCGGTCAGCTGCAGCGAGTCGATGACGCGCAGCACCTCGTCGAAGTTGCGCCCGGTCGTCATCGGATAGACGATGACGAGCTTGATCTTCTTGTCCGGGCCGATGACGAAGACGTTGCGTACCGTCTGATTGTCGGCCGGCGTGCGCTTCGATGCGTCGCCCGCGGCGGCGGCCGGCAGCATGCCGTAGAGCTTGGAGATCGCGAGATCCGTGTCGCCGATCATCGGGTAGTTCGGCGCGAAGCCCTGGGTCTCCTTGATGTCGTTCGCCCACTTGGCGTGGTTGTCGACCGGGTCGACGCTCAGCCCGATGATCTTGACGTTGCGCTTGTCGAACTCCGGCATGAGCTTGGCCATGTAGCCGAGTTCGGTGGTGCACACCGGGGTGAAGTCCTTGGGATGGGAGAACAGCACCGCCCACGAATCGCCGATCCAGTCGTGAAAACGGACGCGGCCCTGGGTGGTGTCGGCGGTGAAATCGGGGGCTACGTCGCCAATCTGGAGAGCCATCACAATCCTCCTCGACCTTCTGTGGTTGGCCGGTAATCTAGGCAGCGGGCGAGCGTCCCGCCAGAGGAATTTTGCGCCAATGTGGGCGCGCCCGGCGGCAGAAAATGCCACCAAGCGAGGAATTCAGAGTAGATCCGCGTCGGTGATAGAGCATGATGCCGAAAAGTGGGTACCGGTTTTCGGAAAACATCATGCTCCAACAATAAGATAAAGCGGGATGGCGATTCGAAGAAAAGCCATCACGCTTTAGAGCGCCGGCTCAACGAAAGTCGACGCCCATGCGGCGGTCGTCCTTCCACGCCACCCGGCAGGCCTGCGCCATCCGGTCCGGCTCGATCAGCAGATCGAAATCGTCGGGAATGCCGACGGTGCTCGGCACCTGGAGGCAGGCGCCCCGCGCCGAGAGGTTGCGGATGGTGCAGTCGACCACGCAAGAGCGGTGGTTGAAGACGATCTTGCCGGCCTTGAGCGTGCGGTGGCGCGGATGGGTCCTGTGTTCCGCCATCAATTCCTCCTGGCCGCTCGTTGTCGGCGCGTGATCCGTTGCGGCGAACTGGCGCCCCGGCGCGGCACGGGTGCCATCTTCGGATGCAATTGTTGCCAAATATTTGCTTTGCGCGCCGGCGGCCGCGGCGGCGCCGGGTAACACTTTGTTAGTAAATTCTCCATAGAAGCGCATCGTCGGAGCACATGCGCCATGGTCGCGGCTTTCATGCAAAGGCTGGCCCGGACCGACGCTCCCATTTTCCAAAACAGCTGCCAGAAACGTTGGCGATAACAGGAGGCCCGCCGTGACACGCGGAATCGACAAGGGTTTCATTCGTTTCGGCGCGCGGCTCGCGTGGATGCGGGCGTCGTCCGCCGGTTTCCGCCTCAACCGGCGCGGCAACGTCGCGCTGATGTTCGGCGCCGCCCTTCCGGTCATCGTCACCGCGGTCGGCTGCGCGGTCGATTTTTCCATGGCGATGTCGGTGCGCACCAAGCTGCAGGCGGCCGCCGACGCGGCGACGCTGGCGGCGATTTCCGTCAACTCGCCCCTCATCGCCACCGCCAAGACCATGGGCAGCACCGGCACCGTCGCCGACGGCGAGACCTACCTGGAGAACGTCTTCAATTCGGACGCGCCCTCCGGCTACACCGCCCTCACGCCGACGACCGCTTCCGTCACCAAGAACGGAACCGTGCTCACCGCGACGTTGTCCTACTCGACCCAGGTTCCCACCTTCTTCCTGAAGATCGTCACCAAAACCTTCATGGGTTACGCGGATCTGCCGATAACGGTTGCGTCGACCTCGAGCTACACGATGCCGAGCTACCTGGATTTCTACCTGCTGCTCGACGTGTCCGGCTCGATGAGCTTCCCCTCGACCGCGGCCGAGCAGGCGCGGCTGCAGGCGGTCAATCCCGACAACATGAATCCCGCCTCGGGCGGCAACGGCTATCCCGGCGGCTGCACCTTCGCCTGCCACTTCGCCGCGCAAGGGGTTTGCACGCAATCGGGAACCGGAGCGGGGCCTTACCAAGGGCCGATCCCGGCCGCCGGCAGCACGACCAACCCGGGCTCGGGCGGATACTGCCAGGGGTTCATCATTTCGCGCCTGGGGACGACGCCCACCTCCTTCTCCAGCGGAAACAACGGCGTCAACGGCAACAACGTCAATTGGAGCAATACGCAGGTTACCTCTTGCCCGACCGCCGGAACCAACGCCTGCATTCAATTGCGCGCCGACGCGGTCGGTTACGCGGTCAACCAGCTGCTCTCGACCGCCGCCGCCACCGAGCAGACCACCGGCATCTCCAATCAGTTCCGCGTGGGTCTCTATCCCTTCATCCGCTATCTCTATAACAGCGGAAACTCCGACGGCTCCGGCTACGCCAACCTGACCGCCAGCATCACCGGATCGCCCTCGACCGCCGGCACGATCAATTATGCGGCGGCGAATCTCGCCAGCCTGCTGGACACCGGCAACAATGCGGCGCTCGGATCGGGCGGCACCCATTTCGAGAACGCGTTGAACACCATCAACACCGTCATCACGTCGGTCGGCAACGGAACCAGCTCGACCGATACCCTGCCCTACATATTCATGGTCACCGACGGCTCGCAGGATTGCCAGACGCAATGGAACGGAAACTGGTCCGGCACCGGAAGCTACTGCTCGCCCAATTACAATTCGGCGACCACCATTCCGACTTCCTATTGCACCACGCTCAAGAACCGCGGGATAACCATCGCCATCCTGTATATCCCGTATCAACCCATCCAGAATCCGACGACGTTCGCCGGCAGCGAAGACATCTACGCCAACGACAATATCCCGAATATTCCCGGCGCGCTGCAGAGCTGCGCCTCGCCCAACTTCTACTTCACCGCCAACACGCCGGCGGACATCAACAATGCGCTGATCACGATGTTCGAGCAGGCGGTGAACACCGCCCACGTCACCAACTGACGCCGGCGGCCATTATTCATCTTCCGACGTCATCCTCAGCGCAAAACAAACGAACGTCATCCTGAGGAGCTCGGCGCACAGCGCCGAGCGTCTCGAAGGATGGAAGCAGGCTGGTGCTCGTGGCCATCCTTCGAGACGGCCGCACGCACGCGCGCGACCTCCTCAGAATGACGTCGCGTTCGTTGCGGCAGTTTACTCCACCGCGATCAGCCCGGCGGCGACGCGGCGGTTCTCGCCCAGCAAGATGTTGTAGGTGCGTACCGCCGGCCCGGTCGGCATGGCTTCGACCGCCACGTGGCGGTCGCGCAATTCCCAGCGCAGCGCCTCGGGCACGAGCCATGGCGCGGCGCCGGTGCCGAGGAGAAAAAGGTCGATCGCGCCCGCCTCGGCGAACACCGGCGCGAGCGCGGCGGCGTCGATTTCGGCCGGTGCCGCCGGCGCCCAGGCCCAGATGCCGCTCGGCAGGCACACGAG
>DASPVJ010000106.1:0-6533 GCA_035622435.1 Xanthobacteraceae bacterium | reverse complement strand
ACCGGCCGCTCGGAGCGGCCCTGCGCCAGGAAGCCGGCGCCGCCGAAGAGAGCGGCGAGCGCTCCGCCCAGCGCCAGATGCGAGCCGAACGCCGCTTGCGCCGGCTCGGCCACGACGCCGGCCATCGGGCCGCCGGCCGCGATCAGGTGCTCGACGTGGAGGTCGACCGCCCAGTCGGCGAGCACCAGCGCGGCGAGCACGGCCGCCGCCGGCACCGCGGCGACCGCCGCCTCGGTGCGCCAGGCGATCGCGACCGCGCCGGCCGCGAGCAGCGCGAAGGTCGCGAGCGCCGCGCCGTCGTGGCCGGTCGCCGAGACCAGCATGGCGGCGGCGAACAGGTAGGCGGCGAGCGCCGCCGAGGATATGCCGTCGATGCGGCCGGGTTCGGCGGTCGGCCCGTAGAGGAACCCGGAGACGATCAGGGCGGCGGCGAGCGAGAAGCCGGCGACCGCGTGGAACGCGTGCGCCAATATCACGTCGGTCGCGGCGTTCTCGATGCCGGTAAACATCCACAGCGTGCCGAACGCTACGGCGGCGACGGCGAGCGGCCGCCACAGGCGCAGGCGGGCGAGCGCGAAGCTCGCCGCGCTCACCACCGCGAGATAGAGGTAGAGCGCCCAGTAGTTCGGCTGCCGGGTGGCGACGAGGAGCGGCGCGATGTAGGCACCGACGAGCCCGAGCCCGGCGAGCGCCGGCCCGTGCAGCAGCGCGGCGGCAAGGGTGAGCAGCGCGACGAGCCCGAGCAGCACGAAGGCGACGGCGGGCGCGAGGAGCCCGTAAAGGCCGTAGGCGGCGTAGACGTCCGCATAGGCGATGGTGGTGCCGGCGGCGGTGAGGATGCTCGGGATGTGCGCGGTCGGAAGATTGGCGAGGCCGGAGAGGTTCTCCTTGCGCCGCGTCCATTCGCCGGCGGCAATCAGCGCCGCCGCCAAGAGCGCGCCGAGGAAGATGCGCACGCCCGGGCCGAGCAGGCCCTGCTCGATCGAATAGCGCACCAGGAAGATGCCGCCGAGCGCAAGCGCCAGGCCGCCGACCCACACCACCCATTGGGTGCCGAAGCGCTCTTCGAAGCTCGGCCGGGCGGCCGGCGGGGCGGCGGCTGGCGGACTCGGCGGCGGTGGCGGCGGTTGCGGCGGCGGTGGAGCAGCGGCGGGCGGTGGGGCGACGGTAGGCGCGGCGGGTTCGGCCATGGGCGGCGCGGGCGCGGGTGCCGGCTCAGGCGCCGCGGCGGCTCCCGGCGCCAGCCGCGCTTCGAGCGCGCGCAACCGCGCTTCGAGCGCGTTGACACGAGCCTTGGCGCCGACCGCGAGCGCAATCGCCACCAGCGCCACGACGGGGACCGCCAGCACGACGACAACGAGGAGTGCGATCAGCCTATCCACCCAGCCCACGTCCCGAGCCTCATTGAGTGGGGGGTTGAGCTTATCGGATGCGGCGATTCGCGCGAAAGCGCCTCATGCCCGCGCGCCGAGCCGCAGCCCCGCGGCGGGCCGCTCCTGGATCACCTCGCGGCGGAAGCGGAACAGCGCCGCCGGCCGGCCGCCGGTTGCCGTGGACATCTCGCCGGTCGGCTCGACCAGCGCGGTCGACTCGACCAGGCGGCGGAAGTTCTGCTTGTGCACCAGCCGGCCGGAGATCGCCTCGACGGTACGCTGCAGCGCGGTCAGCGTGAACTCGTCGGGCATCAGTTCGAACACCACCGGCCGGTACTTGAGCTTGGCGCGCAGCCGCGCGATGGCGGTCGCGAGGATGCGGCGGTGGTCGAAACGCATCGGCTCGCCCAGCGGCGGCAGCGCGCCGCGCTCGAGCGCCGCCGGGCGGCCGTCGCGCCGCGCCTCCTCGACCAGGCCCGCTTCGTAGAGCAGTTCGTAGCGGTCGAGCGCCTTCTCCTCGTCCCACGGGCTGCCCTCGACCCCGAAGCACAGGCGCAGCCGCTCGCGCCGGCCGAGCGCGCGGCGCGGCTCCGGTCCGCTCGAGCGGCGCGCCCAGGCGGTCAGCAGCGGCAGGATCGCGTCGTCGAGGATCGCCGGGCGCGCGGTGCGCCAGTCTTCCCACGGGAAGAACCGGTACCACGGCTCGAACCCGGCGCCGGCCGCCCGCAGGGCCGCGACGTTCTCGGGCATGCGGATGAGGGCGAGGTAGCCGACCGAGACCATGTGCGGACCGGTGTCGCGCGGCAGCGCGTGGCGGCCGCGGTCGCCGAACGTGTAGAGCTGCTCGACGTAGCCGACCCGCAGCCCGGTCTGCGCCTCGACCCAGGCGCGCAAGCTCATCTCGAAGGTGTGGTGGGCGAGCGGATCGAACGGCCCGAACGGCAGGCCCTTGGCGCGATCGTATGGCGGCCCGGCGGCGGCAGCGTCGCCCGCCACCAGGATCGCCGGCGCCTCCGCCTCCATGGTCACGATCGCGGCGGTCAGTCCGATCTCGATCGGCGTCAGGACGGGCTCGCTCATCGATCATCAGTCGACGTCGAGGCGGAACGGCAGGCCCTCGTAGCACTCGACGCCGCTGCCGATCGCCTCGATCGCCTCGACCATGCGGCCGCGGCGGCCGAGCATGCGGTCGCCGAGCGCGACGATGCGGATGTTGGGCGTGGCAGTCGGCGAGCGGCGGCGGATGTCCCAGGCGATCTCCGTCTCGGCGCGGCGCGGGTTGAGCGCGCAGGCGGACACGAAGGCGCCGGCGGTCGAGCGGCTGACCCCGGCGTAGCAATGCATGACCAGCGGCGCGGCGCGGTCCCAGTCGTGGACGAAGGCGAGCAGCTCGGCGATGTGCTCCTCCGCCGGCACCGTATAGCCGTCGACCGGCTGGCTGATGTCGTCGAGCCGCAGCCGCAGATGATCGGCGTCGGCGATCGTCGGCGGCCGGCGCACCAGTTCCACGTCGCGCATCAGGGTGACGACGCGGCGCGCCCCGGTCTCCTCGACCGTCGCATGCAGCCGCGCCAGGGAGCAGACGTGAATCATTCGCACACCATCCCGGTGCGTCGTTGCGGAAGCCGCCGACGAATCGAGTATATCGCGCGCCTCGGCGAAATACTGCGCCTCACTTCGCGGCCACCTCGGCGAACCGCTTGAGGTAGCGCGCCTGCGCCTGCGCCGCCGACCACGGGGTGAGGTAGTCGCGCTCGATCGGCCCCGGCAAGGCCGGCGGGGGGCCGAAGAAGCGCCGCGCCTCGGCCGGCCTGAAGCCGGCAAGCCGCGTCGCCTCGAGATAGGCGGCGGCGCGGTCGGCGGCCTTGATCAGCCGCGTCACTTCGGCGGGCAGCGCGGCCGGCAGGCCGAAGCGCAAGTGAATGGCGGCGAGCAGGCGCTCTTCGACCGCCCGGTAGGCGTCGCCGATCACCGCCTTGAACGGGGTGATCATGTCGCCGATCACGTATTCGGGCGCGTCGTGCAGCAGCACGGCAAGCCGCAGCCGGCGATCGACCGCGTGGGGCGTGCGCTGGCGCAGGATCGCGTCGACCAGCAGCGTGTGCTGGGCGACGGAGAAAATATGCGCGCCGCCGGTCTGCCCGTTCCAGCGCGCCACCCGCGCCAGGCCGTGGGCGATGTCCTCGATCTCGATGTCGAGCGGGGAGGGATCGAGCAGATCGAGCCGGCGGCCGGAGCGCATGCGCTGCCAGGCGCGCGCCGTCACCCGCGGCCGGTGTTGGCGAGTTCGCCGTGGCGATAGCATGTGACGAGGTGGTCGTTGACCATGCCGACCGCCTGCATGAAGGCGTAGACGATGGTCGGGCCGCAGAACTTGAAGCCGCGCGCGGCGAGTTCCTTCGACATTTGGCGCGACAGCGCGGTTTCCGCCGGCACCTGCGAGCGGCGGCGGAAGCGGTTGACCTTCGGCGTGCCGTCGAGGAAGCCCCACAGCAGGGCGGAGAATCCCGGGCCCTTCTCCATCACCTCGAGATAGGCGCGCGCCGAGAGGATCGCGCCTTCGATCTTGGCGCGGTTGCGCACGATGCCTTCGTCGCGCATGAGCGCGGCGACCTTGCGCTTGTCGTAGCGGGCGATGACTTCGGGGCGGAAGCCGTCGAAGGCGCGGCGGAAGTTCTCGCGCTTGCGCAGGATGGTGATCCAGGAGAGCCCGGCCTGGAAGCCGTCGAGCACGAGCTTCTCGTAGAGCGCGCGGTCGCCGTAGTCGGGCACGCCCCACTCGTCGTCGTGGTAGGCGACGTAGAGCGCATCCTGCCCGGGCCACGGGCAGCGCGTGCGGCCGTCGGCATGGACCGGGGACGACATGGGAGGATCATTCTTGGGAATGCTTAAGTAATCAAGGACGAATATCATGCGGTCGGGTCCCGGTCGTTGTACCAAATGTTGACGGGCGCTCCCTGTATTGCCAACGTCGTATTCCTGAAATTTCCGTTCATCCGTATCGGGAGACGCTTGTGTGGAGAATCTCGGTGTCTAGGTCGGTTGTAGCAGTCTTGATCGCTCTTGTTCTGGGCGGAATGGCGCTTCCTGCACCCTACATTAACCCACTCACGCCCGACCAGGTCGATCGACTGAGGATTTCCGAAGTTCACTTTGCCGACCCTGGAGAGAGCGTCGACGCAAGAATTGTTTCCCGAGCGAAGAATTTGATCAGATTGCGAATCGTTGAACGACTCGGAGCGAAGTTTATCTCGGGAAGGGGTAACTCGGATCTCATCGTCACGATCAACACATTGCAAGTCGACGGCACTATCGAGCAGCCGCGTCGGGTTGAAATAGCGGTCAGCGCCACGATCGTTCAATCGGGGGTCTCAGCTTCCTATTCAAGCGGTGGAGTCATCGTGGGCCGGGTGCAAACCGCGACGGGAGAAATCAGCGCCGCAGAGCGTCTTCCGATGGCGGCGCAACACGCGGCGGACGGCCTCGTCAATCTGATACTGACGAAGTAGCGACGAGACGTCGCAAGTCGGCGCCGAGAATGTCGCTGTCATTCGTCGCAAGCGCCCGATCCGCGCGCTCAAGCCTTGACCCCGCCGGCGGCGAGCCCGGCGACGATTTCGCGCTGGATCACGACGGTGAGGACGAGCACCGGCAGGGTGACGAGGAGGGCGGCGGCGGCGAGCGGCCCCCACGCGATCTGCTCGAAGGTGAGCACGTTATAGACGGCGACCGGCAGGGTGCGGGTCTCGCGGCCGGCGAGCACGACGCCGAAGATGAAGTTGTTCCAGGAGAAGATGAAGGCGAGGATCGCCGCGACCACGATGCCGGGGCGCGCCAGCGGCAGGGCGATGTAGCGGAACGACTGCCACAGGGTGCAGCCGTCGATCAGCGCCGCCTCTTCGAGGTCGGGGTGCAGGGTTTCGAAGAAGCCGATCATCACCCACACGACGATCGGCACGGTGATGACGAGGTGGGTGATCACCAGCGGATAGAGCGTGCCGGTGAGGCCGAGGAACTGGAACATGATGAACAGGGGAATGAGGTAGGAGAGGTTCGGGGTGATGCGCGCGATCAGCACCAGCACGGCGAGGCGATAGGCCTTGGCCTTGGCGATGCCGTAGCCGGCCGGCACGCCGACCAGAAGCGCCAGCACGGTCGCGCAGCCGGTGACCACGATGCTGTTGAGGAGGTAGCGCGGAAACGAGCCGGTCTCGAACACCTGGGCATAGTTGGCGAGCGTCGGCGGGCGCGGCACGAACACCGGCGGATAGGCGATGTTGTCGACCTCGTTCTTGAGCGAGAGCGAGAGCATCCACAGGAACACCAGGATCGCCGGCGAGACGATCGCGACGAGCGCGAAGGCGAACCCGACGCGCGCGGCGAGCCGCCGCAGCGCCAGCCTCGCCCGCTGCGCGCGCGGCCTCATGCCCACTGCGCCCGCTGGCGCACGTACAGCAGGCTGAGCGCCAGCGCCACGATGACGACGAAGAACACGACGACGACGGCGGAGGCGTAGCCGATGTTGTAGAAGGCGAACGCCTGCAGATAGAGATAGATGTTGATCGTCTCCGAGGCGGTGCCGGGGCCGCCCTGGCTGATCACGAAGATGAGGTCGAACGACTTGATCGCGTCGATGGTGCGAATGATCGCCGCCACCATCAGGAACGGCAGCACCAGCGGCAAGGTGATGTGGCGAAAGCTCTGCCACGCCGAGGCGCCGTCGAGGCGCGCCGACTCGAACGGCTCGATCGGCAGCGACGCGAGCCCGCCGAGCACGATCAGCATGACGAGCGGGGTCCACTGCCAGGTCTCGACCATGACCAGGCTGGGAATGACGGTTCCCGGATCGAACACCCACAGCTGCGGCGGCAGCCCGACGAGGCTGAGCAGATAATTGAGCACGCCGAGCTGCGGGTGAAACATCATGGTCCACACCAGCGCCACGGCGACCGGCGTCGCCATCATCGGCAGGATGAAGACGCCGCGCAGCAGGCCGCGCAGGGGAAAGCGGCGATGGAAGATCAGCGCCGCGATCGTGCCGAGCACGAGCGGCAGGACGACGGCGAGCGCGCCGTAGTAGAGCGTGCGCGCCAAGGCCCACAGGAACCGCTCGTCGGTCGCGAGGCCGGCATAATTGGCGAGGCCGACGAACGTGCGCGC
>DASPVJ010000105.1:0-5134 GCA_035622435.1 Xanthobacteraceae bacterium | reverse complement strand
GCCCGCCGCCACCGTGCCGACGCCGACCTCGGAGACCAGCTTTACGGACACCGCAGCTCGCGGATTGGCGTTCTTCAGATCGTGGATCAGCTGCGCCAGATCCTCGATCGAATAGATGTCGTGGTGCGGCGGCGGCGAGATCAGCCCGACCCCGGGGGTCGAGTGCCGGACCCTGGCGATGGCTTTGTCGACCTTGTGCCCAGGCAGCTGCCCGCCTTCGCCGGGCTTGGCGCCCTGCGCCATCTTGATCTGCAGCATATCGGCATTGACGAGGTATTCGGTGGTGACCCCAAACCGGCCCGAGGCCACCTGCTTGATCGCCGAGCGCTTGGAATCGCCGTTCGGCAGCGGTTTGAACCGCTCGGCTTCCTCGCCGCCTTCGCCGGTATTCGATTTGCCGCCGATGCGGTTCATCGCGATGGCAAGTGTGGTGTGCGCCTCGCGGCTGATTGAGCCAAAGCTCATTGCACCTGTCGCAAAGCGCTTGACGATCTCGCTCGCCGGCTCGACCTCGTCGACAGGCACCGGATCTTCGGCGAATTTGAAGGTCATCAGACCGCGAATGGTCAACAACCGCTCGCTCTGGTCGTTGATGGTCGCGGCGAAGGCGCGATAGTCGGCCAGTGAATTGCCGCGCGCAGCGTGCTGCAATTTCGCCACCGAATGCGGCGTCCAGGCGTGGTCTTCGCCGCGCAGCCGAAAGGCGTAGTCGCCGCCGACGCCAAGCATCTCGTGATAAATCGGATCGTCGCCATAGGCGTGGTGGTGCCGCTCGACCGCTTCCTGGGCGATCTCGCGCAGCCCTACGCCTTCGATCGTTGTCGCCGTTCCAGTGAGGTATTTCTCGACAAAATCACTGGCGAGCCCGACGGCGTCGAAGATCTGCGCGCCGCAATAGGACTGGTAGGTCGAGATCCCCATCTTCGATATGACTTTGAGGATCCCCTTGCCGAGCGCCTTGATGTAGTTCTTCTGCACCTCGGCGGCGTTCAGCTGCAAATCATTCTCGATGCGGATCTGCTCCAGAGTGGCAAAGGCGAGATAGGGATTGATCGCCTCGGCGCCGTAGCCGGCCAGTGCGCAAAAGTGATGTACTTCGCGCGCCTCGCCGGTCTCGACGACAATGCCGGTCGATGTACGGAGGCCTTCGCGTATCAGATGATGGTGAACGGCAGAGGTGGCCAGCAGCGCCGGAATCGGCACGCGCTCGGCCGACAACCCGCGGTCGGAGAGGATCAGGATGTTGTGCCCCGCCTGCACCGCCTCGGTGGCCTCGCGGCACAGCCGGTCGAGCGCCGGCGCCATGCCGTCCGACCCTTCCGCAGCCGGCCAGGTCGCATCGAGAGTGTCGGTGCGAAAGGCGGGTACCAGATGCTCGATCGCATGGATCTTTTCGAGATCCTCGTTGGTGAGGATCGGCTGGCGTACTTCGAGCCGCTTTTTGTTGGCGAGGCCCTTCAGGTCGAACAGGTTCGGGCGCGGTCCGATGAACGAGACGAGCGACATCACCAATTCCTCGCGGATCGGATCGATCGGCGGGTTGGTGACCTGGGCGAAGTTCTGCTTGAAATAGGTGTAGAGCAGCTTCGGCTTGTCGGAGAGCGCCGAAATCGGCGTGTCGTTGCCCATGGAGCCGACCGCTTCCTGGCCGGTCGTCGCCATCGGCTCGAGCAGAATCTGCAGGTCCTCCTGGGTGTAGCCGAACGCCTGCTGGCGATCGAGCAGCGAAATGTTGGTGCGGCGCTCGCGCGCCTGCACCGGGGGCAAATCCTCGAGCACGATCTGGGTGCGCTTGAGCCGCTTGCGGTAGGGGTGCTTGCGCGCAAGATCGGATTTGAGTTGGTCGTCGGAGATGATGCGGCCCTCGACGAGATCGACGAGCAGCATCTTGCCGGGCTGCAGCCGCCACTTGCGCACGATCTTGTCCTGCGGCACCGGCAGCACGCCGGCTTCCGAGGCCATGATGACGAGATCGTCCGAGGTGACGAACCAGCGCGCCGGCCGCAGCCCGTTGCGGTCGAGGGTGGCGCCGATCTGGCGGCCGTCGGTGAACGCGATCGCGGCGGGGCCGTCCCACGGCTCCATCAGGGCGGCGTGGTATTCGTAGAACGCCTTGCGTTCCTCGTCCATCAGCGGGTTTCCGGCCCACGCCTCCGGAATCAGCATCATGGCCGCGTGCGCGAGCGAATAGCCGCCCTGCACCAGGAACTCGAGCGCGTTGTCGAAACAGGCGGTGTCGGACTGGCCCTCGTAGGAAATCGGCCACAGCTTGCCGATGTCGCTGCCGAACAGTTCGGAGGAGACCGACGCTTGGCGCGCCGCCATCCAGTTGAGGTTGCCGCGCAGCGTGTTGATCTCGCCGTTGTGGCAGATCATCCGATAGGGATGCGCCAGCGACCAGCTCGGGAAGGTGTTGGTGGAGAAGCGCTGATGCACGAGCGCCAGCGCCGACTCGAAGTCCTCCTCGTGCAGGTCGGGGTAGTACTTGCCGAGCTGGTCGGCGAGGAACATGCCCTTGTAGACGATGGTGCGGCAGGACAGCGACACCACGTAGTAGCCGGAGAGACTGCGCTCGCGCTTGTTATAGACGATGTTCGAGATCGCCTTGCGCAGGATGTAGAGCCGGCGCTCGAAATCGTCCTCGTCCGCGATGTCCTCGCCGCGGCCGATGAACACCTGGACGTGGAACGGCTCGGTCGGTTTTACCGAATAGCCGAGCGAGGCATTGTCGGTCGGCACGTTGCGCCAGCCGAGCAGCACCAGGCCTTCGCGCGGAACCACCTCCGCGTAGATGTCCATGATCACCTGGCGCCACTGCGGATCGCGCGGCAAGAACACGTAGCCGACCGCGTAGTGGCCCGCCGGCGGCAAGGCGATGCCGAGCTCCGCCGCCTTGCGCTTGAAGAACCGGTGCGGCGTCTGCACCAGGATGCCGGCGCCGTCGCCGGCGCGCGGGTCGGCACCGACCGCGCCGCGGTGCTCAAGATTGAGCAGGATGCGCAGCCCGTCGGCGATGATGCGGTGCGACTTGCGGCCCTTGATGTCGGCAATGAAGCCGACGCCGCAGGAATCCTTTTCCAGCGCCGGGTCGAACAGCCCGCGCGCGGCCGGTACGCCGGCGTCCGCGGCGACACGGTCCGCTTGACCACGCTCAAAGCCGCCTGTCGCGCTCATGACCAGCCTCTCGCTCCTCGGCCCGACCGCATCGCGGGTCCGGCGCACTCCTCTCGCCCGCGGCGCCGTCCGGCACCCCGACGCGAGCTCGTGGCGTTCGCGTGAATAGGCGGCCTCTTATCGTGCCGCTCGTTGGCCCCTTGCGGCGCCGCAGCCTCGGACGCGCGCCCCGCGTTCCGAAGCGCCGCTCCGCGCCATTGGCCGGCCCGATTCCCGGCCTGGGGGCACGGGTATCCCGATTGAGACAGTATTACTGTCCTATGTGACCATGCCAAATTTCGCCCCGCAGCACAAGGGTCGACGCACGCGCGTCGCGCAATTTTTTTCGCCTTTGTTTCCCCGCCGGCGACCGGGGCGCAACAAGAGGAACACGGATCGCCCGTGCAACGCAACGGGATTGCGTGCACGCCGCCCATCGGGCGTGTAGGAAATCTTCGCAAACGGAAGGCCGGATGAATTTCGCCAGCGACAATACCGCCGGGGTCGCGCCGGCGATCCTCGATGCCATCGCCCGGGTGGCCGACGGTTACGCGCTCGGCTACGGCGGCGATGCCGTCACTGCGCGGGTCGAGGAACGGCTCGCGCGGCTGTTCGAGCGCGAGATCGCGGCGTTCCTGGTGCCGACCGGGACCGCCGCCAATGCGCTCGCCCTCGCGCAGGTGTCGCCGCCGTGGGGCGCGGTGCTGTGCCATGCCGAGAGCCACATCGCGACGGACGAGTGCGGCGCCTCGGAGTTCTTCGGCGGCGGCCTCAAGCTGATCGGCCTCCCGGGCGAGGGTTGCAAGATCGCCCCGGCGACGCTCGAGGCCGCGCTCGCGCGCGGTCCGTGGGGCGGTCCGCACCACGTCACCGCCGCCGCGGTCTCGCTGTCCCAGGCGAGCGAAGCGGGAACCATCTACCGAACGGCGGAGATTGGGCGCCTGGCGGAGATCGCCCACGGACACGGCCTGGCGGTGCACATGGACGGCGCCCGTTTCGCCAATGCGCTGGTGCGCACCAACGTGACACCGGCGGAGTTGACTTGGCGCGCCGGCGTCGACGTGCTGTCGTTCGGCGCCACCAAAGGAGGCGCGCTGGCGGCCGAAGCGGTGATTTTCTTCGACCCGGCGCGGGCGCGCGGCATGCAGGAGCGGCGCAAGCGCGGCGGCCACCTCCTCTCCAAGCATCGCTTCCTGGCGGCGCAGCTCGAGGCATACTTGGCAAACGACCTGTGGCTCGATCTTGCCCGTCATGCCAACCGCATGGCCGACCGGCTGGTGGAGCGGCTGGGCGTCGCGGCGATCAAGCCGGTGTGGCCGGTCGAGGCCAATGAAGTGTTCGTGCCGCTGAGTGCCGAGGTCGACCGGCGCCTCAAGGAGGCCGGCGCGGTCTATTACCCGTGGTCGTCCGGCAGTCTGCCGGCGGGCGGCGTCACCGCGCCGGGCGTGACCGTGGTCCGACTCGTCACCTCGTTTTCCACGACCGAGGCGGAAGTCGACCGCTTCGCCGCCATCGCCTGCGGCGGGTGATCGTCCGCCCCAGCTCCGCCGCATTCGCGGCTATGGTGCGGCGCCAGGGGTGACGCGACGATTTCGGGGAGCCAAGCCGTGTTTTTCAAAGCCGCTGCCTGTGCGGTTGCGATTTGTCTCGCGTCGAGCGCGACGCTGGCGCAGCCCGCGCCGGGGACGGCCGACCCCATGGCCGCGCTCGGTCCAATTCTGCCGCCCCAGGGCATCGCGAAAATCCTGCGGGCGAACGGGTTCGTGCCGCAGGCAACGCCGGTGCGCAACGGCGAAGCCTATCAGGTCCGGGCGGTCGATCGCCTGGGCCGGCAGGTGCGCGTCGCGGTCGATGCCCGCTACGGCGACATCCTTTCCGTGCGACCCATCCTCGTGGGGCCGCCGGGACCCTATGGGCCGGGACCCTACGCGTATGGGCCCGGACCTTACGCGCCGCCGTACGCCGGCTACTATCCGCCCCC
>DASPVJ010000104.1:0-3481 GCA_035622435.1 Xanthobacteraceae bacterium | reverse complement strand
GCTCTTCGCCTGATGCATTGAAACGACGTCCATGGACCACCTCTTTGAGGGCTCTAGCTTAGCCCGGGTCTAGTCCGTTCGTCAAGCTAAATATAGGGGCAATCCAGGCACCCGGCACGCCGCCCTGGATTGCGTCGTCGCTACGCTCCTCGCAATGACGGGTCGCTATCGCATCAGGCCAAGTTCCAGCAGTTCGGCAAGTACGACCGGGTCGACGCGGCACGGCGACTCCCGTCCTTCGCAGAAATGGTGATCATGCATCAGGTGCACGATCAGTCCCGGACCGTTGAGCGCCCGGCCCGTGCGCAGGTTCTCGATGCTCCAGTCGAGGGAGGAAAAGTCCAATGCTCGTCCGGTGCACTGGACGCGCTGCGGATCGGGCGACCAAGGGCATATTTGGAAACCCAAGGACTGCCGGATTCGCACGCGGTGCGTGCCGCCAACGACGGCCTCGCGCGTGCGCTCGGCGTTGGCGGCTGCAATCAGCGCCTCGAGCGCGGTCGCGAGCATCTCGAATGTGACGCCGATCCGCTCGATCGCCAGCGCGTCGGCCGCCATGACGGCGCGCAGGCTCTCGTGCGGTCCGAGGAATCCCGCTTTCGACAGCGCGCGCGGCCGCATCCGCGCCTCAAGCTGATCGATGTCAGGGCTGTCGAGCGCCATGAGCGTGAAACGAATCCGCCGGCGGTGCACGTCAGCCGGCGCGCCGCGCCTGCGGCTCCCGCGCGCGCGGCACAGGCTCGATCGGGCCGACCGCATTGACCGCCGCCGCCACCGGCACGATGGCGTTCATGCGGATGCGCGGATCCTCCGCGAGCAGCCGCACGAACACCACGTATGCGGGCTGAAGGTATTGCTGGTCCTGGTCCCAGCCCAGCTCGAAGTACGCCAGATGCAAGCCCGTTACTTCGACGCGGCCATCGCCAGACCCGTAGCGGCGGCGCACCTCCGCGATGGCATCCTCGACCGGCCGCAACGCCTTCACTGGCTCGTGCACCCCCTCGATGTCGTGCCAGAGGTGATCGATCCCCGTCAGCTCGCGTTTATGGTCGAGATAGACCACCGTCTTGCCTCCGAGGCCTTCGACCCGCAGGCCGTCCAACATCCTGGCGAATAGGACCCGCACGCCGATAATCCGTTGCTGGTGGTGGGCGCCTCCGCGCTCCGCATGGGCGACATGCAGCCGCTCGACGCGCAGCAGCTGCGCATCGGGCACGGTGGGAAGCGCGTATCGGCCCATGGCATCCGAGGCGAGGCGAGCCGCTTCCTCGTTGTCGATGACGAGGCGCCCCTGGCCGTCGTCCGCCTGCCAGCGTGTCGCATGCCGGTACTGCCACCCGCCCGACAACCGAGAGAGCTTCAGGCCCCAACCGGACCTGTCGGAGTAAGCGATCCCCTGGGCGTCGACAATAAAGCGACCGGACTCGATCGTGGGTCGCAGGTTGAAGCGGCCGCCGACGCGACTGACGGCATCCTGGCTGGTGTCCGGGCGGCGCAACCGATAGATGTTCACGCCGGGCGGCAATTCGAATTTATGATCGTGCTCGAATACGATTTCCGCCATGGAGTTACTCCTTTGTCATGATCCGCAGGCGCGTCAGCGGTTAGCCATACCATTTCCAGGCGAGCCAGTTCGTGGATGTCACGTCGTAATAAAGCCAGTCGATGGTTTCGTTCTCGCGACGGTTGATGGCCTCCGCTTGGGTCGCGCCGGCGGCAATGGCGATTGCCGTCTGGTTGGGACCGGATGCAACCGCATCCGCCAGCCACGCGTTGGACAACGCCGCCCCGGAACCGGCGTCGTTGCCGAAGCTGGTACCCCGACCCCCGTCGTCATAGGCGGTGCTGACGAATCCGAACACAATGTGGACGCCCTGCATGGGGCCGAACCATTCGACCACGTCCGCGGCATCGGTTCCCTGTACGAGATCGCAGGTGTCGAAGACCATCCATTTGAGCGACTGCGCCCCGAGTTGCCACGTGTCGGAGGAACCGCGACAGTTGGCTTGTTGGACGGCGAAGCCTATTTGAAAGACGGTTCCTGAATTGCCGCCATGGTCGGCAAAATAGCAAAAATTGACGTTGTCGCTCCAGTTCAGGGAGTCCCCGCCGAAGGCGGGGCTGCGGAAATCGGTTTCCCAGGCGTTGTCATCGCCCCAATCGAACATGCTGATGTGGCCGTTGGACGCCATGGCGTTTTGAAAGCCTTCCGCGTCGTTGGCACGGTTACTCAGGTTGGGCAGCGTGCATGGGGCGGAGAAGGTGTTGATCCACTCGACCCCTGTCGTCACGATGGTCACTGTCGTTCCCTCCTGCGAGAAGCTTGTCAATCCAGATGGTGCGGGCGAAGATGTCGAAGGCGCTCCAATTCATGTCGGCGCAGTTCTGGTTGATCGAGCATCGGCGGACAGATTGCGCTGCGGATTTGTCGATCCGTAAGGCACGTACGGACCAGCGACGGCCAGCTGGGCAGACTACAAAGCGAAAGTTCGGGCGCAGCCATCTTCCCTCACCATGCGCGGACCGCACTGGACGTGGGGAGGCCGTAAGTCATCATCGAGTATGATAATATAATACCACCAAAAATTGGCGGAGTCAAAATCCGTTTCGGTGCGCGCCCGTCGCGTCGGCGCGCGAGAGCCGATCGTCCTACGGTATTTTTCTGGTAAATGTCCGAATGCGCCAGCGGCGTCGTCAAAACGGCGCGTCGCCGGCGATGGTGATGCGGTGCATGCGCCGGCGCTTGCCCGGGTAGTCGTTGAGCGCCCGGTGCTGGGTGCAGCGGTTGTCCCAGATGGCGAGCGAATCCGGCTGCCAGCGGAAGCGGCAGGTGAACTCCGGCTGCACCGCGTGCGCCATCAGGAAATCGAGGATCGGCTTCGCTTCGGCGCGGGCAAAGCCGTCGAGCGTCTGGGTGTGGTTGCCGATGTAGAGCGCCTTGCGGCCGGTCTCCGGATGGGTGCGCACCAGCGGATGGGCGGACTGCGTCTGCACGTCGCCGGGGTCGCGCACCTTGGCGGCCATGTTCCGGTTGCCGACGTATTTGCCCTCGCGCGGCGCCGAGGCGAGCGGGCCGTTCTGCGCCAAGGTCTTGCGGTCGCCGACGTTCCAGGTCTTCAGCCCGTCGAGCATTTCCTTCATCGGCGCCGACAGCGCCTCGTAGGCGAGATACAAATCAGTAACAGATTTCCGATTTCCGATTTCTGATTTCCGATTGCGATCACCCCACCCGCCTTCGCCCGCTTTCGCGGGCGTCGGCACCCTCCCCTTTCAGGGGAGGGATGACCCGCTCGTCGTCCCACACCTTCTCGGGCATCGGCAGGCCGGCGAAGGTTGCCGCGGTCGGCGGCCGGTCGGGCGCGATGCCCAGCATGCCGAGCACCATCACCAGCTGGCGCACGTGCTGGCCGGAATGCCAGACGGTGCGCTCGAGATAATCGTGCAGGCTCACGTCGCCGTAGTAGACGCGCGCCGGGCGCGC
>DASPVJ010000103.1:0-3928 GCA_035622435.1 Xanthobacteraceae bacterium | reverse complement strand
CGGTCCGATAGTAGTTGCACTATGCGGAGCGTCGGCTTGGGTGACCAGAGAGGTAATCGCAAAGGACGAAGCCCTTCAGGCAGCAAGAAAAGAACTGTTTGAAGTAAAAGCGGAGCTGAAAAAAGCACATGATCAACTATCGAAATATGAAGGTGATGAATTTCATGTTGGCAGGCCCAAAATAGTACCTGGGACGAACGTTACTGCCCTGTTGAGAGCCACAAATGGCAAGTTGTCATCGTTACAGTTCGACGATCAGGTGGATGACACAGATGTGAATATTGGGACTAGACAGTTTCGTAATGGCACCAATATCTGTGAAGTACGAGTTACTCAGATTAATACTGAGTCGGTGACGTTAACGGGGCTGCGATGTTGGCATCCCGGCCATGGTCCGTAGGAATTTCACACGAGGGGCGTGAACGCCTTGGGTCAACCTCGCCCTTCTGTCATGTCGGGCGAGTGTCCGGGACGCCTAGGTAACGTGGACTCGGGACGGAATGCGACGTGCGGCAACACCAACGCGCCGTCGATCATGATCGGGGAAAAATGCGCCGCGATGATTCTTGAGGACGCGCGCGCGCGGTAGCGTCCGACCGCGGCCGGTCACTGCGCCGGTGTCGTTGCCGCCGCCTTGATGTTCGAGCGCTGCACGTGGTCGAGGTTGCGGCCCTCGATGCGCACCAGCTTGGTGAGCCCGCGGCGCTTGGGCGAGTGCACCGCGCCGACGTCGTAGAGATGGCTGTCGCCCGGCCGCATCAGGTAGGTCCTGGCCGGCTCGACCAGATTGGGCGCGTCGCCTTCGCCGCGCTGGACGATGCGCCAGTCGGTCATTTCCGTGTCGCCGACCGCCACGCCGTAAATCGCCCAACTCGAACCGTGGTCGTGCGGCTTGCCCTCGCTGGCGTCCGCGAAGACATGGCCGCAGACGCAGAAGCCCAGCTCCGGATCCTCGTACAGCACCTTGCGCGGGCGGCACGCTTCCGCCGTCAGGTGCGCGGCGACGAAGTCGCGGTCGAGCAGAACCTTCGACACGAGCTTGCACACCGCCTGCTTGCCGGCGGGCCCGGCATCGGCCTTGAGCGCCGCGCGGATGTCGGCGCTCAATTGCTCGAGGGTATAGGGCATTCGCTCCTCTCCATGGCTTCGTCGCGTCGGTTCGATTCCGCGGCATTATGGAATGGACCGCGAACGCAGGGCAAGCGGCGGACCGCCGCGCGGTTAACCGTCATCCCGGGCGCAAGTTGCAATTCGGCAACACCTTATCGGAAAAGACGACGGCGCGCGGCTTTGTTCCTTGCGCGGCCATATTTCGACCCGAGAAAGGAGCCGCGGACGGCAGAGAGGCAGAAGCGCCGATGAGGTTGCGACGGCTTGCTGCATTGGCGGCGTTGGGCGGAACGGTCGTTCTCGCCGGCGGGGTCGATTTCGACCCGGCGCGCGTCGCCAACAACGGCGCGCCGATCGTGGCGAGCCTCGCGCCATCCGCGATCCCCGTCAGCGCGCCGATCGACGTTCCGCGGGCGGCCATGGACGAGGGCGCTGCCGCCGCCGCCGACGGGGCGATCGTCGAGGCCGCCCTGCCCGCCGCGCCGCCGATGCCGCCGCCCGAAACGCCGTCCATAGAGGTCGCCTCCCTGGGCATGCCCGATCCGGCGCCGCGCACGGCGATCGGGGGCGCGAACGCCTTCGACGATGCCGACGAGTGCTTCGTCGCGGAAATCTGCATCGACCGGTATCTCTGGTCGATTTACCAACGCACCCCGAAGCTCGACACCATCCGGGTGCCGGAGCAGATCAAGGTGACGGTCAAGAAGAAGGGCAAGACGCGCACCGTCGTCAAAACCGTCTTCAAGCTCGTCGACGAGGACTTCACCTGGAAGGATCCGGCGGCGGCGCAGAAAGCCGGCATGCCGCTGATGGATTACGTGATCGGCGGCATGGATACGAGCTTCAAACTCAAGCTCTATCATGCGCTGCGCGCCATGGACGACGCCGGGCTCGTGCCGGGCATCACCAGCGCCTTCCGCGACGATTACCGCCAGGCGCTCGCCAGCGGCAAGAAGGCGGCGACCGACAGCTCGTACCACGGCGGCAGCCGGCGCGGTGGCTACGGCCACGGGCTTGCGGCCGACCTCGTGAGCGTCAACGGCGAGACCCGGGCGCAGCGATGGATCGCGAGCGAAGCGCTGTGGAAGTGGGTCGACGCGCACGGCAAGGAGTACGGGGTCGGGCGTCCGTACCTCGACCGCGATCCGCCGCACGTCGGGCCGATCGACGGCAAGGAATACGTCGAGAAACGCGGCCTCAACAAACTCGCGGCATTGGATCCCACCAAGCGCCACGCGCCGCCGGCGGCCGACGACCGCCGCAAGACCAAGAGCGCAAGAACGGCAGCGCCGAAGGCGAGAAACATCTAGCCACTTTGCGTCATGCCCGGCCCCCGGCGCGGTGACCGGGGTGCTGCCGGCGCCAACGCGAAAATCGTGGCAAAAAATTAACCCTTCATAGACTAAGTCGGGGCGGCTCCCGCGTCGATCGCGCGAAATCTTGCCGCAATTTCCGTGTCCTATCGGGCGGTCGACGGTGAAGGGAAGCACCGATTCAGGGGGACCGCACCCTTAAAGGGCGGTTCTTGGGGACGGATGAAAACACTGGTGGTTCGGGCCGGGATGCTTCCGGTCTGGGCGGCGCTGCCGGCGTTGCTCCTTGCATTTTGCCTCCAATGGCAGGCGCGGCTCGCGGCCGGCGCCTTTACCGAGCCGCTGCTCGATCGGCTCGGCGCGTCCGTATTCGGACCGGTTCAATTCCGCGTCCTCGCGCCGCCTGCGCGCGAGGAAGCGCAAGTCCCCGAGCGCGCGCGCAAGGGGGATTCCGAGATACCAAGGCACGCGGCAGCGCCGACCGCCGCACCGGTCAACGCGACCTTCGCCGCGCGATTCGTCGCCGCCTTCGGCCTCGCCGAGGACGATGAGGACGCGAATGTGCCCGCCGGCCGCATCGCGCTCGTGCCGGCGACCGGCGAGTTGGGGGCGGCGCCCGGGAGCGCGGCCGACCCAGACGGCGTGCTGTGGCTCGAGCCGGACGGACGCGAGGTCGAGGTCACCGACGACGACTCGCAATACGAGGGCCGCACCGCCGTCTACGTCATCGCGACGCATACGGTCTACCTGCCCAGCGGCGAGCGGCTGGAAGCGCACTCCGGGCTCGGCGGCAATCTCGACAACCCGCGCCACGTCAACGTGAAAAACCGCGGGTCGACGCCGCCGAACGTCTACAAACTCGTCATGCGCGAGTCGCGCTTCCACGGGGTGCGGGCGATTCGCCTCATTCCGCGCGACGAAAACAAGATGTTCGGCCGCGACGGCATGCTCGCGCATTCCTACATGCTGCGCGGCGGCCGGGCGCAGTCGAACGGCTGCGTGGTGTTCCGCGACTATCCCGCGTTTCTCCAAGCGTTCCTCAAGGGCGACGTGAAGCGCCTCGTCGTGATCGACCGGCTCGACGCCGCGGCAAGCGCAAAACCGGAGGCGCTGGCGACGCTGGCGCTGGCCCAGGCCACGCGCTAAAGCACCGGGCGCGCCCGTCATTGCGAGCGCAGCGAAGCAATCCAGGGACACAAGCGCAGCGGCCGTGGCTCCTGGATTGCTTCGTCGCCCTTCGGGCTCCTCGCAATGACGAGTCAACCGATTGCTAAGCCGGGCGATGGGCGCGCAGGAACGAGCGGATCTGGCGCACCGCGAGCGGGACCCGCTCCTTCGGCTCCTTCCAGGGGAAGAAGCTCACCTCCGCGTTGGGCGCCATGAGCGCGCACTCCATGGCGACGGCGTAAGGGTGCGCCGGGATGTCGTCCGGCAGGATGAGCACGGGGGTGCGGCAGTTGCGCACGAAATCGCGCGTCACGGTGAAGACGAAGTCGGGGTCGGTG
>DASPVJ010000102.1:0-13697 GCA_035622435.1 Xanthobacteraceae bacterium | reverse complement strand
CATGATCGGCCCCTTGAGGCCGCCCAGGACGCCGGCAAGCTCGGCCGCGTTGCGGGTGCGGTCGAGATCGAGGCCGAGGAAGCGCGCCCCCATCATCCGCGCCGCCACTCCGCCCACGTTGGCGCCGACCCGCGCGTAGCGCGCGGCGCGGGCGGAGAAACGATTGGCTTCGCGGTCGGTCATCGGGCCCTGCTCTCCTACTCAAATATAGTTCATCGATAGCGGAAAAGGAGCAGTGCACCTTACCGGCCGCGAACGGGCGACACGTTGTCCATGATCCAACGCGCCAAACCGGCCTCGTCGATTTCGCCTGACGCGAGTGCCAGCATTGCAGCGGTCGCTGCCTTCTGCGACGGCGCAAAATGGAGGCCGTTTAGACGTAGAAACGCGGCCATCGTTAGAAATGCGACCCGTTTGTTGCCGTCGACGAACGGGTGGTTGCGGGCGACGCCAAACGCATAGGCGGCGGCCAGATCGACGAGATCCGCGCCTTCGTACTCCCATTTGTTGACCGGCCGGGACAGCGCAGACTCGAGCATGCCGCGATCGCGCAGGCCCGCCGCCCCGCCAAAACGCCCGAGCTGACGTTCGTGGATGACCAGTGCCTCGTCGATGGTCAGCCACCGTGGCCCGCTCACTTGGCGAGAGCCCTGAGCGTGTCGCGATATTCCACCATCAGGTCCTCGACGACTTCCATGACCTTCTCGAAATCCGGATCGTAGGGCGTCAGCCGCACGCCTCCGTCCGGGAGTTCGGTCACGTAGAGCCACTGACCTTGCTTGAGATTGAGCTTGGCCATCAACTCCTTCGGCAGGATGACTCCGGTCGAATTGCCGATTTTCTTGACTTCGAGCTTCATGGCAGCCTCCAACTCCGTTATACAGAATGTATAACGCAGCAGAGGCCCATCTGCGAGGGGTAAGGTCGAAAAAAGCTCAGGCCGCCCCTTCCAGCGCCTCGAGCTGGTCGATCAGGCCGGCGATGACGGCAAGGCCGCCCTGCCAGAACGCAGGGTCGCGGGCGTCGAGGCCGAACGGCTTGAGCAGTTCCGCATGGTGCTTGGTGCCGCCGGCCGCCAGCATGGCGAGGTAGCGCTCGGCAAAGCCCGTCTCCGCCTTTTCGTAGACGGCGTAGAGCGAGTTCACCAGGCAATCGCCGAATGCATAGGCGTAGACGTAGAACGGCGAATGGATGAAGTGCGGGATGTAGGTCCAGAAGGTTTCGTAGCCGGGTTTCAGCTCGATCGCGGGACCGAGGCTCGCGCCCTGGACGGCGAGCCAGATTTCGCCCAGCCGCTGCGCGGTCAGTTCGCCGGTCTTGCGCTCGCCGTGGACCCGGCGCTCGAACCCGTAGAATGCAATCTGGCGCACCACCGTGTTGATCATGTCCTCGACCTTGCCGGCGAGCAGGGCCTTGCGGGCCTTGCGGTCGGTGGTATCGGCGAGCAGCCGCTTGAAGGTGAGCATCTCGCCGAACACGCTGGCGGTCTCGGCAAGCGTGAGCGGGGTCGGCGCCATCAGCGCGCCGTTGGGCGCGGCGAGCACCTGGTGCACGCCATGGCCGAGTTCGTGGGCGAGCGTCATCACGTCGCGCGGCTTGCCCTGGTAGTTGAGCAGCACGTAGGGATGCACCGACGGCACGGTCGGATGGGAGAAGGCGCCCTGCGCCTTGCCGGGGCGCACCGGCGCGTCGATCCAGTTGCGGGCGAAAAAGCGCTCGGCGATATCGGCCATTCGCGGCGAAAACGCCCGGTAGGCGGACAACACCCGCTCCTTCGCCTCGGCCCAGCCGATCGGACCGGTGTCGACCCGGGGCAGCGGCGCGTTGCGGTCCCAATGGGCGAGCCGCTTCTTGCCGAACCATTTGGCCTTGAGCGCATAGTAGCGGTGGGAAAGCCGCGGAAAGGCGCCCTCGACCGCGGCCACCAGCGCCTCGACGATTTCCGGCTCCACGCGGTTCGACAGGTGCCGCGAACTGGCGATGTCGGGGAAGCCGCGCCAGCGGTCGGAAATTTCCTTGTCCTTGGCGAGCGTGTTGATGATGAGGGTAAACGCCCGCAGGTTGGCCTTGAAGGTCTTGGCGAGCGCCTCGGCGGCCGCCTTGCGTTTGGCCTCGCTCGTATCCTGCAGCAGGTTCAACGTCGGCTCGATCTCAAGCTCGCGGCCGTCGACCGAAAAGCGCAAGCCCGCGATGGTCTCGTCGAACAAGCGGTTCCACGACGTCCAGCTGGTCACCGCCTTCTCGTGAAACAACAGCTCGACCCGATCCTCGAGCTGGTAGGGCTTCTCCTTGCGGACATCCTCGATCCACGGTCGATAATGGCCGAAGGCGGGCTCGGCCAGGGCACGCTCGATCAGCGCGTCGTCGATCCGGTTGAGTTCGAGCGTGAAGAACAAAAGGTGCGAGGACGCCGCGGTGATGCGCTCCTGTACGTCGCCGTAGAACTTGGCGCGCGCCGGATCGGCGGTGTTGCCGGCGTAGACGAGGCCGGCAAAGGAAATCAGCCGGCCGAGGAGGTCGTCGATCGCCTCGTAGCGTTTCACCGCCTCGGCGAGGGCGCGCCCGGCGGTGACGCTCGCCGCGATGTCGCCGAGCTTGCCCTTGAAGGCCTGTTCGAACGCCGTGCACTCCGCATCCGCGCGGTCGAGGTCGCGCGTGACCTCGGGGGCGTCGATCCCGGGATAGAGGTCGGCGAGGCTCCATTCGGGCAGCCGGCCGAGCCCGGCCGCCGCGCGCTTGGCGGGACTCGTGCTTGCGGCGGCTTTGGCGGGGGCGCGAAGGGCAAGCGGCAGCATGCGGCGGCTCAAGCTCCAGGATTGGGGAAAACGACGCGGCAGACGACGGACGGCCGCCGATCGGCGGGCTTTGCGCACATATGATGGCCACGGCGGCGCCGATCAACCGCGCGCCCCTCACA
Organism: Xanthobacteraceae bacterium; assembly: GCA_035622435.1. Lineage (GTDB taxonomy): Bacteria > Pseudomonadota > Alphaproteobacteria > Rhizobiales > Xanthobacteraceae > AP-16. The sequence continues at coordinate 10,780 of DASPVJ010000102.1, read as the reverse complement.
AAGGCGCGAAGGCCGCGCGCGTGCCGGCCATTTAACACCCCCTTAAGCGTCCCGGGCGAAAGTGGCCCGATTCGGCACAGCTTTTTTCGAGGATGCGATGGCCGAGACCATCCTGATCGTCGACGACGACCCGGTGCAGCGCCGGCTGGTCGAGAGCATGGCGCGTCGCTTCGGTTACGACGCGATCGCGGTCGAGGGCGGCGACGCGGCGATCAAGCTCCTGCTCGCGGCGGACGGGCCGCGGATCGACGCCGTCGTGCTCGACCTCGTCATGCCCGAACTCGACGGCCTCGGCGTCCTCGCGCAAATGCGCGAGGCGGGCGTGAACGTTCCGGTGATCGTGCAGACCGCCCACGGCGGGATCGACAACGTGATCTCGGCGATGCGGGCGGGCGCGGTCGATTTCGTGGTCAAGCCGGCGGGCGCGGAGCGGCTGCAGGTCTCGCTGCGCAACGCGCTCGCCACGAGCGCGCTGGAAACCGAGGTGCAGCGCCTCAAGCGCAGCCGCGCCGGCACGCTGACGTTCAAGGACGTCATCAGCCGCAGCCCGCGCCTGCACGCGGTGCTCAAGACCGCCGAGAAGGCCGCGGCGTCGGCCATCCCGGTGCTGATCGAAGGCGAATCGGGGGCCGGCAAGGAACTGATCGCGCGCGCCATTCACGGCTCCGGCGAGCGGCGCGCCAAGCCGTTCGTCGCCGTCAATTGCGGGGCGATCCCGGACAATCTGGTGGAATCGACCCTGTTCGGCCATGAGAAAGGGGCATTCACTGGCGCTACCGAGCGTCACGCCGGCAAGTTCGTCGAGGCCTCGGGCGGCACGCTGTTCCTCGACGAGGTCGGCGAACTGCCGCTCGCCGCCCAGGTCAAACTGTTGCGCGCCCTTCAGGAGGGCGAGGTCGACCCGGTCGGCGGCCGCAAGTCCGTCAAGGTCGACGTCCGCGTCATCTCCGCCTCGAACCGCAACCTGATCGCCGCGGTCAAGGACGGGCGCTTCCGCGAGGACCTGTTCTACCGGCTGCACGTCTTCCCGGTCACGGTGCCGCCGCTGCGCGAGCGGCCGGAGGACATCCCCGATCTGGTTCGCCATTTCCTCGTCCGCTTCAACGCGGAGGAAGGAAAGCGCATCCGGGTGGTGGCGGCCGACGCCATGGCGTTACTGACCCGCTGTTCCTGGCCCGGCAACGTGCGCCAGCTCGAAAACGCCATTTTCCGCGCGGTGGTGCTGGCCGAAGGCGACGAGATCGGGGTTGGCGAGTTTCCCCAATTGGTCGGCCAGACGGCCAAGGGACCGGGGCACCAGGCCCCGCTCGAGACCGAGCCGGAACCTTCGCCCGCAATCCGCGCGGACGAACCCCTGACGCTCGAGCCGCCCGCCCCGGCGGAGCCGCCGATGGCGGCCGCGCCGCCGGCGCTGCCGCATGGCCCGGTTTTGGCGCTGCTGGGTGCGACCGGCGACGTCCGCCCGCTGGCGGACATCGAAGCCGAGGCGATTCGCTTCGCCATCACCCACTATCGCGGCCAAATGTCGGAAGTAGCCCGCAAACTGCAAATCGGCCGCTCGACCCTCTACCGAAAGCTTGACGATCCGGGGCTCGAGGGCGCCGAACCCGGCGCATCGGCGCCCGATACCGTTGCGGCCGGGTAACACCCCGCGCAAAATCCGCCATAATCCGGACCAGTTCGCCCTTTTTCATTAGGATTTAGCAGTTCCGTCCGTGTAATCCTGCATGGGTACGCGAGAGAGCCCAGCCGCGCCGGGACGGGCAGGCGTGGCTGGGGGGAATACGGGGGTCGACCAATGAGCAGCCGCCGCTTCGATCGCTTGTTGACCGGCACCGCCCTCGCGCTGGCGCTGGTGCTCGCGGGCCCGGCCATCGGTGCGCCCGACGGGAATTCCGCCGCGGTCGAAGCGCTGGTCCCGGTCCCCGACACGGCCGATGTGCCGCCGCCCACCCTTGCCGACGTCGGCGACCCGGCAACCGGCTCCGTAACGCCGCCGCCGAGCGCCGCCGCAGCGGCCGCGCCGGCGCCGCCGGCCCCGGCAGCGACGACCCCCGCGGCGCCGATCCCGGCCGCCACGGCCCCGACCAACGACGGCATTCCGCCCGCCGAGCCGGCGAACGTGCCGCCGCCGACCCTCAAGGACATCGCAACCGCCCCGGCCTCGCCGGTCGCCGAGAAATTGCGCGAACTCTTCGCCGGCAAGATCGACCGCATGATCGAGCGCAAGACCGAGCGCAAGCCGATCGAAACCTTCTATGCGGCGCGCGCATTCGCCCCGCTGTGGATCGAAAACAGCGCCGCCAATGCCCGCGCCAAGGCGGTGATCGCGCGCCTCCAGCACGCGGACGCCGACGGCCTCGACCCGTCCGACTATCGGGTCCCGGAATTCGCCTCCGCAGCGGATCCGGACGCGCTCGCAGATGCGGAAATCAAGCTGACCATGGCGGCGCTCACCTACGCGCGCCACGCCCAGATCGGCCGGGTCCATTACTCGCGGGTCAGCGCCGACATCGTCTACAACCTGGTGCCGCCGGAACCCGCCGACGTGCTCGCGAAGATGGCCGACGCCGCCGATGCCGGCGAGGCGCTCGGCTCCTACAACCCGCCGCACGAAGGCTACCGCTTGCTGCGCGAGAAGCTCGCCGAAGCGCGCGGGCGCAACGGCGAGGGCGGACCGGCGCGCATCGGCAGCGGGCCCGTCCTCAAGGTCGGCATGCAGGACCCGCGCGTACCGCTGCTGCGCGAGCGGCTCGGCGTCGCCGGCGACGGCACCGCCTACGACAAGCCGCTCGCCGAAGCGGTCAGGAAGTTCCAGCGCTCCCACGACCTGTCGGCCACCGGCAACCTCAACGGCGCGACCGTCGATGCATTGAACGGACCGCGCCACGACCGCGACGCCGACGTGATCATCGCCAACATGGAGCGGTGGCGCTGGCTGCCGCGCGACCTCGGCAAGGCCTACGTGATGGTCAACATTCCCGACTACACGCTCAAGGTCGTGAACAACGGCGCGGTCGCCTGGCGAACCAAGATCGTGGTCGGCAAACCGTCGATGCCGACGCCGATGCTCAGCGAGCCGATGCGGTTCATCACGGTCAATCCGACCTGGAACGTCCCGCCGTCGATCATCCAGAACGAATATCTGCCGGCCCTGCAGCAGGATCCGACCGCGCTCGAGCGAATCGGCCTGAAGGTCGATTACGAGCGCGACGGCACGGTGCACATCTACCAGCCGCCCGGCGACCGCAACGCGCTCGGGCGCATCCGTTTCAACTTCCCCAACAAGTTCCTGGTCTACCAGCACGACACTCCGGACAAATACCTGTTCGCCCACGACAAGCGCGCGTACAGCCACGGCTGCATGCGGGTGGAAAATCCGCTGAAATACGCCGAAGTGCTCCTGTCGATCGAGTTGCCGAAGGAAGGCTACAGCGAGGAGCGGATCCATCGCATGTTCGGCAGCGCCGAGCAGAACATCAACTTCCCGACGCCGCTTCCGGTCCACATCACCTACCAGACCGCGTACGTGGACGACGCCGGCAAACTGGTGATTCGCGAGGACATCTACGGGCGCGACGCCCGCGTGCTGGCGCAGCTGCGCGGCGAGGAGCGGCGGTTCGCCGACATCGCCATCGAGCGCCACGATGCGACCCGCCACCAGGCGGTCCGCGTGCAGCCGCCCGATTCGGGGTTCTCCTTCTTTGGCCGCCTGTTCCGCTGACCGCGCGAAGCCGGCGCGGCGGGCAATTTCTGCACGGCAGCCGTTAACTCTTTTGCCCGAGGCGGCGGCGATTTGCGCCGCCCGACCTGCGGATCGGCACTTTTTTGCCATACTCGCCCGTTAGCGTTTTGCCATCGGGGGGACGGGCAAAACGCTAATCGTGCGTTAACCCTTCCCAACAAGACTGCGTCACTCGTTGGCCTGCGGTTTGGGACGCCGCCGGCCGTGTTGTCGAACGACGTCTTCACGGGAAGTCGCACGTGGCATTTCTTGCTGCGCGAATGGCTGGCCTGATTGCGTGCCCGTGGCGCGCGAGCCGCCACGTCGCCTTGGCGGCGTTGCTCGTCCTCTTCAGCAGCGAAAATCTGCAGAACGCGGTCGCCGACGGCGACACGCGCACGCTCGCGATGCATCACATGCACACGGGCGAAGACATCAGCATCACCTTCAAGCGCGACGGCCATTATGACGAGGCGGCGCTGGAGAAGCTCAATCACTTCCTGCGCGACTGGCGGCGCGAAGAAGTCACCCGGATGGATCCGCAATTGTTGGATCTGATCTGGGAGGTCTACCACGAGGTCGGCGCAACCCAGCCGATTCAGGTCGTCTGCGGTTTCCGGTCGCCGGAAACCAACGCGATGCTGCGGCGGCGCAGCCATGGCGTGGCCCGGTTCAGCCAGCACATGCTGGGCAAGGCGATGGACTTCTACATCCCCGGCGTGCCGCTCGAGCAACTGCGCTACGCCGGCCTGCGCATGCAGCGCGGCGGCGTCGGCTTCTATCCGACCTCGGGCTCGCCGTTCGTGCATCTCGACACCGGCAGCGTGCGCCATTGGCCGCGCATGAGCTCCGAGCAACTCGCGCACGTGCTGGCGACGAAGTCGAGGACGCACTTTGCGGACAGCCGCCCGGCCGGCTACGACGCCAATGCCGGCGATGTGCAGCCGGTTGCCCAGCGCTCGAAGCGCGGCCTGATCGAGCGGCTGTTCGGCTTCGGCGAGGACGAAGACGAAGATATCGTCGCGTCGACCGCTCCGAGCGCCGCGGCGGCGAAGCGCGAGCCGGCCAAACCGCAGCTTGCCGCGGCCGTTCCGTTGCCGCCGATCAAGCCGCCGCCGCCGACCCAGCCGGCGAAGCTCGCCCAGCCGACCCGCCCGGCCCCGGCGCAATATTCACTCGCGTCGCTCGAATCCGGGCCCGCACCCTCGCCCGCCGACATCGTCCGCGCGCGCGGCATGTGGGAGGCGGCGAAGCCGCCGATCGAGGCGCCGCCAGCAGCCCCGCCCACGGCCGCAGGCGACGTCCAGGCGCCGCCGCCCGGCGCGCTCGGATCGGGCGGTGGGCGATTCGCGTGGCTGACCGGCCCGCAGGGCCGTCCGGTCGAACCCGCGCCGGCGCCGGCGCCCGCGCGCGTGGCCGCGACAGAACCGCCCCGGCCGCCGGCCGATATCCCCAATGTGGATCCGGAAACGACGGCGAGCCTGTCGTCGTGGCCGGACCGCAATGACCGCGTCCCGGCCCGGGATGCGCTCGCCTATGCGGTGGCGCCGCCGGCCGACGAGGATGCCCCGCGTTCGGCAGCGCTGCCCGCGGCCTCGGCCCGTTTGGCGCCGCCGGCAACCGCGCCCGCGACGCGCCCGACGCCGGCGCCGGCGGCTCCGGCCGCGGCGATCCGCCCCGGCCAGCGCAGCGACAATCCGTGGCTCAGCAGCCTCGTGATCGCGCCGAGCGTGCATTACTCCATGAGCGTGGCCGCCTTCGGCGCGCCCGACTACCGGCAGCTCGCGCGCCTGATGCAGAAGCCCGCGACAGTCATCGCGATGACGTTCGCGGCCGATCCGCAGCCCGGCATGACGTCCTATTCCTTCAACGGTCCGGCGATCGCCTTCCTGCCGACCGTCACGTTTGCGACGGCGCGCAGCCCCGCCCGCACCGCTTCGCTGAATTAGGACCCGCCTCAGCTTCCCAGCATCCCGAGCGCCTGCAAGTAGGTGTCGACGATCGCCTCCTGCTCCTTGCGCTCTTCCACGTCGAGCTTACGTAGCCGCACCACCGTGCGCAGCGCCTTGGCGTCGAAGCCGTTGGCCTTGGCTTCCGCGTAGACGTCGCGGATGTCGTCGGCGATCGCCTTCTTCTCCTCCTCGAGGCGCTCGATGCGTTCGACGAACGCCCGGAGGTGATCCTTGGCAACGCGGACGGCGGACATGGAGACTCCTCGACGACGAGCGGCGGGGACGATCAGGCCGCGCCCGCACGTTTCGGAAGGAGCGGTGGCGCCGTCAAGGCGCGCCCGCATTCATCCACAGGGGGTCGAGGCGTCAGTCCCCGAAATGACGAGCGGCCGCCTCAGTGCTTGCCCGCGGCCTTGTCGAACGCCGCGCGCTGCGCCGGGCTCGCTTCGCCCTGGTACTTCGCCCGCCATTCCTCGTAAGGCATGCCGTAAACGCGCTGCCGGCTCTCGTCCTTGCTCATCGGGACGCCGGCGGCGTCGGCCGCCTCCTTCATCCAGTTGGACAGGCAGTTGCGGCAGAAGCCCGCGAGGTTCATCAGGTCGATGTTCTGCACGTCGGTGCGCGTGCGCAGATGCTCGACCAGGCGGCGGAATACGGCGGCCTCGAGCGCGGTCCGGGTTGGTTCGTCGACAGCCATGGCGATATCCTTTCCTGGCCTGCAACATAATGGCGGAGCCCGCGGTTTTGAACTGCCCGCGTCCGGAGGGTCCGCTACCGTCATGGCGCATTCGCCGTGCGCCGCTCGCCGCCTTGCGTCTTGACTGCGGACATTTATGTCCGATATCGAGAGAGACTCGGAGCGGCGAAAAGCGAGCGGTTCATTGCCGAGTTGCGAAACGAGGCGAAGCGACGGGGGTTGGAGTTTCGAGTGGAAACATGGCGGGGCAAGGGAAGCCACGTCATGGTTTGGGTCGGTAAGGACAAGGTTACGACCGTGCCGTCGCGGGCGATCGATCCCAAGACGGCACGGAAAATCAGGAAGGCGCTCGGTCTCGACTAAGGTCCGCTCGGCGCCCTCCGAAAGGGGAATTCCCATGAGGACTTTCGTTTACCGTGCTCGGTTCGAGCCCGGCGATCGCCGCGGAGTAGTCGTGAGCTTTCCGGACGTTCCCGAAGCCATCACCGAGGGCCGCGACGAAGCGGAGGCCTGCGAGCAGGCTGAGGCGGCGCTTGGCCTTGCGTTGCTGACCTATCCGGCGCGCGGATTACCTCTTCCGCGGCCGCGCGCGCGGGGTGCCGGCTTGGTTTCGATCGCCGTCGAGCCGGGCGTTGCCGCGAAGCTCGCTCTCCTCGAGGCGATACGGGTAAGGGGACTGAGCCAGCGCGCCTTTGCCCGGCTTATCGGCAAAGATGAGAAGGAAGCCCGCCGGATACTCGACCCCACGCACGCAACCAAACTCGCGACCTTGACCGCGGCATTGCGCAAGCTCGGACAACGACTTGTAATTGCGGTAGAGCCCGAGCGTCGCGAACATCGTCCGGCGGAACAAACGGCCCCGATCTAGGTGCGGCCGATCTCATGCTCGATGACGATTTGCGCGGCCCCAGCGCCCGCCGGACCATGACGCACCCCCGCGCCTTCCTCGAAGCGCTTTACCGGACCGCCGTGGCGGCGGCACATCCGGCGACCTGCCTGCCGCCGCACTTGCCGGCGCCGCCCGCCACCGGCCGCCTGATCATGCTTGCCGCCGGCAAGGCCGCCGGGTCCATGACCGAGGTCGCCGAGCGCCATTACCTCGACGCGGGCGCCTTGCCGCCGGACCGCATCGACGGCATTGCGGTGACCCGCCACGGCTATGGCCGGCCGACCCGCGTCGTGCCCGTGGCCGAGGCCGGACATCCGGTGCCCGACGCGGCGGGGCTTGCGGCGGCGGAACGCACGCTCGCGCTCGCCGATGGCGCCGGGGCCGCCGACCTCGTGCTCGTGCTGCTCTCGGGCGGCGCGTCGGCCAATTGGATCGCACCGGCCGCGGGCCTCACTCTCGCCGAGAAGCAAGCGGTGACCCGGGCGTTGCTCAAGTCGGGCGCCACGATCGGCGAGATCAACACGGTGAGGAAGCATCTCTCCCGCCTCAAAGGCGGGCGGCTCGCCGCCCGCGCGGCTCCCGCGCGCGTGGTCACCTTGGCGATTTCCGACGTGCCGGGCGACGACCCGGCGGTGATCGGCTCCGGGCCGACGGTTCCCGACCCGTCGACGCTCGCGGACGCGCGGGCGATCGTCGCGCGCCATCGCCTCGACCTGCCGCCGGCGGTCGCGCGGGCGCTGGCCGACCCGAGGAACGAAACGCCCAAGCCCGGCGATCCGGCGTTTGCGGCAACCGAGTTCCGGCTGGTGGCAACGCCTGCCGATGCGTTCCGCGCCGCCGCCGCCGCGGTCGAGGCGGCCGGCTACGCGTGCGTGTTCCTCGGCGACCGGATCGAAGGGGAAGCGCGCGCGGTCGCCGCCGAGCAGGCCGAGCGCGCCCGCGCGCTGGCCGCTGCCGGCCGGCGGGCGGCGATCCTGTCGGGGGGCGAAATGACCGTGACGATCCGCGGCAACGGCCGCGGCGGCCCCAACCAGGAATTTGCCCTGGCGCTCGCGCTCGCGCTCGACGGCTTGCCCGGCATTGCGGCGCTCGCCGGCGACACCGACGGCACCGACGGGGGCACCGGGCGGTCCGACGATCCCGCCGGGGCCTTCGTCGACGGGAGCAGCGCCGCCCGCGCCCGGGCGCTCGGCCTCGATCCCGCCGCCTTTCTTGCCGACAACGATTCGACCGACTTCTTCGCCCGGCTCGGCGACCTTCTGACCCCGGGGCCGACCTTCACCAACGTCAACGACTTCCGCGCCATCCTCGTTGACAGGACATGAGCGCCGGCGCGAAATCCGCCCCGCGCGTAATCGGCCGATATTGCACGATGGTGGAAGGGGCTTGCTCGACGACCGACCGGCGCCGGCGCGGAACCCGATCCGCGCTCGGCGGGTTGTTGCTGGTGGGCGCGCTCCTGACCTTGACGGCCGCGCCCGCGGCCGCCGACTTCCGCCTGTGCAACAACACCGGCAGCCGGGTGGGCATCGCGCTGGGCTACAAGGACAACGAGGGCTGGACCACCGAGGGCTGGTGGAACCTGTCGGCGCGCAGCTGCGACACCTTGCTCAAGGGGGCGCTGGTCGCGCGCTACTACTACGTCTACGCGGTCGACTACGACCGCGGCGGCGAATGGTCGGGCAAGGCCTTCATGTGCACGCGCGACAAGGAATTCACCATTCGCGGCATCGAGGATTGTCTCGCCCGCGGCTTTGACAAGACCGGCTTCTTCGAAGTCGACACCGGCGAGCAACGCTCGTGGACGGTGCAGCTCACCGAATCGACCGAACAGGTGCCGCAGCGTCCGCTGCCGGGATTCACGCCCCTGATCCCCTCGCTTCCCCAGGGCGCCAAGCCGCCGGGGCAATGAGGCGCCTGCGGCGGACCAAGGTGGTGGCGACGCTCGGGCCGTCCTCCTCCGAGCAGGCGACGATCGCGCGCTTGTTCGCCGCCGGCGCCGACGTGTTTCGCATCAACATGAGCCACACCGCGCACGACAAGATGCGCGCGCTCGTTGCCGCCATCCGGGCGGTCGAAACCGAGCACGGGCGCCCGATCGGCATTCTGGTCGACCTGCAGGGCCCCAAGCTGCGGGTCGGCGCCTTCGCGGAGGACGCGGTCGTCCTCGCCGCGGGCGCGACCTTCGTGCTCGATGCCGACCCGGCGCCGGGCGATGCCACGCGGGTGCAACTGCCCCACCCGGAAATCCTGGCGGCGCTCGCGCCCGGCCACGCCTTGCTGCTCGACGACGGAAAGATCCGCCTGACGGCGATCGAGACGGCGCCGGCGCGCGTCGTCACCCGGGTCGAGGTCGGCGGCAAGCTGTCGAGCCGCAAGGGCGTGAGCCTGCCCGACACCACCATCGCCGCCTCGGCGCTCACCGCCAAGGATCGCTCCGACCTCGAAGCCGCGCTCGACGCCGGCATCGACTGGGTCGGGCTGTCGTTCATTCAGCGGCCCGAGGACATCGCCGAGGCGAAGAAGATCACCCGCGGCCGCGCCGCCGTGATGGCCAAGATCGAAAAGCCGCAAGCGGTCGGACGGCTTCCCGACATTCTCGACCTGACCGACGCCATCATGGTTGCGCGCGGCGACCTCGGCGTCGAAATGCCGCTCGAAAAGGTGCCGGGCGTGCAGAAGCAGCTCACGCGCACGGCGCGACGCGCCGGCAAGCCGGTCGTGGTTGCGACCCAGATGCTCGAATCGATGATTTCGAATCCGGTGCCGACCCGCGCCGAAGTGTCCGACGTGGCGACCGCGATCTTCGAGGGCGCCGACGCGGTCATGCTCTCCGCCGAGTCGGCGGCCGGGCAATATCCGGTCGAGGCGGTCGCGATGATGAACCGCATCGCCGTCGAGGTGGAGGCCGACCCGACCTACCGCGCCATCATCCAGGCGCAGCACGCCGAGCCGGAGGCGACCGGCGCCGACGCCATCGCGGCGGCGACCCGGCAGATCGCCGAGACGCTCGATCTTTCCGCCATCGTGTGCTGGACCTTTTCCGGCTCGACCGGCCTGCGGGTCGCGCGCGAGCGGCCGGCGTCGCCGATCGTCGCCATCTCGCCCAACGTTTCCACCGGACGCAAGTTGTCGGTCGTGTGGGGCGTGCACTGCGTCGTCGCCGCGGATGCGCGCGACCTCGACGACATGGTCGAGCGCGCCTGCCGCATCGCCTTCACGGAAGGCTTCGCGCGCGCGGGCCAGCGCATCATCATCGTCGCCGGGGTGCCGCTACGCACCCCCGGGGCCACCAACATGGTGCGCATCGCGTTCGTCGGCGGCACCGCGGCGGAGGAGGTGTGACGCGGGTCGTCACAAACACGCGCGTCATGGCCGGGCTTGCCCCGGCCATCCACGTCTTTCTTTGTTTGTGCCTCCAAGACGTGGATGCCCGGCACAAGGCCGGGCATGACGGTTGAGAAGCCCGACAGTGTCGTCAAATATCGCGGCCTTCGACCTTCTCGGTCAGCGCCTTG
>DASPVJ010000101.1:0-11449 GCA_035622435.1 Xanthobacteraceae bacterium | reverse complement strand
CGCGACCGGCAGCACCCGGCGCAGGTAAAGCCCGCGGTCGAGGCTTTCGTAGGCGTTGAGCGCCGCAAGGTCGCGCGGCGAGAGCCGCCAAGCGACCCCGTGCACCGCGGCGCCCGCCGCCGGCACGATCGAGGCGTAGCCCTCGCGCATGATCGTGAACCGCCAGCCGTCAAGCCGCGCCGGCCCGAGCGCGCGGGCGCCCGGACAGCGGCGCTGCATCAGCGCCCGGCTCATGTTCGACCCATAGGCGAAGTGCAAGGTCATGCTTCACCTCTCCCCGGAGGGGAGAGGTCGGATCGCGCAGCGATCCGGGTGAGGGGGTTCCGGCGTTTCAAGTCAAACATCGTAACCCCCTCACCCCAACCCTCTCCCCGTAGCCCCGTAGGGGAGAGGGAATCTGAAGCGTCGTGTGTGCATAATCACGCGAATTCCAGGATCACCGCGTCGACCGCCAAGCTGTCGCCCGGCTTGGCGTGAATCTTCTTCACCGCCCCGTCGCGTTCGGCGCGCAGCACATTCTCCATCTTCATCGCTTCGACCACCGCCAGGGTCTCGCCCGCCTTGACCTCCTGGCCTTCGGCGACCGCGATCGACACCACCAGGCCGGGCATGGGGCAGCGCACCGTCTTGCCGGCGTCGGCCGTCGACTTGACCGGCATGAGGCGGGCGGCCGCGGCCTCGCGCTCGGTGTAGACGAAGGCCCGCGTGCGGATTCCCCGGTAGGCGAGATCGAACCCGTTGGGAATCTGGCGCACCTGCACCGCGGTCGGGGCGCCGTCGACGGTGCCGTGCCACACCGGTTCGCCCGGCACCCACGCCGACTCCAGAGCGACGGCGCGCGCCGGGCGGCCCGCGCGATCGAAGAGCTTCACCTCGATACGGCCGTTCGCCCGCGTCACCTCGAGCGCGTGCTCGTTGTCGTCGAGCCAGACCGCGCGCCGGCGCTCGCGCGTCACCGCGCGCCCCATCATCTGTCCGGAAATCCGCCGCTTGCGCTCGCCGATGACATGATCGACGGCGGCGGCGACCGCGGCGAGCACCTGCGCGGCTTCGCCCTCGGCCGGATGGGCGGCGAAGCCGGCCGGGTATTCCTCGGCGATGAAGCCGGTCGACAGGCGCCCGGCGCGAAAGCGCCGGTGCTGCATCAGGGCGGCGAGGAACGGAATGTTGTGCCGGATGCCGTCGATGGCGAAGGCGTCGAGCGCGCGCGCCTGCGCGTCGATCGCCTTGGCCCGGGTCGGCGCGTGGGTGACGAGCTTGGCGATCAGCGGGTCGTACCATATGGAAATCTCGCCGCCTTCGTAGACGCCGGTGTCGTTGCGCACCGTCACGCCGTCCGCGCTCCCCTCCGGCGGCGGACGATAGGTGACGAGCCGGCCGGTCGAGGGCAGAAAATTGCGGAACGGATCCTCGGCATAGACGCGGGTCTCGACCGCCCATCCGTTCAGCGCCACGTCCTGCTGGCGGATGGCGAGCCTCTCGCCCGCCGCCACGCGGATCATCTGCTCGACCAGATCAACGCCGGTGACGAGTTCGGTGACCGGGTGCTCGACCTGCAGCCGCGTGTTCATCTCCAGGAAGTAGAAGCTCCTGTCCTGGCCGGCGACGAACTCGACGGTGCCGGCGGAATCGTAACCGACGGCCTTGGCGAGCTGGACCGCCTGCTTGCCCATTTGCCCGCGCGTCTCATCGTCGATGAGCGGGCTCGGCGCCTCCTCGATGACTTTCTGGTTGCGGCGCTGGATCGAGCATTCGCGCTCGCCGAGATGAATCACGCGGCCGTGCTTGTCGCCGAGCACCTGAATCTCGACGTGGCGCGGATCGACGATGTACTTCTCGACGAACACCCGGTCGTCGCCGAAAGAGGATTTCGCCTCCGAGCGCGCGCGCGCGAACCCCTCGGCAACCTCGCCCTTCGACCGGGCGATGCGCATGCCCTTGCCGCCGCCGCCGGCCGAAGCCTTGATCATCACCGGATAGCCGATGTCGTCGGCGATCCGCAGCGCGTGCTTCGCGTCCTCGATGACGCCGAGAAACCCCGGCACGGTCGAGACCTTGGCGCGTGCCGCCGCCTTTTTCGACGCGATCTTGTCGCCCATGGCGGCGATCGCCTTGGCGTTCGGCCCGATGAACACGATGCCGGCCTTGGCGAGCGCCTGGGCGAACGCCGCGCGCTCGGAGAGAAACCCGTAGCCCGGATGCACCGCCTCGGCGCCGCTCGCGCGGCAGGCCGCCACGATCTTGTCGATGACGAGATAGCTCTCCGCCGCTGGCGGCGGGCCGATCGGCACCGCGCGGTCGGCCATTTCCACGTGCAGCGCGTCCTGGTCGGCCTCGGAATAGACCGCGACCGTCTCGATCCCCATGCGCCGCGCGGTCTTGATGATGCGGCAGGCGATCTCGCCGCGATTGGCGATGAGGATGCGCTTGAACATGCCGCGTGGGGCTCCGTCCGGCCCAGAGCATGATCCCGAAAATGCCTGCCCCGCACTTGATGCGGGGTGGGTACCGGTTTTCGAAAAAGATCATGCTCCGACAAGGTGCCTTTGCGGCCCGCCCGGGGAATTGTCAAATGGGCTTGCTTCATCCCTCCCCCCGCGCGCAGCGCGGTGGGGAGGGTGGCGCCGCGAAGCGGCGCCGGGTGGGGGGCTCATCGCACACGCCTTCGCTTAAAGCGCCCCCCACCCCTAACCCCTCCCCACCACTCGCTTTGCTCGCGGGGGGAGGGGAACAGAAAGAGGCACACCCACGGCTCCCGCCCCGGGGGCGCTTGGAGGGGTCCGGCCGACCTGATAAACATCCCCTCCTCCACCGGACCGGACAGGCTCATGAACGCGTTCGTTCGCGCGCACGAGGGGGGATGCCGATGAGGCTGCGGGACATCGCCGTCGCGCTGTCGGCCGCGCTCGACGGCGACGGGACGATCGAAGTCGAGCGGATCGCCGATCCGGAGACGGCGGGCCGGTCCGATCTTGCGCTGGCCATGACGCCCGACACCGTCGCCGCCCTTGCCCACACCAAGGCGCGGGCGGTGGTGATCGCGGCCAAGGCCGCAGCGCCGCGCGAGCGGTTCGACGCCGTCATCGCCGTCGAGCGGCCGCGCCGCGCGCTCGCCGTCCTCACCCGCCTGTTCGACCGGCCGGTCGATCGCAGCCCGGGCATCCATCCGACCGCGGTCGTCGCCGCCGACGCGCAGATCGCCGACGGCGCCGCCGTCGGCCCGCTGGCGGTGATCGGCCCGCGCGCGCGCATCGGCGCCGGCACCGTCATCCTGGCGCACGTCACCGTCGGCGCCGAGGCGGCGATCGGCCGCGACTGCCTGCTGCATGCGGGCGTGCGCGTGGGCGACCGGGTCGTGATCGGCGACCGCGCGATCCTGCAGCACAACGTCAGCCTCGGCGCCGACGGCTTCAGCTATGCGGCGGGCGACGCGCCCGGCGACCCGCAGGCCGGCCGCATCCGTTCGCTCGGCACCGTGATCATCGAGGACGACGTGGAGATCGGCGCCAATTCGGCGGTCGACCGGGCGACCCTGACCGCCACCCGCATCGGCCGCAACACCAAGATCGACAATCTGGTGCAGATCGGACACAACGTCACCATCGGCGAGAATTGCCTGATCTGCGGCATGGTCGGTATATCGGGCAGCGTGAAGATCGGAGATCGCGTGGTGCTGGGCGGCGGCGTGGGCATCACCGACCACGTGACCATCGGGTCCGACGCGATGATCGCGGGCGGGTCCGGGGTCGGCGGCAACGTGCCGGCCAAGGCGGTGATGGCCGGGTATCCGGCGGTGCCGCGCGAACGCGCGTTCGAGCAGGTCAAGTATCTCGCCCGCCTGCGCGCCCTGTTCGGCGAGGTGGGCGATCTGAAGAAGCGCATCGCCGCGCTCGAACAGACAAAACAAGCCTGAGCCGACGAGGCGGCAGCGGAGAGGGATAGCGATGGTCGATGTGGCAAGCGGCGTGATCGAACTCGTTGGCGGCAAGGTCCGCGGCAAAAAGGGCCCGCTGCAAATGTCCGACCTGTTGGAAAGCCTGGGGCTTGAATCCCTCGACGTGCTGGAGCTGACGTTCGCGATCGAAGAGAGATTCAACATCGAGATTCCGTTCAACGCCAATACCGAGTTTGACTTCAAGACGGTCGGCGAACTGGTGCACGCCGTCGAAGGGCTCGTCGCCAAGAAGACGGCCTCGTGAACCGGGTCGTCGTTACCGGGCTGGGCACGGTTTCCCCGGTCGGGCTGTCGACCGAAGCCTATTGGGCGGCGCTGATCGCGGGACGCTCCGGGTTCGGGCCGCCGACGATTTTCGACGCGGAACGCCTGAACACCAAGGCCGTTGCCGAGGTGAAGGGCTTCGTAGCCGCCGACCATTTCGACGCGCGGCAGATCGGCTTCCTCGACCGGGTCTCGCAATTCGCGGTAGCGGCCGGGCGCGAGGCGATCGGGCAGGCCGGCCTGTCGTTTCGCGACGGGCTCGGGGAGCGCACCGCCGCCATCATCGGCTCGGGCATCGGCGGCCAGTCCACCCAGGACGACAATTTCAAGCGCATCTACGGCGAGAAGGCGGTTCGCGTGCATCCGCTCATCATTCCGCGCACCATGCCGAACGCGCCGGCGAGCCAGGTCTCGATGTTCTTCGGCATCAAGGGCCCGACCTACGCGGTCTCGACCGCGTGCGCCTCAGCCACCCATTCGATCGGCCAGGCGTTCCATCTGGTGCGCGCGGGCGCCGTGACCTGCGCGGTCGCCGGCGGATCGGAAGCCCAGCTCACCCACGGCACCGTTAAAGCCTGGGAGGCCATGCGGATTCTCGCGCCCGACACCTGCCGACCGTTCTCCCGCGAGCGCAAGGGCATGATCCTCGGCGAGGGCGCGGCGATCCTGGTGCTCGAGACGCTCGATCATGCGGCCGCGCGCGGCGCCCACGTGCTGGGCGAGATCGTCGGCTTCGGCATGAGCGCCGACGCCGGCGACCTCACCGCGCCCGACCCGGACGGCATGGTGCGCGCGATGGTCGCGACGTTTGCCGACGCGGCGCTGGCGCCCGACGCCATCGACTATGTCAACGCCCACGGCACCGGCACCACCGCCAACGATGCGACCGAAACGGCGGCCCTGCACACCGCCTTCGGCGCGCACGCGCGGCGGCTTGCCGTTTCCTCGACCAAGTCCATGGTGGGGCACGCGCTCGGCGCCGCCGGCGCGCTCGAGGCGGTCGCCGCGGTCATGGCGTTGCGCGACGGCGTCGTGCCGCCGACCATGAACTATCTCGGCCCCGACCCGGCCTGCGATCTCGACTACGTGCCCAACGAAGCGCGCCGCCAGCCGCTGCGCATCGCGCTCTCCAACTCCTTCGCGTTCGGCGGCCTCAATGCGGTGCTGGCGTTCCGCCGGTTCGAGGGCTGACGCCGACGCGCGCGTCGCCGAATAAATGCAGGGAGGAAACCATGGACGTTCGCGCCGCCGTCGCCTTCGAGGCGGGCAAGCCGCTCGCCGTCACCCATGTGCAGCTCGACGGGCCGCGCGCCGGCGAGGTGATGGTGGAGATCAAGGCGACCGGCATCTGCCACACCGACGAGTTCACCTTGTCCGGCAAGGACCCGGAGGGCCTGTTCCCGGCGGTCCTCGGCCACGAGGGGGCCGGCGTCGTGGTCGAGGTCGGGCCGGGCGTGAGTTCGGTCAAGCCCGGCGACCACGTCATCCCGCTCTACACGCCGGAATGCCGGGAATGCGAGTACTGCCTCTCGCGCAAGACCAATCTGTGCCAGAAGATCCGCGCCACCCAGGGGGCCGGCGTCATGCCCGACGGCACCTCGCGCTTCTCCCTCGACGGCCGCAAGCTCCACCACTACATGGGCACCTCGACCTTCGCCAATTTCACCGTGCTGCCGGAAATCGCCGTGGCGAAGATCCGCGACGACGCCCCGTTCGACAAGGTCTGCTACATCGGCTGCGGGGTGACGACCGGCATCGGCGCCGTCATCAACACCGCCAAGGTCGAGGCCGGGGCCAACTGCGTGGTGTTCGGGCTCGGCGGCATCGGCCTCAACGTGATCCAGGGCCTGCGCCTGGTCGGCGCCCACATGATCGTCGGCGTCGACCTCAATCCTGACAAGAAAGCATGGGGCGAGCGCTTCGGCATGACCCACTTCGTCAACTCCAAGGACGCCGGGACCGATCTCGTCAACCATCTCGTCAACCTCACCGGCGGCGGCGCCGATTATTCGTTCGAATGCATCGGCAACGTCGACACCATGCGCGCGGCGCTCGAGTGCTGCCACAAGGGCTGGGGCGAGAGCGTGATCATCGGCGTGGCGCCGGCCGGCGCCGAAATCCGCACCCGCCCGTTCCAGCTGGTCACCGGCCGGGTGTGGCGCGGCAGCGCGTTCGGCGGCGCGCGCGGCCGCACCGACGTGCCGAAGATCGTCGACTGGTACATGGAAAAGAAGATCGAGATCGACCCGATGATCACCCACCAGATGCCGCTGTCCGACATCAACAAGGGGTTCGACCTGATGCACGAAGGCAAGTCGATCCGTTCGGTGGTGACGTTCTGATGGCGGACGCTTCGCCAGCGGCCGAGGCCGGCGCCGACCCGCGCGCCGATGGCTCTCCGGCGGTCGCGCGCACGCTCGGGCTCAAGATCACCCATCTGTCGCGCGACCGGGTCGCCGGCGAGCTTCTCGCCGGCGCGCAACTTGCCAACCGCAAGAACGTGCTGTCCGGCGGCGTGCTGATGGCGCTCGCCGACGTCCTCGGCGGCACCGCGGCGCACGCCAATCTGCCGCCGGGCGCCGCCACCACCACGATCGAGAGCAAGACCAATTTCTTCGCGCCGGTCGAACTCGGCGTCACCGTGTTCGCAGAATGCACGCCGCTGCACCGCGGCCGCACCACCATGGTCTGGCAGACCCGCATCACCCGCGGCGACGGCGCGCTCGTCGCGCTGGTGACGCAGACGCAGCTGGTGATGACGGGCAAGGGTAACGGAGAGTAGCGCCATGGCCTTCAAATGCACGATTCCCGCAATGCCGACGGTCCAGCAGGACGACGACGTGGTGCGCATCACCCGCTGGGATTTCGCGCCCGGCGCCGTCACCGGCTGGCACCGGCACGGCTGGCCCTACCTCGTCGTCATGCTCACCGACGCGACCATGAAGATCGACGACGGCTCGAAGGAGAACGAAGTGACGCTGGTCGCCGGGCAATCCTACCGGCGGCCGGCCGGCGTCGAGCACGACGTGATGAACGGCTCGCCGCACCCGATCGCCTTCGTCGAGATCGAGATCAAGCGGCCCGAGGCGCTGGCGGTGTAGCGACTCTGCGCGTGGTCGCATTTTCTGCGGAAAACCGGTGCCCACTTTTCCGGAAAATGCTCCGACGCCGACCGCCGATCCGCGGGGCCGAAGGGCTCCGGCGCGCCCCTGGGGCGCGCTCGGCATGCTGGCCGTGCTGATCTTCGCCTGGGGCGGCAACTACACCTGGATTTCGCTCGCGCTGCGCGACATCGGGCCGTGGACGTTCAACGCCGCGCGCTACGTCGGCGCCGCCATCGTCGTTGCTGCGGCGCTCGCGCTTCATCACGGCCCCGGCCACGTCATGCCGGTGCGCGGCGAGCGCGCCCGGCTCGGGCTCATCGGCGTCCTGCAGGGCGCGGCGCTCTCCCTGCTGATCACGCTGTCGCTCACCTGGATCGCCTCCACCCATACCATCTTGCTGATGTACACCAACCCGGTGTGGTCGCTGCTGTTCAGCGTCGCCCTGCTGGGCGAGCGATTCTCGCTCGCCGGCATCGTCGGCATCGCGCTCGGCCTCGCCGGCATGGCGATCCTGACCAATCCGCTCGCCATGCCGTGGAACGCGGCGACCGTGCCCGGCGTCCTCTCCGCGCTCGCCGCCACCATGGGCTGGGCGCTCGGCGCGGTGCTCTACCGCCGCGGCAAATGGCAGAGCACCTTCTGGCAACAGGTGTTCTGGCAACTCGCGGTCAGTGCCGTCGCGGTCGCGCTGCCGGCCGTCGCGCTCGAATGGCGTCACCCGATCCGGCCGACGCCGGCGCTGGTCGTCATCACCGTCTACAACATCCTCGTGCCGACGGCGCTTGCCTTCTGGTGCTGGTCGCAGGCGCTCGCCCGCATCCGCGCGACGACCGCAAGCCAGATCCTGCTGCTCTCCCCGGTGTTCGGCGTCGCCCAGAGCCACGTGGTGCTGGGCGAGCCTTTGACGCCGTCCGTGCTGGCGAGCGCGCTGTGCGTCGTCACCGGCGCCTGCCTAACTTTTTGGCGCCCGGCGGCCGGAACGTAGGAAATCGCTGACGTCTCGGCCCTGACCTCACGGAGCAAACGTAAACGCGAACGACCCCTTCGGATTAGGTGACCCCATATACAGCCAGTTGATCGTCCACCTGGCGCTTTGAACATTAGAACCTGCATTAGGCTGTTGCGTAAACGTAGCCGTCGCAACGAGCCCGTCGAGGGCGAGAATCGGCGATTTGCCCGTAAGAGTCTGAACCAACGTATTGTTACGAAAAAGCTGAGCGGTAAACGTGTGTGCCGGTATTCGGACTCCGAGTGGTATTGCCACGGAGAAGGTCGAATAACATCCACTTGGATCAGGGATATTCGTTACCAGTGTGTTACTGTAGGAATTGTTGTTTACGGTCAGTAGCGGTGCGCCCGGCGAACCGGAGTCGTCGAATCTTAACTGTCCCGAATTCGCCGCGGGGCAGGTCGGCGTACACTCGAAACTCCAGGCTGCAGTTTTCGCCCCGGCTCCGACCCACGAATAAGCTGTGACAGTGCCCTGATTGGCAGCCTTGCAAACGGCGTTACGGTTTGTCGCCATCCAGCCGGCGGCCGCACTGGCGCAGGAGTTGGCGCAAGCCTTGCCGTGGCCAATCGACGTTGAATACTTCGCGATCTCGCCAAAGCTCTTGTAGGGTTTGCTCGCCGGTCCAAGATTGCACCAGCAGTGAGCAGAGATGGACAAGGCGGACGCGGGCGTTGCCGCCAATGCCATGATGCACAGCAAATGAAATTTATTGATCGACACTGCAACCTCCCCAGCCTGCTGTCGCCAAGCGTTATGATGTCACGAATCTGATAAGTTGTCCAACTTTCACGGGTCGCGGCCCTTTGTTCGAACTAAAATTTAAGATACGGTTACGCAACTGGAAGTAGCCGTGGCGAGCGCGCTGTGCGTCGTCACCGGCGCCTGCCTAACTTTTTGGCGCCCGGCGGCCGGAACGCGGGCATGAGCCGCGCAATCGGCGCGTCGGTTGTTGCCCCGCGTGGCGGGGCGTATAGTATGAGCGATGATCCTTCGACCAAATGAAAGTCGACGCTGGCGCGACAACCAGAGAGGGGCTGCCATGGCTGACAACAATAAACACCATGACGACGGGGACGAGGCATTCTGGCACCGCGGCAAGGTCACGCGCCGGCGTCTCGTCGGGTGGACCGCCAAAGCCGCCGGCGCGCTCGGCGCCGCGATGCTGGTACCGGCCCCGTGGCGGGCCGCCTTCGGCGCCGCCAAGCCGTACAAGATCGGCAGCCTGCAGCCGCTCACCGGCGGCGCCGCCGTCGGCGGCAAGACCGCGCTCGTCGGCATCCAGATGGCCGTCGACCGCATCAACAAATCCGGCGGGATCAACGGCCGACCGGTCGAGCTGATCGTCGAGGACGACGAGTCCAAGCCCGACATCGGGCGCCGCAAGAGTGAGAAGCTCGCGGTCGAAAACGAGATCGACGTACATGTGGGCGGCTTCCTCTCCAACATCTGCCTCGCCTGCACGCCGGTGTGGGAGGAGCAGAAGATCGTCAACATGATCAGCGTGTGCCTCGACACCACGCTGACCACCAGCAAATGCAGCCGCTACACCTTCCGGCCGTTCGATTATGCGCCGGCGCAGGCGGTGGCGTTCGCGCCCTACCTGGTCAACAAGCTCGGCAAGCGCTGGCACATCGCCTATGCCGACTACGCCTGGGGCCAGACGACGCGCGACGCCTACGCGGCGGAGATCAAGAAGTCGGGTGGCGAGGTCGTCGGCACCACCGGAATCCCGCTCAACATCGCCGACATGACGCCGTTCCTGTCGAAAATCTCCGGCGACTTCGACGGGCTGTTCCTCATATTCTTCGGCAAGGACGGGGTGACCATCACCAATCAGGGCTACGACCTCGGGCTCACCAAGAAATACAAATGGGCCGGCGACGGCGCCATTGCCGAGTCCACCAATCTCCCCGCGCTGGGCAACAAGATCGAGGGCTTCGTCGGCGTCAATCGCTATCTGCCGGTGTTCGACCCGCCGTTCAATACCGCCGCGCACAGGAAGTTTTTCGACGATGCCGTTGTCCGGCTCAAGCAGATCGACCCGACCGGGCCGCTGCCCGACCGCTACGTGCAATCGAACTTCGAGGCGATGAACGCCATCAAGATCGGCATCGAAAAGGCGAACTACCAGGGCCGCGACGACACGATGAAGCTGATCGAGGCGCTCGAAGGGCTCGAGATGAAGGAGGGCGACGACTTCCCGCAGGGCGACAAGGTCCTGCGCAAGGACGACCACCAGGCGTTCCTGCGCGAGATCCTGTTCGACATCAAGGACGGCAAGTGGCGGATCCTCGAGGTGGTGGAAAAGGAAAAGACCCTGTTCCCGCCGGCCTGCAAATTCATCTCGTCCTAAGTGGCGGCCGATCCGTCTCCCGCCGCACCCGCCCCGGCCGCCGCCGGGGCGAGCGGGGCGGCGCCGGTGCTGCGCACCGAGGATTTGAACGTCCGCTTCGGCGGGCTTGCCGCGCTCACCGGCGTCAACTTCGAAGTCGGGCGCGGGGAAATCCGTGCGGTGATCGGGCCGAACGGCGCCGGCAAGAGCACGTTCTTCAACTGCCTGACCGGCGTGCTGCGGCCTTCGTCGGGACGCATTCTCTTCAACGGCGATGACATAACCGGGCTGTCGCCCGACCGCGTGTCGCAGAAGGGCATCGCCCGCTCGTACCAGATCACCAATATCCTTCCCAACGCCACCACGCTGGAAAACGTCCGCATTGCCGCCCAGTCGCGCCGCCACCGCTGGAGCCTGCTGACGCATCATCGCGCCTTCCGCGACATCATCGACAAGGCCGAGGCGGTGCTGGCGACGGTCGGCCTCGCCGGCAAGGCCGACGAACTCGCCGCCAACCTCTCGCACGGCGAGCAGCGCAACCTCGAGATCGGCATCGCGCTGGCGACCGAGCCGCAGCTCCTGTGCCTCGACGAGCCGACCGCCGGCATGAGCGCGGGCGAGACCGACGACACCATGGCGCTGGTGCGCCGCATCGCCAAGGACCTGACGATCCTGATCGTCGAGCACGACATGACCGTGGTGATGGGGCTTGCCGACCGCATCACGGTGCTGCACTACGGCGCCATCCTGGCGGAGGGAACGCCGGCGGAAATCCAGCGCAA
>DASPVJ010000100.1:0-7625 GCA_035622435.1 Xanthobacteraceae bacterium | reverse complement strand
CGCGGTTCCGGCAAAGCCGGCGAGGTAGCTCGCGCGGGCGGCCATCACGCCGGCTTCCGCGCCGTGCGCGCGGCGCAGGCCGAAATCGACCATGAGCTTGCCGGGCGCGGCGAGCACCATGCGCGCCGCCTTGGAGGCGATGAGGGTGTGGAAGTGCAGCAGGTTGATCAGCCGGGTTTCCAGCAGCTGCGCTTGCGGAAGCGGCGCCGTCACCCGCAGGATCGGCTCGTCGGCGAAGAACGCCGTTCCCTCCGGCATGGCATGGACGGCGCCGGTGAAGCGGAAATCTTTGAGGTATTCGACGAGCTGCCGGCTGAATCGGCCGGTGCTTTCGAGCCACGCGAGGTCGTCGGCGGAAAAGCGCAGGCCTTCGAGAAACGCCAGCGCCGGCTCCAGTCCGGCGGCGATCAGGAAGTTCCGGCTCGCCGGCAGGGCGCGCATGAAGAACTCGAACACCGCGGTGTCGGTGAGGCGGTGCTCCAAATACGCCTGGGTCATGTTGAGCTGATAGAGATCGGTCAGCAGGGCAGAATTCGCCGCGTCCATGATCGATACCTCTCGCCCCTGATCTCCGGCGCTGCTCCAATTTGTCATGGCCGCCCCCGGGCACTTCGTCCCGGGGGTGTCCCGGCCATCCACGTCTTTGATTGGAATACGTGTCCAAGACGTGGATGCCCGGCACAAGGCCGGGCATGATCGCTGAGAGCTGACACATCAAGATGGCATGGAATCGGCGCGGGTGCGACCGACGATGGGGTCGGGCGCAATAGGCGCGCAGGCGCGGTATTGCGCCGCGCTCGTTTTATCGCGCGCCGCGGCGCGGCCGCGCACGCGCCGTCCGCCCGGGCGGCGGCCGGCGGCCGGTCACCTGTTTGCGCAGCGTTTCGATCGCGACCGGCTTGCCGCGTCGGGCACGCCTGATCATCGCCCAAAAGCGCTCCGAGCGCTCGAGCAGAAGATCCTCGAGGTCATCATCGTCGATGCCTTGGATCGCGGCCACCGGCCGGCCATTGCGGGTGACAATGATGACATCTTCTTTGGCAGCATCGAGGGTCCGGGCAAAATGATTCCGCGCCTCGTATACGGTCATCGTCTTCATGGCGCTTCCTCCCGGTAGAAAGCGGTCGTGTCGCGCTTATGCAGGAAACCGTCAGGCGCGTCCATCAGGTTCCTTTGCGGGCCGCCGCGACCGCCGCCGTGGTCTGCTCGGCGTTGCGCGGGGCTGCCTTCGGCATGCGCTGGAGCGGGTGCACCGAGCGGCCCCAGCCGCGGGCGTCGGCGATCAGCCGGCGCTCGCGCATGACGAAGCGCCCGCGCACCAACGTGTGGATCGGCAGGCCGGTCACCCGCCGTCCGTTCCACGGCGAGATCTTGGAGCGCGACTGCAGCGCGGCGTCGTCGATCGACCACGCGCGGCAAAGATCGACGATCGCGAGGTCGGCGTCGGCGCCGGGCTGGATCGCGCCCTTGCGCGGATAGAGTCCGAAGACTTGCGCCGGCGCCGCGGCGCTCAGGCGCACGTAGTCGCAGATGCTCATGCGGCCTTCGTTGACCGCGGTGAGCATCAGCGGCATCTGGGTCTCGACCCCGGGAAAGCCGGCGTCGACCGCCCAGATGTCGTTGCGCGTCTTCTCCTCCGGCGCGTGCGGCGCGTGGTCGGTGGCGATCAGGTCGATGGTGCCGTCGGCAAGCGCCGCCCACAGCGCCTGCTGGTTGCGCGTTTCGCGCACCGGCGGGTTGACGCGAATGACGCCGCCGAGGCGCGCGTAGTCGTCGGTCGACAGCAGCAAATAGTGCGGGCCGGTCTCGCCGGTGATGTCGACCCCGCGCGCCTTGGCCTCGCGCAAGGGGCGCAGCTCTTCGGCCGAGGAGATGTGCAGGATGTGGATGCGCGCGCCGGTCCATTCGGCAAGCAGCGCCGCCCGGCTCACCGCCTCGACGGCGACCACCGCCGGCCGCGCGGCGAGGTGGGCGAGCGGATCGGTGCGCCCGGCTTGGCGCAGGCGCGTCTCGCGCCGCTCCATGACGGAATTCGTTTCCGCGTGGAGCGAGATGCGCTTGCCGGTCGGCGCCACCGCCTCGAAGGCTTCCAGCATCGCCCCGGTCGAGGGCGAGGGGATCTTGCCGAACGTGTTGCCCATGTAGAGCTTGAAGCCGATGGCGCCGGCTTCGATCAGCGCCGGCACGTTTTCGATCGTGTCCTCGCCGAGGAGGCCGTAGAGGCCGAAATCCACGTGCGCCTTGGCGGCGGCGATCGCCTGCTTGGCGGCCATTGCTTCGGCGGTGCCGGTCGGCGGCAGCGTGTTCGGCATGTCGAAGACGGTGGTGACCCCGCCGAACGCCGCCGCAGCGGTGCCGCTGGCGAAATCCTCCTTGTGCGGATAGCCGGGGTCGCGCAAGTGCACGTGCACGTCGATTGCGCCCGGCAGTACGTAAAGGCCGCGGGCGTCGAGCGCTTGGCGCGCGGGCGGCATCAGGTCGTCGGCGCCGACCGCCGCGATGACGCCGTCCTTGACCGCGACGCTCGCGGCAAAGACCGCGTCCGGCGTCACCACCTGGCCGCCGCGAATGACGAGGTCCACGTCGCTCATGGCGCACTCTCACGGCAATTCGTTTGCCCGGCTTGGCGCCTCTTACCTCTCCCCGCGTGCGGGGAGAGGTCGGCGTCGAAGGCGCCGGGTGAGGGGGCGTGACAGGAAGGGCGCATTCTGAGACGCCCCCTCACCCCGACCCTCTCCCCGAGGGGCACCCCGCGACGCTCGCGTCGCGGGGACCCCGTTGCGGGGAGAGGGAGTTCGGGCCGCGCGCGCAACAACCCGAAGAGATCAACTCATTTCGCGATCTCACAGCATCGCCCAGCCGCCGTCCACCGGCAGGTCGACGCCGGTGATCTGCCGCGACACGTCGCTCGCCAGGAACAGGCAGGCGTTGGCGACGTCCGCGTCGGTCGAGACGCGCTTGAGCGCGTAGTCCGCCGCATGGCGCGCCGCCGCCTCTTCGACGGTGATGCCGAGGCGGCGCGCCATTTCGGCGCACACCTTGTCGCGAAAGCGCGGCCCGTCGACCATGCCGGGCGCCACGCAGTTGACGTTGATGTTGTGGGGCCCGGCTTCGAGCGCGAAGCTCTTGGTGATGCCGCGCAGGCCCCATTTGGAAGCCGAATAGGCCATGCGGCCGGCGCGGCCGCGCATGCCGAAGGTGCCGCCCACGTTGACGATCTTGCCGTAGCGCTGCGCGATCATCGCCGGCAGCGCCGCCCGCATGGTGTTGAAGCAGCCGCGCATGTTGAGCGCGACGATGGCGTCGAACTCCTCCGGCGTGGTTTCCCAGCCGGTCTTGCCCACCGGCCCGGAGCCGCCGGCGACGTTGACGAGAATGTCGAGGCGGCCGTCGTAGGCCGATCGGGTGCGCTCGACCGCGCCGACGCATTGCTCGGCGTCGGTCACGTCGCAGGCGAGGACGATCGCCGCGCCCCCGGCTGCGGTCACCTCGGCAGCCACCGGCGCGATCACGCCCACGTCGCGGCCGACGAGCGCGAGGCGGCAGCCCTCGCGGGCGAAGGCGCGGGTGACGGCGGCGCCCATGCCCTTGGCCGGCCCGGTGATGATCGCTATTCGCCCGGCAAGCGAAAGGTCCATGGTGCGTGAGCCGTTCTGCCGTATCCGTGGGCGTTGACGCTGAATTTTTCAGCACACATCGTCACGCTCGATCAGACTAAAGACGTGGACGGCCGGGACAAGCCCGGCCGTGACGATGCGAATAGATCGGAGAGCGGCGCGGCCTCGGTCAAGCGGCCTGGATATGCCCGTGATCGGGCCGCACGGTGCGGATGAGTTCGGTGCCGCATTGGGCGCACCCGTGGGTCACGTCTTCCCACTCGGCGGCAAACCGCGTCGGCTCGACCGACTTGACGAACATCCGGCGCCCGCAATAGGGGCACGGCAGGATGAAGCTCGGCAGGTAGGACGCCCCGACAGTTCGGCCGTTCTTGGTGCCTTCCTGGCTCATCAGGCGTGATTTCACCGGTATTGCTGCACTGAGTCAAGCCTTTTTGTGCAGCGCACACAGGTCATTTGGGGATATCTGCGGGGAAAATTCCCTTGGGTACCCATGACCTTGGCCGGCACTGCCGGCGCCGGCGGTGGGCGGCTTGGCGCGGTTCTTGAATCGGGCCGGTGGCGCTGCGGCAGCGCGGCGCGGCCGGCCGCAACCGCCGGCGCGCGCCGGCAGGCGAGCGGGGAAGCGACCATGGACGTGCTGGATCCGGTTCTCGGCGAGTGGGTCGGCATGATCCTTCGCTGGCTGCACGTCGTCGCCGCCATCGCCTGGATCGGCAGCTCGTTTTATTTCATCCATCTCGATCTCAGCCTGAAGCCGGGCGAGGGGCTTCCGGCCGGCGTCCAGGGCGACGCCTGGCAGGTGCACGGCGGCGGCTTCTATCACATGGTCAAATATCTGGTGGCGCCGGCGCGCATGCCCGACAGCCTGACCTGGTTCAAGTGGGAGGCCTACACCACCTGGCTGTCCGGATTCGCGCTGCTGATCGTCGTCTATTATTTCGGCGCCGAGCTTTTTCTCATCGACAAATCGGTGATGGACCTTTCGCCCCTCGCCGCCGGCGCGGTCGGGCTCGGCAGCCTCGCGCTCGCCTGGCTGGCGTACGAGGCGATGTGCCGCTCGCCGCTCGGCCGGCACGAATTGGCGCTGGCGCTGATCGGCTACGTGTTCCTGGTGGCGCTCACCTACGCCTTCACCCACGTGTTTTCCGGCCGCGGCGCCTTCGTGCAGATCGGCGCCCTGGTCGGCACGATGATGGTCGCCAACGTGTTCGTCGTCATCATCCCGAACCAGAAGAAGACCGTGGCGGCGCTGATCGCCGGCCGGGCGCCCGATCCGAAGTGGAACTTCGAGGGCAAGCAGCGCTCGGTCCACAACAATTATCTGACCCTGCCGGTCGTCCTGCTGATGATCAGCAATCACTATCCGCTGCTGTTCGCCACGCGCTACAACTGGATCATCGTGGCGATCGTGCTGTTGCTCGGCCCGCTGATCCGGCACTTCTACAATTCGCGCCACGCCGGCAAGGGAAGCCCGTGGTGGACCTGGGCGGCGGCGGCCGCCGGCATGGCGGCGATCGCCTGGCTGTCGGCGGCGGGCCCGCGCGGCGCGGTCAGCGGCGCCGCCCCGGCGGCGGTCGACGTGGCGGCGGTCGACGACATCGTCATGTCGCGCTGCAGCATGTGCCATGCGGAGCAGCCGGTGTGGGCCGGCGTCCCGGCGGCGCCGGGCGGGGTGATGTTCGACGCGCCCGAGCGCATCCACCGGCAGGCGCGGCTGATCGGCGTCTACGCGGTGCGCTCGAACGCCATGCCGCCCGGCAACGTGACCGAGATGACCGGCGAGGAACGCGCGACCTTGGCGGCCTGGCTCGAGGCGGGCGCGCCGGCCCGATGAAATTTCCCCTCCCCCGATTCGCGCAGCGAATGGCGGGGAGGGGTAAGGGGTGGGGGCGGTTCAGCTAGCTGCGCCGTATCAAGAAAGTGCCCCCACCCGGCCGCGCTGCGCGCGGCCACCCTCCCCGCGCTCGCTCCGCTCGCGGGGGAGGCACCGCGTTTGCTTGAGTTGGGTAAATGCATCCACTTCGCGAGGTGAGTCATGTCGATGCAGATTGTAAAATCCTTCGTCACCCGCGTTGCGGGGGCGACGCTCGGCGTCGCTTTGTTTTCCGCCGCGGCGCCGGCCGCCGACAAGGTGACCTTCATCACCAGCTGGTTCGCGCAGGCCGAACACGGCGGCTTCTACCAGGCCAAGGCCACCGGCCTTTACGACAAGGCCGGCCTCGACGTGACCATCAAGATGGGCGGCCCGCAAGTCAACGGCATGCAGCTTCTGCTCGCCGGCGAAACCGACCTGATGATGGGCTACGACCTGCAGGTGCTCAAGGCGCTGGAGAACGGGTTTCCGGTCATCACCGTGGCGACGTCGTTTCAGTACGACCTGCAGGGGATCATGACCCATGACGACGTCGCCAGCCTCGCCGACCTCAAGGACAAGACGATCCTGGTGGCGACCTCCGGCCGCACGACCTGGTGGCCGTGGCTCAAAGCGAAGTTTCATTATACCGAGGAGCAGGCGAAGCCCTACACCTTCAACCTGCAGCCGTTCTTCGCCGACAAGAACACGGTGCAGCAATCCTATCCGTCGTCCGAGCCGTTTCAGGCGCTGCAGCAGGGCGTGCCGGTGAAGTTCTTCCTCTTTGCCAACGACGGCTATCCGCCCTACGGTACGACCATGGTGGCGACCCGGGCCTTCGTCGAGAAGAATCCCGACGTGGTGGCGCGCTTCGTCAAGGCCTCGCTCGAAGGGTGGAAGAGCTACATGGGCGATCCCGCGCCGGCCAACGCGCTGATCAAGGACGCCAATCCGAAGATGGGCGACGAGCAGATCGCCTTCGGCGTCAAGCGCATGAAGGAGCTGAAAATTCTCGACGGCGGCGACGCGGCGACGCTCGGCATCGGCATCATGACGGAAACGCGCTGGAAGGCCACCTACGACTTCATGGTCGGCGCCGGCCTGCTCAAGCCGGAGGTCGACTGGAAGGCCGCATTCACCGACCGGTTCGTCAAGGACCTCAAGATCATGATGTGACGCCGGGTGTAGGGCGCATTAGGCGCGAAGCGCCGTAATGCGCCGAATGCGATCCGTCGCCGAGCGTAGTCCGCGACGGATCGCCAGAAACGGCGCAATACGCTCCGCTATTGCGCCCTACATGCAAAGGAACCTCGCTGACGTGTTGGCTTTGAGCGAAGCGGGTGTGCAGCGCGGCGCCGGCGACGGGGTCGCGCCGGTCGTCGAATTGCTGTCGGCCGAGAAGATCTATTCGGACGGCACGCGCGCGCTCGACCCGATCGACCTGACGGTGCGCAACGGCGAGTTCCTCACCCTGATCGGTCCCTCCGGCTGCGGCAAGAGCACCGTGCTCAAGCTGATGGCCAACCTGATCGAGCCGTCGGACGGCCGCATCCTGTGGTGGCGCGGCGCCTTCGACCGCATCGGCGCGGACGGACGGCGGCTCGCCTTCGTGTTCCAGGATCCGACCCTGATGCCGTGGGCGCGGGCGGAGGCGAACGTGCGCCTGCCGCTCGATCTCGCGCGGGTGCCGCCTCAGGAGGCGCGGGCGCGCACCATGGCCGCGCTGTCGCAAGTGGGGCTCGACGGCTTTACCCGCCACTATCCGCGCCAGCTCTCCGGCGGCATGCGCATGCGCGTGTCGATCGCGCGCGCGCTGGTCACCGAGCCCAACCTGCTGCTGATGGACGAGCCGTTCGGGGCGCTCGACGAGTTCACCCGCAATCGCCTCGATGCCGATCTGGTGCGCCTGTGGTTTGAGCGCAAGCTCACCACGGTGTTCGTGACCCATTCGATCTACGAGGCGGTGTTCCTGTCGACCCGGGTGGTGGTGATGACCGCGCGGCCCGGCAAGGTGTTCAAGGTGATGGCCGTCGACGAGCCGCAGCCGCGCGACGGCGGCTTCCGCGACAGCCCGCGCTTTGCCGAATATTGCCGCGCGCTGTCGGGCTGGCTCGCCGAGGCGTCGTCGGCCGCGCTGGGGTGCTGAGGGCGCC
>DASPVJ010000099.1:0-12968 GCA_035622435.1 Xanthobacteraceae bacterium | reverse complement strand
TGTTGAAGAATTATTGAGCCGTCCACGCGCTGGTCGTGCGTGGTAGTTCGGCCTTGCGCGGTACGCATCGAATTTGCGATGCTGGCGCCATGACCGACAAAAAGACCAACAAAATGCCCCGCGAGATCGCGCCCGGCGTGTTCTGGATCGGCGACTGCCTGGCGCAGCGCCACAAGGGCAAGATCTATCACGGCTACAACGCCGCCTACCTGATCGCCGGCGAGACCGCATCGTGCCTGGTGGAGACCGGGCACCCGAAGGACTTCCCGGTGATCCAGCGGCACCTCAACGAGCTGTTCGCGCGCGGGGCGCCGCCGCTCAAATATCTGTTCGTCACCCACCAGGAGACGCCGCATTGCGGCGGGCTCGGGCGCGTCCTCAAGACCTATCCGGACTCGATCCTGGTCGGCGACGTGAGCGACTATCACCTCGCCTTCCCGCACTACGAGCACCGCATGCGCTCGATGCAGGAGGGCGAGGAGATCGATCTTGGCGGGCGAACCTTCATGGCGGTCGAGCCGGTGATCCGCGATCTGCGCACCACCTGGTGGGGCTTCGACGCGCGCGAGCGCGTGCTGTTCCCCGGCGACGGCTTCGCCTACAGCCATTATCACGAGGACGGCCACTGCGGCCTGGTCGCCGAGGAGGCGGTGTCGCTCGACCTGCCCGACGTGTCCTCGACCTTCGCCGACCTTGCGCTGTTCTGGACCAAGTTCGCCGACATGAACGCCTACTGCGACCGGCTCGACCACCTGATCGCGCGGCTCGGGGTGAAGACCATCGCGCCGACCCACGGGCTGCCGATCACCGACGTGAAAGCAACGGTTCCCAAGGTCCAGGCCGGCCTCAAGGCCGCGGCGCTCACCACCGGCTTCTCGTTCGTCCCTGTTTCCGGCATCAGCGCCGCCGCCTTGAGCCCGGCCTGCACCTTGGGCACGGTCGCCTTCACGTCGGTGATCGGCAGGCCGTGGGTGGGCGCGATGGTCTTCACCCCGAGCCGCGCGATCAGGTGGTCGAGCCGGTCGCAATAGGCGTTCATGTCGGCGAACTTGGTCCAGAACAGCGCCAGGTCGGCGAACGTCGCCGACACGTCCGGCAGGTCGAGGGAGACCGCCTCCTCGGCGACGAGGCCGCAGTGGCCGTCCTCGTGATAATGGCTGTAGGCGAAGCCGTCGCCCGGGAACAGCACGCGCTCGCGCGTGTCGAAGCCCCACCAGGTGGTGCGCAAGTCGCGGATCACCGGCTCGACCGCCATGAACGTGCGCCCGCCGAGGTCGATCTCGTCGCCCTCCTTCATCCAGCGCATGCGGTGTTCGTATTGCGGGAACGCCAGGTGATAGTCGCTCACGTCGCCGACCAGGATCGAATCGGGAAAGGTCCTGAGGATGCGGCCGAGGCCGCCGCAATGGGGCGTCTCCTGGTGGGTGACGAACAGATATTTGAGCGGCGGCGCGCCGCGGGCGAACAGCTCGCTCAGGTGCCGCTCGATCACCGGGAAGTCCTTGGGATGCCCGGTCTCGACCAGGATCGACGCGGTTTCGCCGGCGACGAGGTAGGCGGCGTTGTAGCCGTGGTAGATCTTGCCCTTGTGGCGCTGCGCCAGGCAGTCGCCGATCCAGAACACGCCGGGCGCGATTTCGCGCGGCATGCGGTCGGCCGGGGCTATGCTAAGCATGTCCAGCATGATCAGCGCTCCTCGTCGCGAAAGACGTAGCGCGAGACCGCCACGCGCCTGTCGCAGGCCTTGAGGAAATCATCGAGCATGCGGTAGTGGCGCTCGATGACGTTGCGGCCGGAGAGGATGCAGCCGTAGCCGGGCGCGATGGTCTCCACGTCATAGGTGTCGAACACGTTGCCGATGCCGCGCCGGATCGAATCGGTCGGCGCGCCTTCGAGCCACCAGTAGCGGGTGTTGAGCATGAACGAACGGATGTCGCGCGTCGATGTCGGATCGTTGTCGGCCTCGGTCACGATCCACGGCCCGGTCGCGGCGTCGCGCCAGACGTGGGTGAACAGGTCGGAGGAGAACAGCGTGCGGGTCGCGCGGTCGTAGAGCCAGCGCGTGGCGATCAGCCGGATCGGCGCGTTCATCACGTCGATCGTCCGGCCGCCGGCGCCGAGCGCGATCGTATCGGCGCGGCTGACCGCCGTGACCTTCATCGATTGCAAAATATCGCGGCCGTCCGCCTTGGCGCCGAAATCGAACCACAGCGCCGCGTCGATGTTGCTGGTGTAGCAGGTGTCGACGTTGAAGTGCCCGGCGAAGCTCTCGACGTTGTTGATCGACATGAACTCGTTGAGGCGCAGCGGAAACAACGACAGCGGCAGCCCCGGCGCGATCAGCGATTCGATCTGCGCGCGGATCGCCGGTTCGTCCTTGCCGAAGCCGGTGTCGATCAGCATGGCGGCGTCGGGCTCGGCGAGAAGGTAGCTGTTGGCGACCGACCAGCCGCGGGCGCTTGCCGGGTACGCGCTGACCCGGCCGTCGAGGGCAAACGGGTTCTGCAGGGCGTAGAGCTTGCCGGCGGCCATCGTCGCGATGCCGCCGGCAAAGCCGCCGGTCGCGCGAACGTTCGCGGGCGCGTGCTCAATCGACAGGGACATCATTGGACCTTATGCAGGTTCTCTCGCGAAGGGAACGGGGCTTACCCTCCCCTGGAGGGGGAGGTAAAAAAGTGTGCGCCTCCTCACCGCTCCGCGTAGGGGGACGACGGCGGCAACGGCAACGTCGGCTCGCGCATCTGCAGGCTCTTCGGCCACACCACGTACGGCTTGTCGTCGACGTACTGGATGATGACCGGGAACGAGCGCTCGTTCTGGCCCGGCGCGCTCTCCGTCTCGTTTTCGAATTTCACCCCGAAGCCGAGCATGGTGCCGCCGTCCGGCAGGTCGACCTCGAGCGCCGCCTTGCGCAGCGCCTCGGGGTCGAAGCCGCCCGTTTCCTTGATCGCGCGCGGCAGCACCTGGGTGAGCAGCAGGTAGGTATTGCTCGCCGCCATGCCGACGTGGGCGGACTTGATCACCGTGCCCGGGCGCGCCTTGAGGTATTCCTCGCCGACCATCTTGATGATCGGCACCAGCTCGGGCTTGAGCGCGTCCTCGTTGGTCAGCCAGATCGAGATCGGATCGACGTTGAAGAAGTAGTTGACGTCGCTGCCGACCGCCTCCTTGAGCTTGTCGTAGACGCCGTAGCCGGCGCCGTGCCCGAT
This sequence comes from Xanthobacteraceae bacterium, assembly GCA_035622435.1. Lineage (GTDB taxonomy): Bacteria > Pseudomonadota > Alphaproteobacteria > Rhizobiales > Xanthobacteraceae > AP-16. The sequence goes on along the minus strand of DASPVJ010000099.1, from coordinate 9,759 downwards.
CAGCGCCTTGAACTGCAGCCCCATCTCGCGGGCCTGGCGCAGGAACAGCGTGATGTCCGGATTATACCCGGTGTGGAAGATCACATCCGGGCGCGCGCGCTTGAGCTTGGTCACCAGCGAGGAGAGGTCGGGCGCCGTCGCCGAATAGCCCTCCTTGAGCACGACGTTGAGGCCGGCCTTCTTGGCGCCTTCCTCGGTGCCGCCCGCCACGTCGACCCCGTAGGCGCCGTCCTCGTGGATGATGGCGACGCGCGCGTCCTTGGGCTCCTTGCCCAGCTTCTCCTTGGCGTAAGCGGCGAGGAATCCGGTCGACGCCAAGCCGAACTGGCGGCCGCTCGGCTGCGGACGGAACACGTAGTGCAGGTGGCGGCCTTCCAGCACCGCGGAGGAAATGCAGGTGGTGATCCACATGAACTTCTTCGCCTGGTCGACGCGCGCGGCGACCGGCACGCATTGCGCCGAAGAAAAGAAGCCGAGCAGGATGTCGACCTTCTCCTGCTCGATCAGGCGCACCGCTTCGTTGATGGCGACGTCGGGCTTGCTTTGCGCGTCGGCGTAGATCGGCTCGAGCTTGTAGCCCGCGACCCCGCCGTGCTGGTTGAAATAGTCGATCATGATCTTGGTGCCGAGGCCGTGCAGCTCGGAGCCGCCGGCCGCCATCGGGCCGGTATAGTCGTAGACGACGCCGATCCTGATCTTCTTGGCATCGTCCGCCGCGCCCGCCGCCGTGCCGAGCGCCAGCGCCGCGACGATCGCCGCGCCCGCAAGGCCGATCCGTTTGCCGAACATCATTGCGATCCTCCCGAAGCCTTGGGGCATCCTATGGCGGAAGCACACGGCTTGTAAAATCCGCGGCGCCGGGCGCCGCGCAGTGTTTGCGCCGGCGCGGCGCCTGTGCTACCTTGTGTAGCACTACCTCCAGTCAACGCAAGCGAAAGGGCGACCGATGGACGCGAGCCTCCCGGACCTGGGCGATCTCGAGCGCGAGGTGATGCACCTCGTTTGGGGCCACGGCCCGGTGACGGCGGAAGCGGTGCGCGGCCGGCTGGCGCGGCGCCTCAAGGAATCGACCGTGCGCACCGTGCTCCGCCGCCTGGAAGAGAAGGGCTACGTCACCCACACTGTCGACGGGCGCACCTACGTCTACCGGGCGGCGGCGGCGCGCGGCCGGGTCGCCGCCAAAGCGGTGCAGCGCATCGTCGACTGGTTCTGCAACGGCTCGGTCGAGGAAGTTCTGGTCGGCATGGTGGACGCCGCCATGCTCGACCAACGGCAATTGCGCCTGTTGGCCGACAAGGTCGCCAAGGCGAAGGGAGGAAAAAAATGATCCTCGCGCTGCTGGCGGAATCCGCGCTGCGCTCGCTGCTGCTGGGCGGCGTCGTGTGGGCCGGCCTCAAGTTCCTGCGGGTGAGAAACCCGCACGTGCAGATGACCGCCTGGACCCTCGTGCTGATGGCCTCGCTGGCGATGCCCGGGCTGATGCGCCTCGTCACCGTGACCATTGCCGATGCGCCGTCCTCCCCGCTGGCGGAAATCCTGTGGCCGGCGCCGGCCGCATCGCCGCAGATGCCCGCGCCCGCGCCGGCGCAGATGCCCTTGTCCGCGGTCTCCGCGCCGGAAGCTGCCCTCCTCGCAACGGCGCCCCGCGCAACGACCGACGCCGTCGACCGGCCGCTCGATTGGCCACGCATCGATTGGCAGCTCGCGGCGACGGCCGTCTACGCCGCCGTCGGCGGCGCGCTCCTGCTGCGGCTTGTCATCGGCGTCGTGCTGACCTGGCGCCTTGCCCGCGCGGCGCGGCCGATCCGTGCCGGCTGGACCGAGGGCACGGACGTGCGGGTGAGCGACGTGGTTGGCGTCCCGGTCACGTTCGGCGCGACCATCCTGCTGCCGACCGAATACGTCGCCTGGAGCCCGGCGAAGCGCCGGGCCGTGCTGACCCATGAGCGCGCCCACGTCGCCCACGGGGATTTCTACGTGCTGCTGCTTGCTGCGCTCAATCGCGCGGTGTTCTGGTTCAACCCGTTCGCGTGGTGGCAGCTCGTGCGGCTCGCCGAACTTGCGGAGATCATCAGCGACGACGCGGCGGTCGAGGCTTTGGCGGACCGTCCGCGCTACGCCGGCATCCTGCTCGACCTGGCGCGGCGGGTGCAGCGGGCGCCCGCCGGCCTCGCGATGGCGCGGCCGTGCACCGTGCGCCAGCGGGTCGAGCGCATTCTCGCCGCCCGCGCGCTGCCCGCGCGCGTCGACTGGCGCGCGCGCCTGCTGGTCGCGAGCGCGCTCGTTCCCGCGGTCGCGCTCGCATCCGTCACCATCGCCCGCGGCACGCCGCCGGTCGAGCCCGCGCCGGCGGCGACGACGGCACCTTCGCCGGCGCGCGGCGATCCAAGCCTTGCCCGCTACGTCGGCTTCTATCAGGCGGGCCCGCGCTCGGTGCTCACCATCGTGCCGGACGGCGACGGCCTCGCCGCGCAACTCACCGGCCAGCCGCGCTTCACGCTCACCCGCGCGAGCGACGCCGACTACGTGTCCGCCGCGCCGCCCGCGCGGGTTTCCTTCGTGACCGAGGCCGACCAGCCGGCGAGCGCCCTCGTCATGCATCAGAACGATCGCGAATGGCGCGCGGCCCGGGTCGATGCGGCCACCGCGGGCGCGATCGAAGCCGCGTTTGCCCGGCGGATCGCCGTGGCGCCGGACCGGTTCCGCGCGCAGGCCCCGACGCCGGGCAGCCGCGACGCGCTGCTGCGCGCGATTGCCGAATGGCGCGAGGGCGCCCCCGACTACGCGCGCATGAGCCCTCACCTGGGGGATGTGGTGCGCAAGCAGCTGCCGCAGCTCACCGCCATGCTCGTTGCGCTCGGCCCGGTCCAATCGGTGTTCTTCCGCGGCGTCGGGCCCGGCGGCTACGACATCTATGGGGCGCAGTTCGCCAACGGCACGGCCAATTTCCGCCTGTCGCTGGCGGCGGACGGAACCACCGACGATATCCTGTTCCACCCCAGCGGCGACGACACGCCGGGCGACGTGATCGCCTGCACCCAGGAGCCGATCATAAAACCTGGGGCCGGCACCGTGCCGATCAGGCTGTTGCTGTTGAATGCAACCGGCGCCGACGTCAAACTGTTCAGCCTGGACGCCGAGGGCCAGCGCAGGCCGCACGCCACGATCGGCGAGGACCACGCCTATAACTTCTCCACCCGCGTCGGCCGCCCCTTGATCATCACCGATGCGGCCGGCCAGTGCCTGGAGATCGTGCTGCCCGGGCTGCGCACGCGCTTCGTTTTTGTGCAACCCGCTCGGGTGGGCGAGCCGCTGGGCTGGGCGGCGCCGGCGCGCGTGGCGCCGCGGCCGGGCAGCGAGGAGGCGCTGCGGCAATATATCGACGCGGTCGGTCGCGGCCGGCCGAACTACGCGCAGATGGCCGAGCCGCTAGCGGCATGGACGCGCGAGCAATTGCTGCTCCATCAGGCGATCCTGGCAAGGCTCGGCCCGGTGCGCGCGATGTCGTTCCGCGGCGCCGGGACGCTCGACGCCGACATGTATACGGTGCAGTTCGCCAACGGCTCGGCCGAATGGCACATCCGCCTGGCCAAGGACGGCAGGATCAGCGGGATCGCGTTCGGTCCGCAGTATTAGAGCATGATGCCGAAAAGTGGGTACCGGTTTTCGGAAAACATCATGTTCCAACAATAAGCTAAAGCGGGATGGCGATTCGAAGAAAAGCCATCACGCTTTAGCGTTCGGCGTTACAGACCCGCGGCAGCGTATTTGCGCCGGACGATTTCCGCCTTGGCGGGGTCGACCCGCACCTTGACGGCATAGCGGCCGTCCTCGCGCATCGATTTCGCCATGACCTCGGTGTTGCGATGGAGCCAGCTCACGCCGGCGCCGTCGGCCGGGTCGAGTACCAGGTCGAGCGTGGTGCGGCTTTGCGCGAGGCGCGCCTCGATGGCGGTCCGGAGGCGATCGAGCCCGTCCCCGGTCAGCGCGGACACCAGGATCGGCCGGCCGGCCGGATCCTGCCGCGCCGCCACGTTGGCCACGCGGGTGCGCGCTTGCGCGTCGAGCCGATCGATCTTGTTCCACACCTCGATCAGCCGGGGGCGGTCGTTGGGGTCGACGTCGAGGTCGCGCAACACCTTTTCCACGTCGCGGGCCTGGGCGTCGCTGTCCGGGTGGGACACGTCGCGCGCGTGCAGGATCAGGTCCGCCTCGATCACCTCCTCCAGCGTCGCCCTGAACGCCGCAACCAGCATGGTTGGAAGGTCGGAAATGAACCCGACCGTGTCGGACAGGATCGCCGTGGCGCCCGCCGGCAGCGCGAGCGCCCGCAAGGTCGGGTCGAGGGTCGCAAACAGCACGTCCGCCGCGAGCACGCGCGATTGCGTCAACCGGTTGAACAGGGTCGACTTGCCGGCGTTGGTATAGCCGACCAGCGCGACGATCGGATAGGGCACGCGCTTGCGGCTTTCGCGGTGGAGCTTGCGCGTGCGCTTGACCCGCTCCAACTCGCCTTCGATGCGCGCGATGCGCTCCTCGATCACCCGGCGATCGGCCTCGAGCTGCGTTTCCCCCGGCCCGCCGAGGAAGCCGAAGCCGCCCCGCTGGCGTTCCAGGTGGGTCCAGGAGCGCACCAGCCGGCTCTTCTGGTAGGTCAGGTGCGCGTGCTCAACCTGCAGCGCACCTTCGCGGGTGCGCGCCCGCCGGCCGAAGATTTCCAGGATCAGCCCGGTGCGGTCGAGCACCTTGGTGCTCCATGCCCGCTCCAGGTTGCGCTGCTGCACCGGCGAGAGCGGGCAATCCATCACCACGAGGTCGATCGCAAGGCTTTTGGCGATGCCGGCGATTTCCTCGACCTTGCCCTTGCCCAGGTAGGTGGCCGGCCGGATTTCGGCGAGGGGCGCAAGTCCCGCCTCGATCACGTCGAGATCGATGGCGCGGGCAAGGCCAACGGCCTCTTCCAGGCGTGCCGGCGGGGACCGGGCGGCCTCCTGAGGGGCGCGCTGCCCGCCGGCCGGGCGCCGGCGCAGCCACGGCTCGATTACCATGGCGCGGCCGCTTCCCGCGCCTTCGCCCGGGCTCAGTCGATCAGGGAGCGTATCGCGACGGCGCGGCTCCAATCAGACCTTTTCCCCGGTTGCCTGCGCTTCCTCGGCGCCCTCGAACAGCTGGATCGGGTGACCCGGCATAATCGTCGATATGGCGTGCTTGTAGACGAGCTGCGAGTGGCCGTCCCGCCGCAGCAGCACGCAGAAATTATCGAACCAGGTAACGACCCCTTGCAGCTTGACCCCGTTCACCAGAAAGATGGTGAGCGGCGTTTTGCTTTTTCGGACGTGATTGAGGAATGTGTCCTGCAGGTTTTGCGCGCGATCGGCTGCCATTGCCGTGATCCGTTCTTGGCTCGCGAGCCCCTCCCCCGCGAGCGATTCTTGTCATTTTGCTTCGCCCGGCCGAAACCCGACGCTCGGCAGGATTGGCGATGCCATTAGATGGTACGTCCGGGTGGCGCGCAAGTCCAAGTTGGCGGCATGGCCGACGCCATAACCCGGGATTTCAAGCGGTTTCGGCGTATTTATGGAAATCGCGCCGCAAGGCCGACGCCAGCAGGCCGGGGGCCCCGTTGCCGACCGGCCGCCCGTCGATGCGCACGACCGGCATGACGATTTGGCTCGCCGAAGTCACGAACGCCTCCCGGGCCGCATAGGCTTCCTCGACGCTGAACGGGCGTTCCTCGAGCCTCAGGCCTTGGTCTTTGATCAAATCGAGCAGGACGGTCCGGGTGATCCCGCGCAAAATGGCGTGGTCCGTGTGGCGGGTCACCAGCGTGCCGTCCCGGGTGACGATCCAGGCGTTGGTCGAGGAGCCTTCGGTGACGCGGCCGGCCGGGTCGACGAACCAGGCCTCCCGGGCGCCGGCCTCCCGCGCCGCCTGCTTGGCGAGGACGTTGGGCAAGAGCGACACCGACTTGATGTCGACCCGCGGCCAGCGGTTCTCCGGGACGGTGATGACCGCGATGCCCTCGGCGGCGATTCGCTCGCTTGCCGCGCGATCCTGGCTGCGCGCGGTCACGACGAGGCTGGGTGCGGTGCCGGCGGGCGGAAACGCGTGATCGCGCCGCGCGACGCCGCGGGTCGCTTGCAGGTAGACGATGCCGTCGCGCACCCGGTTGCGGCGAACGGTTTCACGCAGCACCGCCGCCAGCGCCGCGCGCGACATCGGCATCGGGATGCGCAGTTCGCCCAGCGAGCGGGCCAGCCGGTCTACATGCCGCCGCTCGTCGATCAGGCGTCCGTCCCGCACCTCGCACACCTCGTAGACGCCGTCGGCGAACTGATAGCCGCGGTCTTCGACGTTCACCGCCGCGGCGCGCAGCGGGAGATAGCGGCCGTTGACATAGGCGATGCGCGACAAAGCGGTCCCCGTCGAAGATCGGACGATCGGCCCCCATAGCAGCTTTGCCCGCAAGCGGGCAAATGGGTGCCGTTTGGCTTCCTTAAGGCTTCGCCGCGCCTTGTGGCCTCATGGCCGGCCTCGCTATGCTACGTTGTCGAAGTGCGGCGCGGCCGGCCGCGATCTGTCGGCGCAGGCCGATCGAGGGGCATCCATGACGAACGTATCCGCTGCCTCGCCCGCGGCGCAGGGCGATTTTCGCGTCGGCCAGGTGTTCAGCCAGACGACCGCGGTGTTTTCGCGAAATTTCCTGACGTTCTTCGTGGTGACGCTGGTGGCCGGGCTACCCCGCGTCCTGTTGATCGGCGACGTGCAGCAGGGCGTCGGAACGGACGCAGTCGTCAAAATCGTGGTCGCCGCCTTCCTGTCGATCGTGCTCGGTACGCTTGCCCAAGCCGTCCTGCTTTACGGCGCCTTTCAGGACATGCGCGGCAGGCCGGTCGACTTGGTCGATTGCCTGAGGATTGGCCTCGGCCGCTTCTTTCCGATCATCGGACTTGCGATCTGCATGTCGATCGGACTGATGGTCGGCTTCCTGCTCCTGTTCGTCCCCGGCTTGATTCTCGCGGTCATGTGGTTCGTCGCGACGCCGGCCTGCGTGGTCGAGCAGCTCGATCCGTTCGCGAGCATGAGCCGCAGCAGCGCGCTCACCAAGGGTCATCGCTGGAAGATTTTCGGCATGTTCGTGCTGGTCATGATCGGCGCCGGGATCGTCAGTGCCTTGATCGGGGCGATGCTGGGCCTCACCGGAAGCACGGTATTGGTGACGCTCGGCACCTTGGTCTGGACCGGCGTGTGGGGGGCCTTCTACGCGATCTTCGCGGCCGTCACCTATCACGACCTGCGCGTCGCCAAGGAAGGCATCGACATTCACCAGATCGCGTCGGTGTTCGACTGATCGGCCGCTCCCCGCCGCGAGCGCGCGGCGCGCCCGCCTCAAGCATCCGGCCGGGCGCTCCCGTACTTGTCGGCGCGCGGCTTGCCGAACAGCTGCTCGCGCTCGAGGAACGCGCGCTGGGCGGTATAAAACTCGCGCAGGAACAGCTCGATGTCCCGGGGCGGGACCGGCCCGGTCCAGCCGATCTTGCGGCAGATTTTGTCGAGCACCTCGCCGAGTAAGCGCGCCGTTTCGGCCGACTTCGGTCGCCGCAGCAGTTCTTCCAAAACCTGCAGCTCGAACGCGCCGTAGGCGCGCAGCTGCTGCTCGGTGAACGCGTATTGCGCGGCCGGTTCCACGAGATCCCCCGACAACATCCGCTTGGGCAGGGCGATCACCATGGTTCCGGCGATGAGATCGCCGCTGCGCATGCGGTCGCGATTGACGAAGGGGAGCGCGGCGAAGAACAGCAGCCAGATGGCGATGAACAGGTACTCCCAGTCGGGGGTCGCCCCGCCCCACGACAGCAGGATTCCCAGCGGAATGAAGGCCTCGACCTCGCGCGTCAGGTTGCGGGCGACGACGGCGGACGGCAGCAGCGGCCCGCCACGGCGGTCGATCACGCGCAAGCCGATGTAGCGCTTGCCCGGCGTCGCCCCGCGCCAAGCCAGTTCGAAATGAATGAAATACATGTTGCGCACCAGAAAGCCGACGAACAGCATCACGGAAATCGCCAGCAGCGCCGCATTGCCGCGGACGACGAAGAAGGAAAGCGGCAGGTAGATGAGAAGGGTCAGCAGCACCCAGATGAGCACGTCGATGGCAAAGGCGGTCAGCCGCTCGCCGTGATCGGCAAGCTCGACGGTCACCGGCACGCCTTCCGGGGTTACGATCGTGCGCTGCCGCCGCCGCGTGCCCCCGAGGAATTGCGTGGCGCGCTCATGGGCGATGGTCATGGCTTGCCTCCCGTCCGGCGTAGCGGAAATAAATGAACCACAGGATCCCGGTGACGATCCCGATGGCAAAGCGCCCGGGCGTGCTCGCGACGAGCTGCCGGCATCCGCCTTCCAGCAGGGCGGCGACAAACAGCATCAAGACGGCGCCGACCGCGATGTTGCCGGCCTGGCGGCCGTGCAAGGCGAGGCTCTCGATGCGGGAATAGCGCCCGGGAAACAGCATCTTGTCGGCGATCACCAGGCCGGCCGCCGCGAACAGCACGATCGCCGTGAGTTCGGTGACGCCGTGGATCGATAACCAGCCGAGAAAGTCGACGGTGAGGTCGCGATTGTAATGCAACGCGATGAATGCGCCGATGCTCAGACCCTGGTACACCATCAGCATGACGCTCGGCACGCCGGCCGCGAGACCCAGACCGAACGCCAGCAGGCCGACCGCGGTGTTGTTGCTGAACAGCATGTTGGCGAACAGGCCGAACGACGCGGCGAACCCTGGCCACGGGGCGAAGATCTCCTTGTCGTAGAGGTCCGCGCGGGTGCTCGACGGCCCGCGGCCGCCGGCGAGGCCCGAGGGAACGAGCGTCGACACCCACGATTCGTCTTGGACCGAGAGCAGGAAGCCAGCCGCGATGCCGACCGCCAGACAGAGCGCCGCAATGAAGATATGCCAGCGCGCGGCGCGCACGGCGGCGGGCAGGTCGTGAGCGAAGAAGGTCCCGATGCCGGCCCGCGCGTCTACGCGCGGCCCATACACGCATAGGAACGCGCGCAGCGCGAGATTTTCGAGGTAGAGCAGCAGGTTGCGGTCGAGCGCGATCGTGCGCGCGACCGACAGCGAAGACAAGGCCGCGCGGTAGAGGATCGGCAGCCGCTGCAGCTCGTCGAGCGAGAGCGCGCGCGTGCCGCGCCGCTCGACCCGGTCGACCAGCGCCTCGAGATCGCGCCAGCCCGCCTCCCGCCCCTTGCGGAATTCGCTGCTCTTGAGCACCAGCTCGGGCCGCGCGGCCGGCGTCGCCGGCGCGACGGGACTGTCGGATGCAAAGGCCGTGCTCATATCAGACCGCGCTGCTTGACCAGAAGATAGCGGTTGATCAGGGCCACCGACAGCCCGCGGCTCGGCACGTCGAGGCAATGCACCCCGAGCCGTTCCAGCCGTTCGAACACGATGCTGCGCTCGCGCAGAAAATCGTGGGCGATCACCGCCTGGGCCACGTCCTCGAAGCGCTCGGGCGCGACGTCGACGGCGCGTTGCAGCACCGAGCCGCGCTGGGTGACGAACACGACGACGTGACGGTTTGCCACCCGCTGCATGCTCTCGATCATCAGCTCGGCCGTGACCGTATCGACGAAATCGGTAAACAGGACGACGAGCGCGCGCCGCTTGAGCCGGACGTTGAGTTCGGCAAGGCCCAACGTGAAGTTCGTCTCCTGATGGTGATAGTCGAGTTCGCCGGTCGCCCGCTGGATGCGCGC
>DASPVJ010000098.1:0-2405 GCA_035622435.1 Xanthobacteraceae bacterium | reverse complement strand
TGCGCGCTCGCCTTGGAGCGCCATCCGCCGGCGGCCGCCGCCATCCGCGCGTCCGGCTTCGACGTATGCTCGCACGGCTGGCGCTGGATCAAGCATTACGAGCTGTCGGAAGCCGAGGAGCGCGAGCACATCCGCAAGGCCATCCGCTCGTTCGAGACGAGCCTCGGCGAGCGGCCGGTCGGCTGGTATTGCCGCTACGGATCGAGCGTCAACACGCGCCGCCTGCTGGTCGAGGAGGGCGGCTTCCTCTACGACTCCGACTATTACGGGGACGAGCTGCCGTTCTGGAAGACCGTCGGTGGCAAGCCGCATCTCGTCGTGCCCTACACGCTCACCAACAACGACGGCAAATACACCGGCCCGATCGGCACCGCGGATCAATGGTTCGCCTTCGTGCGGGACGCCTTCGACGTGCTCTACCGCGAGGGCGCGACGCAGCCGAAGATGATGTCGGTCGGCCTGCACATGCGCCTGACCGGCCATCCGGGGCGGGCGGCCGGCCTCGAACGGCTGCTCGACTACATGATGCAGCGCCCCGACGTCTGGATCGCCCGCCGCCGCGACATCGCCCGCCACTGGATCGCCACCCACCCCTATCCGGGCAAGGGCCTCAACGAGTAGGGCGCGGTATCGTCATTGCGAGGAGCCCGAAGGCGACGAAGCAATCCAGAGCGGCGCGCACCGCGCGTGTTGCCCTGGATTGCTTCGCTTCGCTCGCAATGACGGCTGCCGCTTTTCACCGCAGCGGTGCTCATTTCATGGGCAGGCGCCCGCCGCGCCGTCCCGACGCCGGCCGTTAGCGAAGCGATTCCAGCCGCTTGGCCCTCTGGCACGGAAAATGACTCAACGGAGAATATCCGACCTCCGCCATCCGACCTTTGACCTCTGCAACGGAGACCCCCATGTGCGAACACCACGGCCTGGCCCCCGGCCAGCTCAGGTCCTTCGACTTTTGTCGGCGAACGCTCCTCAAGGCGACCGGCGCGACGGCGCTCACCATCGCCATGGGCCCGGGCCTGTTCGGCAGCCCGGCGCACGCCGCGGCCACGATCAAATCGACCCACGGCAGCGGCTTCTGCAACCTCAACATCTTCCTCACCCACGCGCTGCAGACCGCGCGCGACGACGGGCTGGAGCTGCAGTTCGTCAACACCCCGACCTTCGCCGAGCAGGTGACCTTCCTCGGCATCGGCCAGGTCGACGTAGGCTTGATGCCGTACACGAGCTTCATCGCCCTGTTCGACGCCGGCGCGCCAGTCAAGATCGTGGCCGGCGGCGGCATCGAAGGCTGCGTCATCGTCGCGCAACCGGGCCTCGACAGCGCCGAGAAGCTCAAGGGCAAGACCTTGGGGACGTTCCAGCTCGATACGCTCGAAGTGCTCCCCTACGACTGGCTCAAGAAGAACGGGGTGAGCTTCAAGGACGTGACGGTGCGCTACATGGGCAACACGCCGGAGGCGGTCGAGGCCTTCAAGGCCGGCGCCATCGACTGGATCTGCACCATCGAGCCGTACGGCACCGCGCTCATCAACGACGTGAAGGGATCGCACAAGCTCTCCGACGGCACCGACATCTACGGCAAGGGCTATACCGACTGTGTGCTCGCCACCCGCGCCGACCTGATCGCGCAGAATCCGGCGGCGCTCAAGGCGCTGATCAAGGGCATGATGAAGGCGCAGCTGATGGCCGAGACCAATCCGGAGGAGACGCTCACCAAGCTGGTCGGCACCTACTACAAGACGTCGATGGAGAACGCCCGCATCGCCAAAAGCAAGCAGCCGGCGGTGGTCGACGCGCGGGCGCAGACCCAGTTCATCCTCGACCGCACCGATTCGATCATGGAGATGGGCTACATCAAGAAGAAGCCGGGCCGCGACGCCATCGACTGGACATTGCTCGAGCAGGTGATCGCCGAGAACAAGGAGCTTTACGACAAGCTCAAGTACAAGGCGGCGTGAATGGCGACGGCACCGCAGCCGGCCGCGGCCCGGGGCGCGGACGCGCACGTCGCCGCCACGCACGCGGCGGCCGTCGGTCGGCCGGCGCTGCCCGCGTGGGTGCCCCGCGTCGCCTCGCGCGTCGGCTTCACCTTGCTTTCGGTCGGCCTGTTCTGCGCGCTGTGGGAATTGCTGTGGGCGCTCGGCATTTCCGACGCGCGCCTGCTGCCGCCGCCGCACGTCTTCCTCGGCAATTTCCCCGAGCAGGCCAAGTTCTTCAACACCGCGCAACGCTGGCAGGTCGGCGTCGGCATCGACACCGGTCCGTCGCCCGCCGGGGCGGTGCTCATCACCGTCGGGTCGTCGGCCGCGCGCGTGTTCGCCGGGCTCTTGATCGCCGCCAGCCTCTCGATCTGCATCGGCGTCGCGATCCGCTACTACGTCGCGGTCGAGAAGCTCGCCTTGCCG
>DASPVJ010000097.1:0-6684 GCA_035622435.1 Xanthobacteraceae bacterium | reverse complement strand
GCCGGGTCGAGCGGGTTCGGCGTCACCGAGGTGGCGGTGCCCGCCGCGGTGATGCGGCTGATGTCCCACTGCAGGTAGTTGTCGGCCGGCGTGCCGTTGGTGCCGATCAGGAGGTCGAACACCTTGCCGCGGCGCAGCGAGCCGGAGGTGGCGGCGATCGAGAGCACGGACTTGTAGGAGCCGGATACCGTCGATTGAGTCCCTGTGATTGCATATTTGGCCATGTCGATTCTCCATTGAGCCTTGGTCCCGGGCTGGCCACCGGCGGGCGCCGACCTCGATCCGGCACCCGCTTGAACGCCAACCCATAAGTATTTGATTCCGCTCAAGTCTTGCTCTGTACCCGCCGCATGGGCTCCATGCACCAAGGGGGATTTGCATGATCGCCCGATCAGGCGCTATGCTCGTCGCGGGTCGGACTTCGTGAGCGGGGCGAAGTCTGCGGGGCAGTTTGCAGCGCGAGGAGTAGATGTTGAGCAAACCCACGAGGAAACGCAGCGGCCAACCCCGGAAAACCGCCAAGAAGCGCAAGCCCGCCCGGCGGACGAGCCTGTTCAAGTCGATGAGCTGGTACCAGGCGGCCGCCCGGGCGATCGCCATCAGCCCCGCCACGGTCGCCTGAACGGACCAGGGGACAGCCGTCGGTATTCGGTCGTCAGCCCCTTCTGATCGCCGACCGCCGATCGCTGATAACCGGAATGGCTGCCTTCATCCGCCGCCTCGCCGTGGCCGCGTTGACCTTGGGCATCGCGGGGCCGGCGAGTGCGCAGCTGATCGAGCGCAAGGACCTGTCCTACGCGGTCGCCAAGGCGGTCGCGGAGAACGCGCTCGAGGCGTGCAAGGCGCGCGGCTACGCGGTCTCGGTCGCCGTGGTCGACCGCGCCGGCCTCACCGTGGTGTCGCTGCGCGCCGACGGCGCCAGCCCGCACACGATGGAGAACGCGCGCCGCAAGGCCTATACGGCCATGACGTTCAAGATGACGACCGCCGAGTTCATCAAGCGCATGGCGACCGAGCCGGTGCGGCGCGAGCAGACCACGTTGCCGAACGTCATCGCCATCGACGGCGGCGTTCCCATCAAGGTCGGCAACGACGTGATCGGCGGCGTCGGCCTGTCGGGCTCGCCCGGGGTCGATACGGAATGCGTGATGGCCGGCATGGAGAAGGTGAAGGATCAGCTGCAATGAGCGAATGGCGAATGGCGAATAGGGTAAACCCGCGCCACTGCCTCTATTCGCTATCCGCCACTCGCTATTCGCCATTCGCCCAGGTGCGCCATGCGAACATTGTTTGCCGCTGCCGTGCTGGTCTTGATCGCGGCCCCCTGCCCCGCCCGGGCGGAGGTCGACTGCGCGCCCTATTGCGACTACACCCACGACTACGGGCCCTACGATCTCACCTATATTCGGCCGGGGCTCTACGCCTTCCCGGTGTGCGGACCGAGCGGCGATTGCTCGCCCTATGCCCTCCACACCTATCCGCGCTATCGCGGCGTGCGCATCACCATCCGCCCGCGCCGGCGTCACTGACCAGAACGGCCATTCTCTGATTACTGACGACTGATCACTGATTACTGAAGCGCAGCGTCCTGAAGAACGCCCGCGCCGCCGTGCGGCCGTCGGGGCCGATCTCCTCGAGCACGAGAATGATGGCGAGCGCGATCCCGGCGACGATGAAGCCGTATTCGACGGTCGTGCCGCACGAGGTGTCGCGCCAGAAGCGCGCGAATGATCCGCGCACGATCGGTCCCCTTCCACGCCGATTGCCCCCGCACTGCGAACTATCAACGAATTGCTCAGTGCGCATTAAGCCCATCGGTAAAACTACGGAGCAACTTTAGTCGGCCACATTTGCCTCATTTGCACCACGCCTGCGGCCGGCAGCGCCGGCAAACAATTGCGCCATCCGCGCCGGATTTGCGGCCCACTGCAGCCCGAATCGCGCGCGTAACCTCGCGCCATGCGAAGGGCCCGAATGCCGCGCCGGCACGCCGCGCCGATCGTGCTCGCGGTTGTCGCCGCCGCGACCTGGGCCGGCGCCCGCGACGCGCGCGCCGGCGACGATTGCCTGGCCGCGCCGAACGCCGGCGCGCCGCCGGGCAACCATTGGTACTATCGGCTCGATCGCGCCTCCCACCGCAAGTGCTGGTATCTCGGCGCCGAGGGCGCGACAGTCCGGCGCGCCGCGCGCGCGACGCCCGCCGCGGCGGCACCGGCGGCCGCGCCGCCGCTCCCCGCCGAAACGGCTGCCGCCGCATCGCCGCAGCCGGCACCCGCCGCGGCCGCGCCGGACACGGCGTTCGCGTCGCGCTGGCCCGTGGCGGCGGACTCCGCCGTCGCGGCCGCCGCGGCGCCGCGGCCGCACGAGCGAATAGCGGCACGGCCGGTGCCGACCAGCGCCGAACGGGCGCAAGCCCATGCGGCAACGCCGCCGGCCGCCGCGGCGCACGAGCGCACGGCGCTTCCCGCGACCTTGGCGGGCGTCGCCATCCTGCTCGCGACCGTCGGCACAATTCTGGTTCGGGCCGGGCGACGGGCGGCGGCGACGCGTAGCCCGGATGCGCGCGCAGCGCGACATTCGCGGCGGCCGCGCATGCCGGCCGAGGCTTCGACCGACATCGCCGGCGCGACGTTCGAACCCGCCATCGATCCGCTGCCGCCCGAGCCGATCGACGCCGCGCCGGACGTCGAGCAGTCGCTGCGGCAACTGCTGCAAGCATGGGAGCGGCTCGCGGCGTGAGCCCCGCGAAGCGACGTTCCCCGGGCGCAGCGCAGCACGAAGTGATGCGCTGCAGACCCGGGGTCTATTCGCTACTCGCTACTCGCCGTTTGCTGCGCTCGTGCAAATGCGTAAACTCGCGGCGGCACGGCAGAGCGATTCGCCATGGGTTTCTCGACCTCGGACCTGACGCTCCTGCGCATCCGCTGCGACGCCTGCAAGCAATACACCGAACGGCTGGTGACCTTGCTGCTGCGCAAGGGCGCCATGACCTGCGCCGTGTGCAAGGCCGCGATCGACCTGACGACGCCGCACAACGCATTGCTGATCAAGGAAACCGCGGAGAGCTGCGAGCGCATCGGCGCCGCCCTGATCGCCCAGGCGGCCGAAGCGGACGAGCCGGCGTGAGCTGACGCGCGCTACCCGCCTTCCACCACCCGCGCGCCGGCGATGCGGCCCGTCGCGGGGTCGCGCACGAACGCGACGTGACGCTCGCGCGGGGCGGCGAGTGCGGCGAGAAGCTGGAGGAAATCCGATTCCGATGCGGGCTCCCTACCCTCCCCCTTGTGGGGAGGGTCGACGGCGAGCGCTTGCGAGCCGTCGGGGTGGGGGTGATTGGAGTACGCGGCGGAGTCTGATCCACCCCCACCCCTTACCCCTCCCCAAGCCATCGATCCGTCGCGAGCGTAGTCCGCGACGGATCGGAAGATTCTGGGGGAGGGGAAGAACGGAGAGCGTTGCGCCTCTTCCGTCCTCTGTGGTCTGTCATCTGACACCGCATTAGCCAATTCCGTCGCGTGGCGGAATCCCTGCTCGTTTGCGGCGAGCATGCGGTCGTGCACCTCATGCGCGTGGTCGAAGGCTGAGTTGCGCTCGTCCGCCGCCTGGCGGCGGGCGTCGGTGCGGGCGCCGGCGATCGCCGCCAGGCCCATCGCCTGGGCGTGGCCGGCCTGGGCTTGCGCGTGCTGCGCCTGGGCGCGTTTCTTGGCGATCTCGGCGAGCATGTTCTGCAGGGTGAGCCCCTGCATCGCCTGCTGCTGCTGGGCCGCCTGCGGATTGGGCGGGGCGACGGTGATGAAGCGCTTGCCGCCGTCGCGATAGCCGACCGCGCCGAAGACCTCGTTCATCACCTCTTCGATATTGAGCTTGACTTGGCCGCTCTGGAACTCCTGCGATTGCGCGAGCAGCGGCGCCGCGACCATCGTCGCGTCGCGGAATTTGGCGAGCCGCTGCTGCGGATCGCCGACGCCGAGCCCGGCGTCGATGCGGATGACCACCTGCTGGTCGATGAGGTCGTCGGTGATGCGGTTGATCCCGTGCTTCTGCCACAGCTGCGCCCGCTGGCCGCAGATGCCGAGAATGATCTCGTCCGACTCGTAATACTGCTCCAGCCTGACCACCTGGGCGAGCGCCGGCTCGGCCCAGGTCTCGATCCATAACCGGATGTCGAACTCCTGCACCGCGTTCGAAGCGCCGGCGATGAGCTTCAGCCCGCCGACCGTGTCGTTGAGCGTGCGGTTGGTCTGCACCGAGCCGGCGTTGAACTGGCCGGCGAGGTCGTCCATGTCGACGTCGAGCTTCTCCATGCCGACGATCACCGACTGCGGGATGTCCACGGGCCGCGCGAAGTCGATGTCGTCGAGCCGCGTCACCAGGATATGGCTGTTGGGGCCGCGCCGGTGCAGCGCCTCGAGATCGACGCTCCTCCCGCGCACCACCTTGGTCACCGGCGCCACGTTCTGTTTCATGGTGTCGAGGTAGAGGTTGGCTACGTCGTTGATCTCCTGCTGCGTCTGCTGCCAGCTCTCGACCGCCGACATCGGATAGATGCGGTGCGCCTCGAGCGCGCCGTAGCCGATGATCACCGGCCGGTCGCCGGCCTGCTCGGGATAGACCTCGCGCGTCGGCTTGGGATCGGTGAGGAACGCCTTGTCGCCGAGCGAGAAGAAGCACTTGTCCTCGCCGTCGATGCGGATGAAGGCCTCGTAGACCCAGATGATGTCGAACTCCGCGCTATTCTGGGTCTCGTCGAAGCGGTCGAGGCCGAACTCGCGCGCGCGCCTTATGGCGGCGGCGTCGAATTTCGAGGCCTCCGCCGTGCCCTTGAGCAGGTCCGGCGGCAGCGCCTTCCACGGGTTGAGCGGGTCTTGCGTCTTCTTCTCGACCTCGTAAAGCCGCATCGGATACTTGAGCAGCAGGTAGGCGGCCGATTGCGCCGGATTGGTCCAGTCGGCGGCCGGATCCATGATCACGCATTCGGGCGGGAACAGGCGGATGTCCGGTCTGTCCACGTCGGGCACGTACACCGGGCGCTTGGTCGTCGCGTAGGTGCCGGCCTCGTTCATGGTGAGGAGCGGGTTGCCGGCCTCGTCGGTCGCGTCCTCCTCGTGCGATTTGCGCAGCTCGAGCTTCCAGTACTGCTTCGACGCGCAGATGCCGGTGATCTGGGCGTCCTGGCGGGCGCCCATGGCGGTGAGGAACCACGGGATCGCCGCGCGGCCGGAGGTGCGGTCGGTGCGGTAGTTGATCAATTCCTGCATCAGCGAAGCGGCGGCGCGCTGGCGCGGATCGGCCTCGTCGCCGGGCGAACAGGCGATGGCGTCGACCGTGCCGAACAGCGATGCCGCGACCGCGGCGCCGTCCTTGCGCACCGCCGAACGGGTTTTCGGCCGGAAGATCTTCGAGCGGTTGGCCCAGTCCTTGTGGCCGTATTTGGAGCCGGTGAAGTGCTCGTTGTGAAACGCGCGGTAGGAGCGCGTCCACGAGCGCCGGTTGACCTGCTGGACGTAGAGGTTCGCCTGCTGCTCAGCGATGGTGATGAGGTGCAGATAATCGGGCGCGCCGTGCGATACTCTTTCTGGCGCGCTCCCCGGCGGGGTCGCTGCATCGAGCGCGTGCTGGTAGAGGTTGTTGACCCCATCTTCGCCCGGCGGCGAGCCTTGCGCGAAGAAACCCACCGCGGTGGCGCGGGCGTCGCCGATCGGATCTTCGCCGGGGGGAGTGGCGCGGAGCATCTTACCCTCCCCCAGATTCTTCCGATCCGTCGCGGACTGCGCTCGCGACGGATCGATGACTTGGGGAGGGTCGGCGGCCGAAGGTCGCCGGGGTGGGGGTCGTTGAGGTACTGCGATCTTCTGAACCACCCCCACCCCTCACCCCTCCCCACAAGGGGGAGGGGAAGAGCGGAGACGTAGCGGTCATTCCGGCACCTTTTTGATGCGGTCGAGCAGGATGGAGTGGCGTTCGCGCGCCTCGAGGAAACGGTCAAGATCGAACGGCCCCCGCGGCAGACGGTAGCGCTCCAGCAGTTCGCCGCCGCCCTTGAGCACCGCCTCCGGCGTCAGGTCCTTGCCCTTGATCAGATAGGCGTAGTTCATGCCCATCAGCGCCGGGATGCGGAAGGCGACGTAGCCCTGGCCTGAATCGGCGATGACTTCCCAGTCGTGGCCGGGATAGGCGACATCGAGAATGCGCCGCACCGCCCGGGCGGCCGCCACATCGGCCTTGGCGCGCGCGCGCGAGCCCTCGCCCGACGGCACGAATCGCGCCTCGGTGCGCACCAGCGAGCGCCCGGGCGCGCGCGCCGTTTCCTGACGCAGCAGGATGGGAAGGTCGGTGTTCGACATCGGATTATCGCCAGCGCGTCATTGCCGCTACAATGCCGCCTCTTGAAACGGCGACAACGAGCAGCGGAGCATTGTCATCATGCGATCGATCGTCTTTATGTGTGCGTGCGCAGCCGTCGTTGGTCTGTTCGGCCAGCCAGGGCCGGCCAAGGCGCAAGACGCGGGTTTCCTGGGCGAGGTCATTCTCCTGGCGCAAAAGTTTTGCCCGCGCGGGACGCTTGCGGCCAACGGCAGCGTGCTGGGCATCGCTGAGCACCAGACTTTGTTTTCGCTGCTCGGCACCCGGTATGGCGGCGACGGAACGAGGACGTTCGCGCTGCCCAAGGTCGAGGTAACGACC
>DASPVJ010000096.1:0-9778 GCA_035622435.1 Xanthobacteraceae bacterium | reverse complement strand
CGCTCGACCGAGGAATGGGAAATGTCGCGCTCGTGCCACAGCGCCACGTCTTCCATCGCCGGGATGGCGTAGCCGCGCACCAGTCGGGCAAGGCCGGTGAGGTTTTCGCTTAAGACCGGGTTGCGCTTGTGCGGCATGGCGGAGGAGCCCTTCTGGCCTTCGGAGAAAAACTCCTCGGCTTCGAGCACCTCGGTGCGCTGCAAATTGCGGATTTCGGTCGCCAGCCGCTCGATCGACGAGGCGACGACCGCGAGCGTCGCGAAATACATGGCGTGGCGGTCGCGCGGGATCACCTGGGTCGACACCGGCTCGACCGCAAGCCCGATGGCCTTGGCCACGTGCGCCTCGATGCGCGGGTCGATCTGGGCGAAGGTGCCGACCGCGCCGGAGATCGCGCAGGTGCCGACCTCCTTGCGGGCGGCGACGAGCCGCGCACGGGCGCGGGAGAACTCCGCGTAAGCGTAGGCGAGCTTGAGGCCGAAGGTGGTCGGCTCGGCGTGGATGCCGTGCGAGCGGCCGATGGTGGGCGTGAGCTTGTGCTCGAACGCGCGGCGCTTGAGCGCGGCCAGCAATTGGTCGACGTCGGCGATGAGAAGATCGGCGGCGCGCACGAGCTGCACGTTGAAAGAGGTGTCGAGCACGTCGGAGGAGGTGAGCCCCTGGTGCACGAAGCGCGCGTCCGGCCCGACGATCTCGGCGAGGTGGGTGAGGAAGGCGATGACGTCGTGCTTGACCTCGCGCTCGATGGCGTCGATGCGGGCGATGTCGAAGGTCGCTTTCTTGCCCTTCGCCCAGATCGTCTTTGCCGCGCGCTCGGGGATCAGCCCGAGCTTCGCCATGGCGTCGGCGGCGTGCGCCTCGATCTCGAACCAGATGCGAAAGCGCGTCTGCGGCGTCCAGATGTCGGCCATGCCCGGCCGTGTGTAGCGCGGGACCATCAGGCCGCCTCGCCGCGGGCTATTGTCGCGGCCGAGCGGATCGCCGCGATGTTGGCCCGGTAGGTTTCCGGCTTGCCGCCCTTGAACACGGCGGAGCCCGCGATCAGCACGTTGGCACCGGCCGCCGCGACCGCCGGCGCGGTCGCCGGCGTGATGCCGCCGTCGACGCCGATGTCGATCGGGCGCCCGCCCGCCATGGCGCGCAGGCGGCGGATCTTCTCGGCGGCGTCGGCGATGAACGCTTGCCCGCCGAACCCGGGATTGACCGACATGACCAAGATCTGGTCGACGAGATCGATGACGTGCTCGATCGCCGTCTCCGACGTGCCCGGGTTGAGCGTGACGCCGGCCTTCTTGCCGAGCGCGCGCACCGCCTGGAGCGAACGATGGATGTGCGGCCCTGCTTCCACGTGCACGATGATGTGGTCGGCGCCTGCCGCTGCGAACGCTTCGAGATAGGGATCGGCCGGCGCGATCATCAGGTGCACGTCGAGCGGCTTTTTGGCGTGGCGGCGCAGCGCTTTCACCACGTCGGGCCCGATGGTGATGTTGGGAACGAAATGGCCGTCCATCACGTCGACGTGGATCCAGTCGGCGCCGGCGGCCTCGACCGCGCGCACCTCCTCGCCGAGCTTGGCGAAGTCGGCGGCCAGGATCGATGGCGCAATGAGAAGCGGGCGCGGCATGGTGCTCTCGTTTCGCCGTTCGCCTATCACGCTGGGGCCACGCGGGCAACGCGACGGCGCACGCTAAACGCCTGACAATCAGCGCGGTCCTCCGCGCGCCCGCGCGCGGGAACGGCAGCCATGCGGCCGCTGTTGTGATCTTGCCGGTTTCCCTTCATATATCGCGGGGAAAGCTCTCGCCGTGCGAGGACCGCACGGCGTTTCGCGTAGGACCCAAGCCCACATCGGCAGGCGGACATGGCCCGGACGGACGTGATCGTGCTTGGCGCCGGCATCGTCGGCACTTCGGCGGCGCTCCAACTCGTCAGGCGCGGCCTTTCGGTCGCGCTCATCGACCGGCGCGGGCCGGGCGAGGAGACCTCCTACGGCAACACCGGCATCATCGGCGGCTCGGGGGCGTTCCCCGTCGCGTTCCCCGACCGCTTCTCCGACCTCCTGCGCATCGCATTCAAGCGCGCGCCCGAGGCGAACTATCACCTCACGTTCCTGCCCAAGGTCGCGCCGTGGCTGCTCGCGTTCCGCGCGGCGACCCGCCCGCAAAAGCTGATCGAGACGGCGCATCGCCGCCATCCGCTGATGTCGCGAGCGGCTGGCGAGCACGAGACGCTGATGAAGGAAGCGGGCGCCGAGCGCTATCTGCGCAAGGACGGGTGGCTCACGCTCTTTCGCACCGAGAATCGATTTGCCGAACTCAAACCCTCGCTCGAGCTTTGCGCCGAACTCGGGATTACGGCGCGCGTCCTCGATACGGCCGGCACCCTTGCGCTCGAGCCGAGCCTGAACCCGGTCTTCGCCCGGGCGGTGCACTGGCTCGACATTCCGACCGTGTCCAATCCCCTCGCGGTCACGCGCGCCTATGCGGCGCGGTTTACCGCGCTCGGCGGCATCCTGCTTGCAGGCGACGCGCGTTCGCTTCACCGCATCGATGGCCGCTGGCGCGTCGATGCGCACGAAGGCCATGTCGATGCCGACCACGCGGTGGTGACGCTGGGGCCATGGGCGCCCGACGTGCTCGAGCCGCTCGGCATCCGGCTGCCGCTCGCCATCAAGCGCGGCTATCACCGCCATTTCCGCCCGCAGGGCAACGCCGGGCTGACGCGGCCGCTGGTCGACGCGGAAAACGGCTACGCCATGGCGCCGATGGAACAGGGTATCCGCATCACCACCGGGGCGGAGTTCGCGCCGCGCGATGCGCCACCGACCCCGGTCCAGCTCGATCGCGTGATGCCGCACGCCAGGAACCTGTTTCCGCTGGGCGAGCCGGCGGAGGCGCAACCGTGGCTCGGCAAACGGCCGTGCTTTGCCGACTCGCTGCCGGTGGTCGGGCCCGCGCCCGGGCAGCCGGGCCTGTGGCTCGACTACGGCCACGGCCATTACGGCCTCACCTTGGGCCCGATCACCGGGCGCCTGCTCGTCGATATGATGACCGGCGCGACCCCGTTCACCGATCCGGCCCCGTTCGGGGCGGCGCGGTTCAACTGACGCGGGTCGCGAACCGGTCCTTCCAGCTCGGCAGCGCGCCCGGGAACGGCAGGGCGGCCGCTTCATAGATGGCACGCGCGATCGCGCGGGCAAGCACGTGGGCCGCAGCGGTGCCGAGATCGGTTAGTCCCAACACGGGATCGGGCGCCGACTTGGCGCCGGTCGCCGCCGCGAACACCACGTCGCCGTCGAGCGGCGTGTGCACCGGGTAGATCGCCCGCGCGAGGCCGGTCTGGGCCATCACCGCGACGCGCTTGAGCTGCGCCTTGGTCAGCGCCGCGTCGGTCGCGACCACCGCCAAGGTCGTGCTCTCCTGGACACCGCCTTTGGTGCGGGGTGCGAGCGCATCGGCCGGAAGCGGCGAGGGGAACCCGCGGCCGCCGTATTCGTCGTCGCGCTCGAACGGCGCCGCCCAGAACCATGGCCCGCCGCCGATCACGACAGCGCCGGCCGCGTTGACAGCGACAAGCGCCCCGATCGTGTGGCCGCCGCCGGTGACGGTCGAAGCCGAGCCGAGGCCCCCCTTGAGGTCGACGGTGGTCGCGCCGAGGCCGGCGCCGACGCTGCCCAAGGCAAACGCAGTATCGGCCACGACCGCCGCCCGATAACCGAGGTCGCGATAGGGTGGAAAGCGGCTCCAGTCCTTGTGGCCGCCGTTGAGCAGGTCGAACAGGATCGCGCCGGGCACGATCGGCACGCGGGCGGAGCGGACTTGAAACCCGCGCCCCTGCTCGCGCAGCCAAGCTTGGACGCCAGACGCGGCCTCGAGCCCGAAGGCCGATCCGCCGGACAACGTCAGGGCGTCGATGTGGTCGACCGTCATGGCGGGATCGAGCAGGTCGGTCTCGCGGGTGCCCGGGCCGCCCCCGCGCACGTCGATGGCGGCAACGGCCGGCACGTCGAAAATGATCGCAGTCACGCCCGACCCGAGGCGCGCGTCGTCCGCATGGCCGACCCGCAGGCCGGCAACATCGGTGATGAGATTGGGCAGGACGGCCTCCTCGCGTTTGGCCCTCGGTACTCATCATACCGGGGCCTTGTCGGCACTGGCTTGTAATTAACGAAGTGTAAATGTGGGATATTTTTCCTGACCATTAGAAGTGATTAATCCCGATCTGGTAGCAATCCGGCGAAGTCTCCCTTGCGGGACACCCGCCCAGAACCGGGCGCAGCATGCAACGTCGCCGGCCGGGGGCCTGCTCATGCGCGTCGTTTTGGTCGATCCGAGCCGCACCGTGCTCAAGTTCGTCGGCCGCCTGCTGGAGGCGCGCGGTCATGAGGTCTGCGCCTTTACCGACGGGCAGGCGGCGCTCGACTGCATCCGCTCCGACCTGAGCGTTGGCGCACTCATCACCAGCGCCGAGCTCAACTTCATGTCGGGCATGGAGCTGTGCTGGGAAGCGCGCCTGCTGGCGACCTGCGACCGGCCGGTCTACGTCATCCTGATGTCGTCGCGCCAGGATCGCCACATGCTGATCGAGGCGCTCGACAGCGGCGCCGACGACTACATCGGCAAACCTCCGGTCGCCGAGGAATTGTACGCGCGCTTGCGCGCGGCCGAGCGGGTCGCCGCCATGCAGCAGGACCTGGTGCGGCTGGCGACGACCGACTCGCTCACCGGCGTGCTCAATCGCCGCGCCTTCTTCGAGCGGGCGCGCGAGGTGTGCGCGCGGGCCAATGCCGGCGGGCGCTTGTCGGCGATCCTGTTCGACATCGATCATTTCAAGCGCGTGAACGACCTTTACGGGCATGACATGGGCGACAAGGCGATCTGCGCCGTCGCGCACGAGGCGGCGGCCGAGAGCGCGCTCGTGGGTCGCCTGGGCGGGGAGGAGTTCGCCGCCCTGTTCGATAGCGTTGGCCTCGACGAAAGCCTCGCCGTGGCCGAGCGGCTGCGGCGAAAGATGGCGGCGCTGCAATTCGACACCAGCCACGGCCGCTTGACGCTGACGTGCAGCCTGGGCGTGAGCGAGTGGGAGGAGGGCGACACCATCGACCTCCTGCTCAAGCGCGCCGACGTTGCGCTCTATGCCGCCAAGAGCGGGGGGCGCAACCGCGTCATGGCGGCCAACGCCAAGTGCCGGGCCGCCGCGATTGCGCCGGTCGCAAGCCGCTTGCGCAGCGCCGCGCGCGGCTGATCACCTTTCGGCGAACGCGCGGCGCCATGGCTTGCCTTGCCCGCCGGCGGCAGCGCATTTAGGCGCCATGACCCCGGACGTGACCATTGCGGCGGCGCTTGCGGCCGGCACGTTGAGCTTCCTTTCGCCTTGCGTCCTGCCGCTGGTGCCGCCCTATCTCGTCTATCTTGCCGGGACCTCCCTCGAGCGCCTGGCGGACGCCGAGCCGGTGGCCGCCGTCAAGCGCGACACCGTGGTGGCTGCGCTGTTGTTCGTCGCCGGCTTCTCGACCGTGTTCGTCCTGCTCGGTGCTGGCGCCAGCGTGATCGGCGCGCTGCTGCGCGAGTATTCTTACTGGCTGGCGAAGCTCGCCGGCGTCGCCATTATCGTGATGGGGTTACATTTCCTCGGCCTCACTCGCATAACGCTGCTTCTGCGCGAGAAACGCTTCGACATGCCCAAGCCGGTCGGGCTGTGGGGCGCGTACATGATGGGCCTTGCTTTCGCATTCGGCTGGACGCCATGCATCGGTCCCGTGCTCGGCGCCATTCTGGCAATCGCGGCGGCCGAGGCGACTGTCGCGAAAGGCGCCGGTTTGCTCGCCGTCTATTCGCTCGGACTCGGAGTTCCATTTGTCGTCGCAGCGTTCCTTGTCGAGCCTTTTGCAGCATTCTTGGTGCGTTTCCGCAAACACCTCGGGCTGGTCGAAAAGATCACCGGTGGATTGTTGGTCCTGACCGGCATTGCGTTCGTTGTCGGCTGGGTAACGGAGTTTGGGACTTGGCTGATTGAGGCCTTTCCTGGGCTCGGTCGGATGTCCATATGAAAAAGCGCGCCTGCCCAGCCGTCCATGCGTGATGGCCGATGATTCCATTGCTTGAGCTTGCCGCCCGCATCGCCGCCGCCGCGATGGTGTTCGCCGCGATCGCCCTGTGGGAGGCCCTCGCGCCGCGGCGGCCGTGGTCGGTCGGCCGGCGGCCGCGCTGGCCGCACAATCTCGCCATCGTCGTCATCGACGCGCTCGCCGTGCGCATTCTGATTCCCACCGCGGCCGTGGGAGCGGCGCTCATTGCCGCCGGCAACGGCTGGGGCCTGTTCCACGTCGCGGGCCTGCGCCTGTCGATCGCGTCGCTGCTGGGATTCCTCGCGCTCGACCTTGCGATCTACGCCCAGCACGTCGCCTTCCATAAAGTGCCGCTGCTGTGGCGCCTGCACCGCATGCACCACGCCGATCTCGACATCGATGTGACCACCGGCGTGCGGTTCCATCCGGTCGAAATCCTGCTCTCCATGCTGATCAAGATCGCCGTGGTGATCGCGCTCGGCATCCCGCCGGTCGCGGTGTTCGCTTTCGAGGTGGTGCTCAACGCCACCTCCATGTTCAACCACGGCAACGTCTCGATGCCGTCCTGGCTCGATCGCGTCCTTCGCCTGATCGTGGTGACGCCCGACATGCACCGGGTGCATCATTCGATCGAGGCGCGGGAAACCGACAGCAATTTCGGCTTCAACCTGCCCTGGTGGGATCGCCTGTTCGGCACCTATCGGGCGGCGCCGCGGGCCGGCCACGACGCCATGACGATCGGGCTGCCGACGTTCCGCGACCGCGCCGAGTTGCGCCTCGATCGCCTCCTCACCCAGCCGTTCCGCGGCGACCTTGCCGACCTGCCGCGTCGGCGTTCGGCCGGGTCATCAAACCCGTGATGCATCCGCCGAACGTCAGGTGCGCGGGCCGTGGACTATCGCCGCGCCGATGCTGCCTTTATAGCTAACGCATGAGCTGGATCGACCAGCGCCCGGACGAGGCGGCGGGCGCCTTCGAGGCGATGGCAACGGCCACCGCCGGCGGCATCGACCCGGCGGCGTTCCGCGAGGCCATGAGCCGGCTGGGCGCCGCCGTCCACGTGGTGACGACCGACGGCCCGGGCGGCAAGGGCGGGTTTACCGCCACCGCGGTCTGCGCGCTGTCCGACGCGCCGGCCATGCTGCTCGTCTGCCTCAACCGCCGCAGCCGCTCGACCGGCCCGTTCCACGCCAACGGCGTGTTTTGCGTCAACACGCTGCGGGCGGGCGAGGAGGCGATCGCCGACGCGTTCGCCGGCCGCACTGCCGAGTCTCAAGAGGCCCGCTTCACGGTGGGGGAATGGACGACGCTTTCGACCGGAAGCCCGGTGCTCGCCTCCGCCGTGGTGGCGTTCGACTGCCGCATCGTCGAGGTCAAGTCGGTCGCGACCCACAATGTTTTCATTGCCGCCATCGAGGCGGTCAGCTTCGGGACCGCGGGGCCCGCGCTCGTCTACCACGACCGCGCCTATAAACGCGTGTGACCGCACTTTTCGCCCGACCGCAAACCTTGTGAACACGCAGCATTGGCCGCTTGCCTCGCGGGCGCGCCCGCCTATTGTTCCGTAATGCCGTCGACCGCGAGCCTGCCGCTGTTTCACCTCTACGGCGATCCGCCGGACGACCAGGCGTTCGACTTCATCCACATCGAGACCATCGCCTCGCGCTCTTCCGCGCACGACTGGACCATCCGGGCGCACCGCCACCGCAACCTGTTCCAGATCCTGCTGATCGAGCGGGGCGGCGGCGACATGACGTACGAGGCCACGATCACGCCGTTTGCGGCGCCGACCGTGATCGCGGTGTCGCCGACGGTCGCGCACGGGTTCCGCTTCACGCCGCAGGTCACCGACGGCTGGGTCGTGAGCTTCACCGAGGACGTGGCCGACGCGCTCGGCGCGCGCACCGGCGAAGGGGCGGCGCGGCTCAAGGCGCTGGCGGCCGAGCCGATCGTGCCGCTCGCGGACGCGGCCGAGAGCGCGCGCCTCGCGCGGCTGTGCGCCGATCTCTACGAGGAGGCCTCGCTTGCGCGCGAAGGCCATCGCCTGGCGACCCGCGGCCTGTTGGCGCTGATCGCCGTCGAAGTGGCGCGGCTTGCCGCGAGCCGCGCGCGCACCGGAACGGTGACGCTCGCGCCCTCCGACGCGACCGTCGAAGCGCTGCGCCGCCTCGTCGAGGATCATTTCCGCCGCGAGCGCTACATCGCCTTCTACGCCGCGCGGCTCGCCATGACGCCCGACCGGCTCAACGACCACGTCAAGCGGGCGATCGGGGTGACCGCCGGCCATCTGATCCGCCAGCGCATGCTCACCGAGGCCAAGCGCCAGCTCGTCTTCACCAACCAGGCGATCACCGAGGTTTCCTACGACCTCGGCTTCTCTGATCCGTCCCACTTCGCCCGCTTTTTCCGCAAGAACACCGGCATGACCCCGCACGGGTTCCGCGAGCGCCGCGGCGGGTAGCTCTGCGCCTGTCAGCCTTGCACGGCCAACCGCCTGGTCAGCAGCGTCAGCCGCACGCCCATGATGCCGGCGCCGACGGCGGCACATGTGAAACTCGCCGGCACCCAGAAAGCCGCCCGCATCATGCCGTCCGTATCGGCGCCGGTCGAAATCCCGCTGATGTTGGCGATCAGCCCCGAGGCGGCTGCTCCGAGCGCGAATCCAACCTGCTGCACGGTGGGCATTGCGGAGGCCGCAACCGTCGCCTCGGCAGACCGGGCGCCGCCCATGACCCGCTGGGCCGCAAAGGCCCAGCACATGCCGATCCCCGCGCCCACCAGGACGATCGCGAGGAGCACGCCGGCGACCGGGCCAGATGGGATGAGCACCCCGACGCCAAGGAGGCCGATCGCCATGACGAACGGACCGAAGATGAGCATGCGGCCCGGCCAACCCGCCGACAATCCGGCGACGGCGAATGCGGCTGCGGTCCATGCCAGCGAGGCGCTCGCGACCGCATAGCCCGCGGCCAGCGGCTCGAACCCGTGCAGCTTTTGCAGAAAGATCGGGACGAAAATCTGCAGGGGGCTATAGGCGATCGACGTCAGCAGTACGCTCCACAGGCCGACGCCGGTCACCGAGCCCAGGGAAAACGCGTCGCTCGGCAGCAGCCGAACGAAAGCGCTGCGGTCCAAATGCAGCACGCCTGCAAGCGTCGCGACCGTGAGCGCGATGAGACCGGCTTTCGCGATTGGCGCGGTCACGATTGCGGCCGACGAGAGGGCGACGATCGCCAGGCAGATCAGGGCGACGCGCCCGCCGGGCACGGCGGGACGCGCGGTAGCGTGGTCGCTCGGCGCTCGCGGCAATGTCGAGGCGGCGGCTATGGCGAGCACAACGGCCAGAGCGGCTACGCCGATAAAGACGCTCCGCCAATCGCCGTGGCGCGCGAATAGGCCACCCGCAAGCGGTCCGACCAGGACCGAGACGCTCCAGGCCCCGGCGATCAGGGCGAGAACGCGCGGCCAGAGGGGTTCGGGAAACGTGCTGCGCACCAAAATATAAGCGACCGCCGGCAACAGTCCGCCGCCGAACCCCTGTACGAAGCGGCCGACGATGACTTGGCCCATGGACGGTGCAGTCGCGCACAGCAGCGCCCCGGTTCCGAAGATCAATGCCCCGGCGCAATAGGCGCGCCTGGCGCCAACCGCCACCGTCAGCAGGCCGGTGCAGGTTGCCGCCACGATCGAGGACGCCAAGAAGGCGGTCGT
>DASPVJ010000095.1:0-6369 GCA_035622435.1 Xanthobacteraceae bacterium | reverse complement strand
CCGTTCCGCCTCGCCGTGCTGCCGATCGGCGCCTACGAGCCGCGCTGGTTCATGGCGCCCCAGCACATGAATCCCGCGGAATCCGTGCAGGCGTTCGCCGACAGCGGCGCTGACCTCGCGCTCGGCCATCACTACGGCACGTTCCAGCTCACCGACGAGGCGATCGACGCGCCGGTCGCGGCGCTGATCGCCGCGCGGACGGCCGCCGGCGTTGCGCCGGAGCGCTTCCGCCTGCTCAAGCCCGGCGAAGTGTGGGAGCTGTGATGTTCGGTGTTCCCCGGGCGCAACGCAGCACGTCGTGCTGCGTTGCAGACCCGGGGTCCATACTGAGAAACTCGATCCGACCTCAACGGCGGTGGACCCCGGATCAGCACCGCACCGCTTCGCGCTGCGGTGCATCCGGGGCACAAGCCAAGAGTTTATTTGATCGGCACGAGCACTTCGATGACGAGGTTGTCCTCGGGCGTCGTCAGCAAGGGAGTCACATACTGCTCGACGTAGATGTCCCTCGCCTCGAGCTGCTTCTCTTCGAGATAATGGGTGATGGCGTCGTAGGCGGCGTCGAGGGAATCGTAGGAGCCGCGGTGGACGAACTTGAGCGCCTTGCCTTCGGGCGAGGTGCCGACGGTGAGGTCGCCCTTCGGTGGATCCTTCGGCGCCTCGGCGACCGGTACGGCGGCCTGGAAATCGAAGCCGGCGTCGTCGGACGCGGTGTAGATCGTCATCGCCGGGCCGGCCGGCTTGATCCCTTGGCGGTCGAGGAAGGCGTAGACGTTCTTGAAGGAATCGAGGATCGTTTCGAACGCCGAATCCCACGTGGCCGAGCCCTTCAGATAGATGATGGTCTTGGGCGTCAGGGTCACCTCTTCGCCGAACGGATCGGCCGGCTTGGCGGGGGCCGATCCATCGGGCGCCGGCGCGGAGGGGGCCTGGGTCGCCGCCGGCGGCGTGGCCGGTGCCTGGGCGAAGGAAGGCCCCCCGCCCGCCAGCGCCAGGGCTGCAACCACAAAAGCTGCCGATAACGACTTGCGTGCGCAAAGCATCGACCTCTCCTGTGCGTCCTAAAGCGTGATGGCTTTTCTTCGAATCGCCATCCCGCTTTAGCTTATTGTGGGAGCATGATGTTTTCCGAAAACCGGTACCCACTTTTCGGCATCATGCTCTAGCCTGCGGCGGCCGGATTCTATTGAAACCCGGTGCCGGTCACCAGCCTGCGGCAAGCTTTACCATGCCGGCCGCGCCGCGATCTGCCGGAAAAATGCTCCGACTGGTAAAACCCGACTATTCGGCCATATAAAGGCCGGCCATGAGCGCGCTCGCGGATCGTCCCTTTGTCAAAATGAACGGTCTCGGCAACGAGATCGTGCTGGTCGACATGCGCCGGGCGCCCACGGCCGTTACGGCGGCGGACGCGCGGGCGGCCGCCCAGCCCGGCGGGGTGGCCTACGACCAGCTGATGGCGCTCTATCCGCCGCGCACGCCCGGGACCGATGCGTTCGTGCGCATCTACAACAGCGACGGCTCGGAAGCGCGCGCCTGCGGCAACGGCATGCGCTGCCTCGCCTCGCTCCTGTTCGCCGAGAGCGGCAAGGACGCGCTGGCGGTGGAAACGAAGGCCGGCCTGCTCAACTGCTGGAAGGCGGGGCAGCAATCGTTCACGGTCGACATGGGCGTGCCGCGTTTTCGCTGGGACGAAATCCCCCTTGCCGAGGAGTTCCGCGACACGCGGGCGATCGAGCTGCAGATCGGGCCGATCGACAAGCCGATCCTGCATTCGCCCTCGGCGGTCAACGTCGGCAATCCGCACGCGATCTTCTGGGTCGACGACGTTGGCGCTTATGACCTTTCCCGCATCGGGCCGCTGCTCGAGAACCATCCGATCTTTCCGGAACGGGCCAATATTTCGCTTGCTGCGGTCAAGTCGCGCGAGCACCTGGTGGTACGCACCTGGGAACGCGGCGCCGGCCTGACCCGGGCGTGCGGTTCGGCCGCCTGCGCGGCGGCGGTCGCCGGCGCGCGCACGCGGCGCACCGGCCGCAAGGTGACGGTGACGCTGCCGGGCGGCGACCTCCTGATCGAATGGCGCGAGGCCGACGACCACGTGCTGATGACCGGTCCGGTCGAATACGAATATGCCGGCCGGTTCGACCCGGCCTTGTTTGCGGCGGCGTGATATGTCCCTCGATCTCGTCACCTTCGGCTGCCGCCTCAACGCCTACGAGTCGGAAGCGATGCGTCGCGCGGCTGCGGCCGCCGGGCTCGACGATGCCGTCATCGTCAACACCTGCGCGGTGACCGGCGAAGCGGTGCGCCAGGCGCGCCAGGCGATCCGGCGGCTGCGCCGCGAGCGGCCCGAGCGGCGCGTCATCGTCACCGGCTGCGCCGCCCAGACCGAGCCCGCGACCTTCGCCGCCATGGACGAGGTCGACCGCGTGCTCGGCAACGGCGAGAAGCTCGACGGCGCCGCGTGGGCGCGCACGCGCGCCGCGCTTGCGGCCGGCGCCGACGACAAGGCCGCCGTCGCCGACATCATGTCGGTCAAGGAAACTGCGGCGCACCTGATCGACGGCATCGACGGCCGGGCGCGGGCGTTCGTGCAGGTGCAGAACGGGTGCGACCACCGCTGCACCTTCTGCATCATCCCATTCGCGCGCGGCCGGTCGCGCTCGGTGCCCATGGGCGCGGTGGTCGCGCAGGTGCGCCGGCTGGTCGACAACGGGTATCGCGAGGTGGTGCTCACCGGCGTCGACATCACGAGTTACGGCGGCGACCTGCCGGGCGCGCCGGGACTCGGGCGGCTGGTGAAGCAGATCCTCAAGCACGTGCCCGATCTCGACCGGCTGCGACTTTCCTCGATCGATTCGGTCGAAGCGGACGCCGATCTGTTCGATGCACTTGCCGGCGAGCCGCGGCTGATGCCGCACCTGCATCTGTCGCTGCAGGCGGGCGACGACCTGATCCTCAAGCGGATGAAGCGCCGGCACTCGCGCGCCGACGCAATCGCCTTCTGCGAAAAGGTGCGGCGGCTGCGCCCGGACGTAGCCTTCGGCGCCGACATCATCGCCGGCTTCCCGACCGAGACCGAGGACATGTTCGCGCGCTCCCTCGACCTCGTCGACGACTGCGGGCTTGCACACCTGCACGTCTTTCCGTTCTCGCCGCGCCCGGGCACGCCGGCCGCGCGCATGCCGCAGGTCGCCCGCCCGATCGTGAAGGAGCGCGCCCGCCGCCTGCGCGAGCGCGGTGCGGCGGCGCTGGCGCGCCGGCTTGCCGACGAGGTCGGCGCGCGGCGTCAAGTGTTGGCGGAAAACGACCGGGTCGGCCGCACCGAGCAGTACATGCCGGTACGGCTTGCAGCGCCGGCCGAAGCGGGCAATATCGTCGATGTTACCGTTGCCGGCCATGACGGGCGGCAGCTCTTGGCGGCCTGATCCTGAGAGGAAGCGATGACCGATCACCTCGTGAAGACCGTGGCCGAGCTCGAGGCCATGTACGCCCAGCCGGTGGAGACGTCGCTGCTCAAGGAGATCGATCACATCGGCCCGCACTACCGCGCGCTCATCGAGGCCTCGCCGTTCGTCGCTTTGGCGACCTGCGGCCCCGAGGGGCTCGACTGCTCGCCGCGCGGCGACGCCGCCGGCTTCGTGCGCATCGCCGACGAGCGGACGCTGCTGATCCCGGATCGGCGCGGCAACAACCGCATCGACACGTTGCGCAACATCGTCCGCGATCCGCGCGTCGCGTTGTTGTTCCTGATCCCCGGGGTTTCCGAGACCATGCGGGTCAATGGCCGCGCCGCGATCTCGACCGATCCGGAACTGTGCGAGAGCTTCACGGTCGACGGCAAGGTGCCGCGCTGCGTGATCGTCGTGACCGTCGAGCGCGCCTATTTCCAATGCGCCAAGGCGATCGTGCGCTCCAAGCTGTGGGACCCGGCGACCCGCATCGAGCGCACCAAGCTGCCCAGCACCGGCGCCATGGTGGCGGCGCTCACCAGGGGCAAGGTCGACGCGGAAACCTACGACCGCGAGGCGCCGGCGCGCATCAAGGCGCATCTTTACTGAGCGCAGCCGCATCCTGAGTTGCCGGCAGCGCCGCTTCGTCTCCGCCCCATCCGCACGCCGCAAGGGCCGCGCGCAGTGGCTCCGGCACCGGCGCGACGACCTGGACCGGTTCGCGCTTGGGATAGAGCGGCACCACCACTTCGCGCGCGTGCAGGTGCAGCGGCGGGCCGCCGGTGCGCGGCGCGGTGCCGTAGATGGCGTCGCCCACGATCGGCCAGCCCATGGCGGCGCAGTGCACCCGCAGCTGATGGGTGCGTCCGGTCAGCGGCTCGAGCGCAAGCCAAGTGCGGCTCGCAGTCTCCCTCTCCCCGCTTGCGGGGAGAGGGTCGGGGTGAGGGGGCGTTTGAACCGGTTCGGCGTACGGGGATCCCCCCTCACCCGGCGCCTTCGGCGCCGACCTCTCCCCGCAAGCGGGGAGAGGTAAAGCGCGCCCCAGCACGCGCCACGTGGTGACCGCCGGCTGGCCCTTGGGGTCGGGCTTCATCCACCAGCCGCGGGTGGCGTCGAGCCGCCCGAGCGGCAGCTCGATGCGGCCTTCCTCGGTATCCGGGCCGCCCTCGACCACGGCCCAGTAGAGCTTGCGCACGCGCCCATGCTTGAACAGCACGCCCAGGTGGGCGAGGGCCTTGCGGTGGCGGCCGAGCACCAGGCAGCCGGAGGTGTCGCGGTCGAGGCGGTGGGCGAGCGCCGGCGGACGTGGCAGGCCGAAGCGCAACGCGTCGAAATGGTCGAGCAGGCTCGGGCCGCCCTTCGGCCCGGGATGGACCGCTTGTCCCGCCGGCTTGTCGATGACCAGCATCAGGGCGTCGCGGTAGAGCACGCGCGCCAGCATCGCTTCCGGTGACATGGCTTCCGGCGCCATGGCGAAACCGCTATCACGGCACCCGCCATGAACGACAGTCCGGACGAACGTGGCCCGAGCGCGCGCGGCTGGTGGCAGCGCCTGCGCCGGGGCTTGGCGCGTTCCTCCGCCTCGATCGGCGGCGCCATCGCCGATCTCGTGAGCAAGCGTCGACTCGATGCCGCGGTCATCGAGGAGCTGGAGGACGTGCTGATCCGCGCCGACCTCGGCGTGGCGACGGCGGGACGGATCGTCGCCGCCGTCGCGGCCGGCCGTCACGACAAGGCGATCGAGGCGGACGAGGTGAAGGCGATCCTCGCCGCCGAAATCGAAAAGGTGCTCGATCCGGTGGCTCGGCCCTTCGCGATCGGCAGCGGCAAGCCGTTCGTGATCCTGGTGATCGGCGTCAACGGCTCCGGCAAGACCACGACCATCGGCAAGCTCGCCGCGCGGTTCCGGGCGGAGGGCCGCAGCGTGATGCTGGCGGCCGGCGACACCTTCCGGGCGGCGGCGATCGATCAGCTCAAAATCTGGGGCGAGCGCACCGGCGCGCCGGTGATCGCGCGCGAGCCCGGGGCCGACGCGGCGAGCCTCGCATTCGAGGCGCTCACCGCCGCCCGCGCGCGCGGCACCGACGTGCTGATCGTCGACACCGCCGGACGCCTGCAGAACAAGGCGGCGCTGATGGGGGAACTGGAAAAGGTGGTGCGGGTGATGAAGAAGGTCGAGCCGGCCGCCCCCCACGCGGTGCTCCTGGTGCTCGACGCGACCGTCGGCCAGAACGCGTTGTCGCAGGTCGAGGAGTTCCGTCGCACCGCCGGCGTCACCGGCCTCGTCATGACCAAGCTCGACGGCACCGCCCGGGGCGGCATCCTGGTCGCCATCGCCGAACGCTTCGGCCTGCCGGTGCATTTCATCGGCGTGGGCGAGGGGGTCGACGACCTCCAGCCGTTCGCGGCGCGCGACTTCGCCCGCGTCATCGCGGGACTGGACAGCTGAGCCGGGGGCGTGCGAGACGACCGCCCAGCGCATGATCCCGAAAAAAGCTTGCCCCGCACTTGATGCGGGGTGGGTACCGGTTTTCGGAAAAAGATCATGCGCCATGAAAACTCATATGACTGCGCGAACCCCCATCAATCCGTTCCTCAAGATGAGCCTCGAACTGGGGCCGCTCATCTTGTTTTTCGTCGCCAACGCGCGCTGGGGCATTTTCGCGGCGACCGGCGTCTTCATGGTGGCGGTGGTGGCGGCGCTGGCCGCGTCCTACACGCTCACGCGCCGGGTGCCGG
The DNA here is from genome assembly GCA_035622435.1 of Xanthobacteraceae bacterium. Taxonomy (GTDB): domain Bacteria; phylum Pseudomonadota; class Alphaproteobacteria; order Rhizobiales; family Xanthobacteraceae; genus AP-16. The sequence goes on along the minus strand of DASPVJ010000095.1, from coordinate 175 downwards.
TCATGGCGGTGGTGTCCGCCTTCGTGGTGCTGGTGTTCGGCGGCCTGACGCTTCTGCTGCAGAACGACGTGTTCATCAAGCTCAAGCCGACCATCATCTATCTGTTGTTCTGCGCGGTGCTGCTCGCCGGGCTCGCCGCCGGCAAGCCGCTGCTGGCGCTGGTGTTCGATTCCGT
>DASPVJ010000094.1:0-2750 GCA_035622435.1 Xanthobacteraceae bacterium | reverse complement strand
CGCCAGCATCCCCGACATGCTGGGCTTTCCGCCCGGCATCGCCATGCACATGGCCAAGATCATCGAGTGCGCGTCGCTGTGCTGCGTGCCGGGCGGGCGCGACACCATCCTCGGCGTGCTCGACGAGGACGGGTTCGAGCTAGAAAGCATGGCGCCGAACCGCGCCGCGACGCCGTCGAGCGTCGCCGCCCACGCGCTCTACGAACAGGCCGACCCGTACGAGATCCGCGAGCCGTCCGGGCGCGCCGACCTGCGCGGCGTGACCTACCGCGCGCTCGACGGGCGGCGCACGCGGGTCGAGGGCGCGACCTTCGAACCGGCCGAGCGGCCGACCCTCAAACTCGAAGGCGCGCAGATGATCGGCCATCGCGCCCTGCTGCTCGCCGGCGCCGCCGATCCGAAATTCATCGCCCGGCACGAAGAGATTTTCGCCGCCGTCTCCCGCGTCGTGCGCGACCTCGTGTGCGAGGACGCGGCCGAGGACTACCGCCTCGGCTTTCGCCTCTACGGCGTCGACGGGGTGCGCGCGTGGGTCGACCCGCCCGCGCACATGCCGCGCGAGGCGTTCGTGCTGGGCGAATGCATCGCGCCGACGCCGGAGCGGGCGGAAGAGGTGATCCGCACCACCAAGCAGTATCTCCTGCACCACGGCTACGACGGGCGGCTTGCCACCGCCGGCAATCTCGCCTTCCCCTTCACCCCGCCCGAGGTCTCGATCGGCGAGGCCTACCGCTTCAACGTGTTCCACCTGATGGATGTCGACGACATGGCGGGCCTGTTCCCGGTCGAGGTGGAAACGGTGGGGTGATCCTTGCGAGGCGGACACCGAGACGAGCCGCCTTGCGGGGGACGACAAAAGGACTAAATCCGCAAAGCCCCCGTGGCCGCGAGGCCGCGGCGGGTCGATCGGGAAGGAAACCCGCTCATGACCGCGCGCGACGTGCAAGTGTGGATGTGGTCGGAGGCCTGCGAGATGCTGGCGCGGGCCGAGCGGCTCAGCCGGCAAGCGTTCCGCTTGCGCTCGAGCCTGCGCGCGCCCGCCTGGGAGCCGCCCGCCGACGTGCTGGAGACCGAGCGCGAGGTTCTCGTCATCGTCGCGCTGCCCGGCGTCAACACCGATGCGGTCGAAGTCGCCATCGACGACGGCGCGCTGGGGGTCGTGGGCGTGCGCGTGCCGCCGGCCGCGCTGCGCGATGCGGTGATCCATCGGCTCGAGCTGCCGCAGGGGCGGTTCGAGCGGCGCCTGGAACTGCCGCCGGGACGCTACGGCAAGGTGCGGCGCAGCGCCGTCGACGGATGCCTCGTGATCAGCCTGGAGAAAGCCCCGTGACCCCGCAACCGGAGCGCCTTGCTTGAGCATGGACAGACAAGAGACGCGCGCCGCCGAGAGCGGGAGCGGCGCGGGCGGAGCCAAGAATCTCCCCGCCGACGCGCTGATCATCATGCCGGTGCGCGGGTTCGTCCTGTTCCCGGGGACGATTTTTCCCCTCACCGTCGGCCGCGAGCGCTCGGTCCGCGCCGCCCAGCAGGCGGTGCGCGACCAGGTCCAGCTCGGCGTGCTGATGCAGCGCGATCCGGACCTCGCCGACCCGGGGGCGCTCGACCTGCACCGCGTCGGCACCGTCGCCAACGTGGTGCGCTACGTCACCGCGCCGGACGGCTCCAACCACCTGGTGTGCCAGGGGGCGCAGCGCTTCCGCGTCGTCGAATTCCTCGGCGGGTTCCCCTATCTCGTCGCCCGCGTCAACCGCATCGACGAGCCGCAGGCGCGCGGTGCGGAGATCGAGGCGCGCTTCCTCAATCTGCAACGCCAGGCGATCGAGGCGCTGGAGCTGTTGCCGCAGGCGCCGCAGGAGCTGATCGCCGCCGTTCAGAGCGTCGGCAGCGCCGGCGCGCTCGCGGATCTCGTCGCCGCCTACATCGACATCACGCCCGACGAAAAGCAGGAGGTGCTGGAGACGATCGACGTGGCCGCCCGCGTCGAGCGGGTGACGCGGCTGCTCGCGCGGCGCCTCGAAGTGCTGCGGCTGTCGGCGGAAATCGGCAAGCAGACCAAGGCGGCGCTCGACGAGCGGCAGCGCGAGGTGCTGCTGCGCGAGCAGATGGCGGCGATCCAGCGCCAGCTCGGCGAGGGCGACGGCAAGGGCGCGGAGATCGCCGAACTCACCGAAGCGATCGCCAAGGCGGGCATGCCGAAGGAGGTGGAGGAGCAGGCGCGCAAGGAATTGCGGCGGCTCGAGCGCATGCCGGAAGCGGCCGCCGAATACGGCATGGTGCGCACCTATCTCGATTGGCTGATCGAATTGCCGTGGCAACTGCCGGAGGAAAAGCCGATCGACATCGCCGCGGCGCGGCGCATCCTCGACGAGGATCACTACGGCCTGGAAAAGATCAAACGGCGGATCATCGAATATCTCGCCGTGCGCAAGCTCGCGCCGCACGGCAAGGCGCCGATCCTCTGCTTCGTCGGGCCGCCGGGGGTGGGCAAGACCTCGCTCGGCCAGTCGATCGCCCGCGCCATGGGCCGCAAGTTCGTGCGGGTGAGCCTCGGCGGCACCCACGACGAGGCGGAAATCCGCGGCCATCGCCGCACCTACATCGGGGCGCTACCGGGCAACATCATCCAAGCCATCCGCAAGGCCGGCGCCCGCAACTGCGTGATGATGCTCGACGAGATCGACAAGCTCGGCGCCGGCATCCAGGGCGACCCCGCCGCGGCGCTGCTCGAAGTGCTCGATCCGGAGCAGAAC
>DASPVJ010000093.1:0-6705 GCA_035622435.1 Xanthobacteraceae bacterium | reverse complement strand
GTGCCGCCATAGGCGATGTCGGACAGCGTGCGGATCGAGCACGGAATCACGATCATGCCGCGGGTCTTGAACGACCCGCTCGACACCGCGGCGCCGAGATCGCTGTTGGGGTAGACCTCCGCGGCCAGGTTGCGCACCTTTTCGACCGGCATGGCGGTCTCTTCGCTGAGCGTCTGCAGCGCGGACCTGGAAACGATCAGGTGCGCCGGGATGCCGCTCTGGCGCAGGATCTCGAGCGTACGCACGCCATAGATGGCGCCGGACGCCCCGCTGATGCCGACGATGAGCGGCAGTTCCATGCGAACGACTCCCCCTTCGCGCGATTACCTGGAATCGGGCCGCGCCGAGCGTATCGGATCGGGCGCGATTGTTCGAGATTGCGCTGACGTTACGTCAACGGCGGGCCAAACGAAATGGGGATTCCACCAACGCGAAAGTGACGCAACGGCCGTTCGTGCAATACGATTGCGCGCGCCGCAGCGCTTGCCTATGGTCGCGCGCGATCGCGCATGATTCAACAGAGTCGGGCCGCCCGCAAGGCCCGCGACCTTGGTTCCAATCAGGAGATGACGGTGTTACTGACCCGGCGCACATTCGTCGCGGGTGGTGCGGCAACGGTCGCTGCGAAGCCGGCGATCGTGCGCGCCGCGGAGCCGCTCGTCATCGGCACGGTGCAGGCAAACGCGATCCATTGGGCGCAGGACGTGGCGGTCGACAAGGGCTTCTACAAGCAAGCCGGGTTCGAGCCGCAATTCGCCGCGCACCAGTCCTCGCCGCAGTCGATCGAGCTTGCCGTCTCCGGCGCGTATCAGATTGCGACGTCGCAGCCCGAGCCGTTCGTCGCCGCGGTCGAGCACGGCGCGCGCGGACTCGCCGCCCTGTCGGCGCCGATGAACTATGCCGATTGGACGCTGAATGCCGTGGCCGGCGCAAACGGCCTCGCCGACCTGAAGGGCAAGCGGATCGGCGTCTCCTCGCTGCGCACCAGCGAGGCGTGGTTGACGACGCATCTGTTGGAAGCGAACGGAGTGAAGAAAGGCGAGTTCGAGTTCGTGGCCACGGGACTCTCGCCGGCCAAGATCGGCGCCCTGCAAAAGGGCGCGATCGGCGCCGCGGTGCTCTACCAGCCGACGGCGGAACTGGCGGTCGCGCAGGGCCTGCCGGCGCTCGCGCGCTACGGCCGGCTGCGCGCGTATCCGCCGGTGCTCTACGTGGTGAACCGGGAGTGGGCCGCCAACGGCGACGCCGGACTGCGGGTGGCGCGGGCGATCCAGCAAGCGCACGCATGGTTGTGGGACCCCGCCAACCGCGCCGAGGCGGTGCACATTCTCGCCAACTACAGCCGGCGCGAACCGCCCCTTATCGATCGCGTCTACGATGACTATTTCGTTTCCGGCATGACCTACGCCAAGCGCGGCGAGATCGAGCTTGCCGGCCTCGACCTCGTCCTCGCCGACATGGCCGCGGACGGCGAAATCGCCAAACCGCCGCCGCCGGCGACCAGATACGTGCTTGCGCGCGAGTTGGGCGGCCTGGCGATCTGAGCGTGAAACTAGAGAGAGCCCAGGCGGGCCTCTGTCATGGGAACACTGCGGTAGGTTCAATCACGATCAGGCAAACCGCTCCGCCGGCGGGGCGATGTCGGTGACGAGGTCGCGCAGCAATTTTTTGTTGGACAGCGGCGCGAGCGTCATCTCGCGCGGCTCGAGTCGCGCGGTGCAGGCGTAGACGGTCTTGCCGTCGAGTTCGATCATGCATTCCTTGCAGGCGTTGGCGTTGATGCAGGAGAAGCGGATCGCGAGGCTCGGGTCGCGATGGGCGCGGATCCAACGCAGCCCGTCGAGCACCGACTGGCCCGGCTCGAAGGGGACCTCGTGGGTCTCCCAGCGACCCGCGGCGCGATCGAGGCCGCGCCAAATCGTGAGCTGCGCCCGTTGCATCATTGCGCCGCCATCGCGTGCGGCGCGGCGGCGTTGCGCGCAATCGTAATGCGGCCGTTCCGCCAGCGCACCGTTTGATTGACGCGCCAGCCCGGCGCCGTCGCCGGGAAGTCTTCGCGCTGGTGGGCGCCGCGGCTTTCCTCCCGCGCCAATGCCGTCGCCGCAACGACGCGGGCGACGAGCAGCATGTTGCGCAGGTCGAACCACTCGAGCCGGCGCAGGTCGAAGGTGGTCCCGTCGCCGAACGGCGCGTTGCCGAGCGCCGCGGCGAGGTCCGCGATGCGATCGAGCGCGTGGCTGAGCCGCGTGGCGTCGCGCAACGGTCCCACCTCGTCGGCCATAATCGCCCGCAGGGTTTCCACCATTTCAGCGGTGTTGGGTCCGCCGGGCGCCTGCGCCGTCAGGAGATCGAGGGCCGCGCGCGCTGCGTCGGGACGAAACGGCTGCGCCGCCATCCGGCCCGCCCGCTCGGCGGCGCTGCGCCCGGCGCGGCGGCCGAACACCAGGGCTTCGGTGATGGCGTTGCCGGACAGGCGATTGGCGCCGTTGGCGCCGCCCACCGCTTCGCCGGCGGCGTAGAGGCCGGGCACGTCGGTTTGCATGTGCGCGTCGGCCGCGATCCCGCCCATGTGATAATGGGCGATCGGCGCGACCTCGACCGGCATGCGGTTAAGATCGATCCGATTGGCGGCGAGCCGATCGATCACCGGACCGAACGCCTCGCGCAAGGCGGCGGGCGAGCAATGCTCGAAGCTCAGGTAGGCGCCGCCGTGGGGCGAACCGCGGCCGGCCTCGACCTCCTTGATGATCGCGTAGGTCGCGAGATCGCGGGTGAGCAAATATTTGCCCGCTTCGTCCGAGCCGTAGCGCGAAGTGAACTCGTCCATGCGCCCGTTGAGCAGTCGCCCGCCGAGCTTGTAGCGGAACGGGTCCCACATGATCGGGTCCATGCCGATCAGCCGCGGCGCCAGGTGCCCGATCGGGAAGAACTGCACGAACTCCATGTCGACGAGCGCGGCGCCAGCGCGCAGCGCCAGCGCATAGCCGTCGCCGCCCATGTTGGCGGACGCGCTGTTGCGCCGGTAGAGCCGGGTGAGGCCGCCGGTCGCGACGACGGTCGCCTTGGCGGCGATGGTCACGGCCGAGCCCGCGACGAGATGCAGCGCCGCGGCGCCGACCACCTCGCCGCCGGCGCACAGCAGGTCGACGACTGCGAGGTCACCCGCCTTGCGAATGCCGCCGGCGCGGTTGACGACCGTGCGCAGGGTCTTCGACACCGCCGGCCCGGTATTGAGGAAATCGACGTAGACGCAGCGTGGGCGGTCGTGGCCGGGCGCCTGCGCCTGGACGATGCGGCCGTCCTGGCGCGCCCAGCCGACGCCCCACGCGTCCATTTCGCGGATGCAATCGGGCCCCTCCTCGCACAGGAGCCGCGCCAGCGGCTCGGCGCACAGGCCGCGCCCGGCGGCGAGTGTGTCCGCGAGGTGGTGGCTCCAATGGTCCGGCGCCTGCGAACCGAGCGCCGCCGCGACGGTCATTTGCGCCATCACGGTGGCGCCGCCGCGGCCGATCAGGCTGCGGTCGATAAGCAGCACCCGGCAGCCCTGGCGCGCCGCCTCGATCGCCGCATACATGCCGGCGCCGCCCGCCCCGATGACGAGGACGTCGGTCTCGGCATGCATCGTGGTTGGGGCCATGGGTCACCCTGACAAATCGGGGCAACGCTAGCGAACGGCCTGGCGCTTGCGCGCCGCCGCCTGCACCGCTTCGACGATCTGCGGATAGGCGGCGCAGCGGCAGAGATTGCCGGAGAGATAATGCCGGATGTCGCCGTCGCTCGGGTTCGGATTTTCGTCCAGCAATTGGCGCGTCATGAGAATGAACCCGGGCGTGCAGAACCCGCACTGAAACGCCCCGGCCTCGATGAACGCTTCCTGCACCGGATCGAGATTTGCGCCGACGGCCACGCCCTCGATGGTGTCGACCCGCGCGCCGTCGGCGAACACGGCCAGGAACAAGCAGCCGGACACGGCGCGGCCGTCGACGATCACGGTGCAGCACCCGCACAGCCCCTGGGCGCAGCTTTCGCGCGCACCGTTGAGGCCGAGCTGCTGCAGCACCTCGACCAGAGTCTGATGCGGCGCGACGGCGGCCGAGGCCGGCTCGCCGTTGAGGGTGAAGGTGATGCTGCGCGGCGCGGTCATGCGGTCCCCGTGGATATCACTCCGCCCCGAGCGGACGGCCGCTCGCCGCGCGCAGCGCCCGGTAGACCGCTTCCGGCGTCAGCGGCAGCTCCTTCAGCCGCACGCCCACCGCATCCTCGATCGCGTTGGCGATGGCGGGGGAAACCGCGAAGGTCGCGGTTTCGCCGACGCCCTTGGCGCCATACGGACCGTCGGGCTCGGCGTTGTCGACCGCCTCGTTCTCGATGATGGACGGAAGATCGTGCAGGCCGGGGATCTTGTAGTCGGCGAGCGAGGCATTGGTCATCTGCCCCGCTTCGAAATCCATGCGCTCGAACATGGTGAAGCCGAGTTGCATGATGGAGCCGCCGGAGAGCTGCGTCTCGACGATGCGCGGGTTGAGCGGCTTACCCGCGTCGGCGACGTTGACGAGCTTCATAAGCCGCACGTGACCGGTCTCCGTATCGACCTCGACCTCGCAGCCGGCGCCCCCCGCCATCCAGAACGGCGTTACGTTGGCGGTGAGCCCGGTTGCCGGGTCGGGCGGCGCATAGCTCGGGACGAAGCTGCCGACGCCGATCACGTTGCCGGCCTGCATGCCGTATTTGCAGCGGAACAGCTCGGCGACCGGGACGTTGGCGCCCTCGGGCATGCCGAGTTCGCGCGCCATGGCGGCGAGCTTGGCGACCGCGTCCTCGGCGGCGTACTTGACCGCGCGGCCCATGTGGTAGGTCGAGCGCGAGCCGAGCGTACCCATGTCGTAGGGCGTCACGTCGGTGTCGGGGTGGACGATGGTCACGCTCTCGGCCGGCACGTTGAGCACCTCGCCGGCGATCTGCGCCATGACGGTGTCGGAGCCCTGGCCCATGTCGACGGTGCCGCAATAGACCGCGCAGCTGCCGTCCGCCGACACGTTGACGACCGCCATCGAGGTGGTCGGCGAGATCACCGCCTTGAAGCCGATGGCGATGCCGCGCCCGCGCCGCACCGCGCCGCTGCCGCGCTCGAACGGCGCGCCCCAGTTGAGCCGCACGGCGAGGCGGTCGAGGATCTTATCGAGCGGCGTGTCGTGCACGAGCGTGCCGGTCGCCTGCGGACGGCCCTCGCGCAGAATGTTGCGGCGGCGGAACTCGATCGGATCGAGGCCGAGCGCGCGCGCCATCATGTCGGTGTGACTCTCGTAGGCCCAGCACAGCTGGGGAATGCCGAACCCGCGCAGCGCGCCGGCCGGCGGCAGATTGGTGTAGAGCGCGTAGGAATCCAGGTGCACGTTGTCGATGTCATAGGGTCCGGCGGCGCTGAAGCCCGATTTCTGCGTCACCCGCGGGCCTACGTCGGCGAAGGCGCCGCCGTTCCACCACATCTCGCAGCGCCGCGCGGTGATGCGGCCGTCCTTGGTCACGCCGCTCTTGATGCGCAAGGTCGCCGCGTGTTTGGTGATGGTGTAGAACTGCTCCTCCATCGAGAGCGCGACCTTCACCGGCCGGCGGGCGATCAGCGCCAGCGCCGCCGCCAGCGCCTCGAGCTTGATGTAAAGCTTCGCCCCGAAGCCGCCGCCCAGATACGGCACCTTCACGCGCACGCGGTTCTCCGGCCAGCCGAGCAGGCGCGCGAGCTCGATGCGCACGAACGAGGGTCCCTGCGAAGCGGTGTGGACGGTGATCGCGTTGTCGCCCGGATCGGCGACCGAGACGAACGGCTCGAGCGGCGTGTGCATCACCTGCTGGGTGCGGAACGTGTGTTCGAACACATGGTCGGCTTCGCCGAAGGCGCGCTCGGCGGCGCCGCGGCGCAGGTGATAATCGAGCGCGACGTTGGTGCCGCGCCGGCCCTGCAGGTGCTTGAGATCGGCGAAGGTGCCGGCGGGCTTGAGCACGTCGTGCACGACCGCCTTCGAAGTCACCGCCTCGACTTCGTCGTAGACGGCGGGCAACTCGTCGTAGTCGGCCGTGATCAACTGCACGGCCTCCTCGGCCACATGCGGGTCGGCGGCGAGCACGGCGGCGACCGGCTGGCCGACATGGAAGACCTTGTCGATGGCGAGGATCGGCTGATCGTGAAACGCCGGTCCGTAGTAGGGATTGGGTATGACGGCGAGGATGTCCTGCCCGGTGACCACCCGATGCACGCCCGGGAGCGCGCGCGCCGCTGCGACATCGATGCGCCTTATGCGCCCGTGCGCGACCGTGCTGCGAAAGATTTTGGTGTGCAGCATGCCGGGCAGGCGCAGGTTGTGAACGTATTCGGCGCGCCCGGTCACCTTGGCGCGGCCTTCCAGGCGCGGCAGCGAGCGGCCGATTTGCCCGGCCCCGACGATCGTGTTCATGCCGCCCTCCCCTGGGCGTCGCCGAGGCCGAGCGCCTTGCGCACCGCGCGCCCGACGTAAACCCGCACCAGCTCGTTTTTATAGGACGCGGACCCGCGCGCGTCGGCGAGCACTTCGACCTCGCCGGCCGCCGCTTCGCCGGCGCGCCGCAGGGTCGCCTCGTCGGCTTGCGCGCCGCGCAGCACCGTTTCGGCGGCCTTGAGACGGGTCGGTTTTTCGGTCGCGGCGCTGACGAACAAATCGACGCCGCGAACCT
>DASPVJ010000092.1:0-4283 GCA_035622435.1 Xanthobacteraceae bacterium | reverse complement strand
TGGGGCGAACGAGCGGTTGCGTCACGCGGCCCTCGCCAGAACAACGGCACCGGAGGACAAGCCGCGATCGTAGTTGATCATGCCGAAGCCGGAAACCAGGGCGGTCCCGGCGTTTGCGACCTTGGCGCCGATCGGCTCTCCGATGAGCTGCCGGATCGCCTCGGTCAGCCCGAGAAAGCCGCCGGCCGCGCCCGCCTGGCCGACCGAAAGCTGGCCGCCCGAGGTGTTGTTGGGAAAGGTGCCGTCGACGGTGAAGCTGTGGGCGCGCACGAATTCCGGCCCTTCGCCCTTCCGGCAGAAGCCGAGGTCTTCGAACTGCATCATCACGATGACCGGATAGTCGTCGTAGGTCTCGACCAGATCGACCGCCGGCGGCGTCAGTCCGGCCATGGACCAGAGATCGCCGGCGTCGAGCGCCCAGCCGCCGCGCATCTGGATCGGATCGGACGGATAGGCGTTGTGCCGCTCGATGGTCGACAGGATGCGCACGGCGGGAACGTCGAGCGATCGAGCGGTTTCCTCGCGGCAGACGATGAACGCCTCGGCCCCGGCGCACGGCATCACGCAATCGAACAGGTGGATCGGATCGGAAATCGGCCGCGCCGCCATGTAGTCGTCGAGCGTCAGCTTCGTCTTCATCATCGGAAACGGGATCGACAGGGCGTTGTCGCGCTGGGCGATGCACAGCTTGGCGAAGTCCTCGCGGCGGGCGCCGTAGGTGTCCATGTAGTTGCGGGTGATCAGGGCGAAGGAGGCGTTGGCGCCGCCGGAGCCGTAGGGATAGACCGCGTCCTGGGCGAAACGGGAGAAGGTCGACAGCGTCTTGCGAAAGGAATCGACGTGATTGGTGTCGCCGGCGACGCAGGCGACGATGTCGGCGTCGCCCGCCTGCACCGCCCGGGCGGCGCGGCGCAGCGCCACGATGCCGCTGGCGCCGCCGAACGGCACATGATCGAGCCAGCGCGGCGACAAGCCGAAATGCTGGGTCAGGCCGACGGCGGTGTCCGGCCCGAGGGTGAAGCTCGAGACCGCGAGGCCGTCGAGGTCGCTCGGCCGCAGCTTGGCGCGCACGGTCAGCGCACGCAGCGCCCGGCCGATCCACCAATGGGCGCTGTTGGTCGAATAGCGCCGGTAGGGAACCGTCACCGGCGCGCAGGCGACGACGCCGTCATAGGACTTGCGCACGGCGCTGGATGTCATGGAGGCGGCGCCGGCGGCTACAGCCCCTTCGGATGACTCATGAACTCTTCCAGGACCTCGGCGGGCGGCTGGACGTAATCGGACACGCGGCTTACCCCGAGGCCGCAGGAACGACGCAGCTTCACCGCCATCTCCGCCATCTTCACCGCGATCGGAATGCCGTTGATCACCGGGGCGCCGTCGACCACGTGATTGCGGATGGTGGAAAACAGCAGCATCGGAATGCCCCCGCCCGGGATCAGCACGTCGGCGCCGCCGGCGACCAACGGCCGTGCCTGCGCCGCGAACAACTCCTCGACCTCGTTCGCGAGTTTCTCCGACTGGTAGGCTTTGAGGATCTGTCCCGGCTCGAATTGCATCGCGTGCACGCCGGTGACGCGCCGCTCGAGCCCGTACTTGGTGATCTGGTGATGAAACCAGGGAATATACCGCGTGTTGATGGTGACGATGCCGATGCGCTGGCCCAGTTGGCAGCTGTAGAGCATCGACGCTTCGCCGAGCGCGACCACCGGGATGCCGACGGCGGCGCGCGTCTCATAGAGGCCGGCGTCCTGGAAATGCCCGATGACGAAGGCGTCGTAGCCTTCGCGTTCGGCCCGCACCGCGTTGCAGATCACTTCGCGCGCGCAGCGCATCTCGACGAGCGCATGGGCATAGGAGTCGTGCGGCGTGATGCCTTGGACATCGACCGTCGTCTTCGGATCGACGACGGCGGCGAGATGCGCGCGCAGGCGGTCCCAATAGGTCCTGCCGTTCTCGTAATCGACATAGCTCTGATACCAGATGCGCACGGTCGACTCCCGTTTCCGCCGGCGGCCGCGGCCTTGCGGCGAAGGCCCTTGCCAGTCTCGGCGTCTGCTTTAAAGTTAAAACAATTCTTCCGGTGGTCCAGCGTTCATTTTCGAGGAGGTCGGTCATGCTCTCGCGTTGGTGCGTCGGGCTTGCGGCGCTGCTGTCGTCCGCGAGCGGCGGCGCCGCCGCCGACCTCACGGTCGGATTTGTCACCTCGTTGAGCGGCCCGGGCGCGTCGATCGGCATCCCTTATGAAAAAGGCATCCTCGCCGCCACCGCGTCGGCCGGCAGAGTTGGCGACACCAACATCAAGCTGATCCGCCTCGACGATGCATCCGATCCGTCGGCGGCGACACGCAACGCCCGCAAGCTGGTGCAGGAAGAAAAGGTCGACGTTCTGGTGGGCACGTCGGGGGTTCCGGGCACGGTGGCGATGGCCGTGGTCGCGGCCGAAACCAAGACGCCGATGATCTCGCTCACCCCCGCCGTCCAGCCGCCAAGCCCGAACGGGCAATGGCTCATCTCCATTCCGCAGCCGGTGCCGTTGATGGTCGGCGCCGTCGTCGAGCGGATGAAACGGGATCAGGCAAAAACGACCGCCTACATCGGGTTCAGCGATTCGTGGGGCGATCTCGTCTACGACGCGCTGATGAAGAGCGCGCCGGCGAATTCAATCGACGTCGTCACCAACGAACGCTACGCGCGCGCCGACACCTCCGTCACCGGCCAGACGCTCAAGATCATCGCCGCGCATCCCGACGCGGTGATCACCGGCGGCTCGGGAACGCCGGGCGCGCTTCCCTATATCGCGCTCGCCGAGCGCGGCTACAAAGGCGGCCTCTACGGCACGCACGCGCTCATCAATCCCGACTTCGTGCGGGTGGGCGGCGCCGCCGTCGAAGGGGTGATCGCGCCGACCGGACCGGCGGTCGTCGCCGAGCAGTTGCCCGACGGCAATCCGACCAAGAGCGTCTCGCTGGCGTTCCGCGAGGTCTATCGCAAGGTCAACGACAGCCCGCCCGGCGACGCGTTCTCCGCCTATTCCTTCGACGCCTGGCTCGTGCTCTGCGACGCCGCCAAGCGCGCGTTGGCGAAGGCGCAGCCGGGGACCGAGGAATTCCGCGCCGCCTTCAGGGACGCCATGGAGACGACGGCCGACGTCGTCGGCACCCACGGCGTGTACAATTTCAAGCCGGGCTCATTCTACGGCCTCGACGAGCGCGGTCGCGTGCTCGTCCAGCTGCAAAAGGGCAAATGGACGCTGCTGCAGTGAGGCCTCGGGTGCGGCGCCGGCTGCTTCGGCGACCGCGCTTTGTCATGCCGCCGCCATGACGCCTGAAATCGCCCTCCTCCTGCTGCAGGACGGCATCTCCACCGGCGCCATCTATGTTCTGGTCGGCGTCGGGATCGTGCTCGTTTTCCTGGTCACGCGCGTCATCTTCGTCCCGTTCGGCGACGTCGTGGGTTATGCGGCGCTGACGCTCGCCGCCCTGCAGATGAAGCGGATGCCGGGCACGGTGTGGCTCGTGTTCATGCTCGCGGCGATGGCGACGGCGACCGAAGTCTACGCGCTCGTTCGCCGCGGCCAGCGGCGGCGCCTGCCCAGAGCGCTCGCGCTCTACGGCCTGCTGCCGATCCTGCCGGCAGTCCTCGTCTGGCTTGCGGCCGGGCGCGAGCTGCCGACGTGGCTCGCCATCGCGCTCACCTGCGCGATCGTCCTGCCCATTTCGCCGCTCCTCTATCGCGTCGCCTTCCGGCCGCTGGCCGACGCGTCGGTGCTGGTGCTGCTGATCGCCGCGGTCGCCGTGCATTTCGCCATGTCCGGCCTCGCGCTGGTGTTCTTCGGGCCCGAGGGCTTTCGCACCGACCCGATGACGCGGGCGTTCTTCGATCTCGGGCCGGTCAGCGTGTCGGGCCAGAGCGTCCTGATCGTCGCGAGCGCCGCGGTCATCAGCCTGGCGTTGTTCGCGTTCTTCGAGCACACGCTCGCCGGAAAGGCGCTGCGCGCGACCGCCGTCAACCGCGTCGGCGCGCGGCTCGTCGGCATCCTGCCGTCGACCACCGGAGCGACCGCCTTCCTGCTCGCCTCCGCCCTTGCCGGCGTCTCCGGCATCCTCATCGGACCGGTTACCACGCTCTATTACGACTCCGGCTTTCTGATCGGCCTCAAGGCGTTCGTCGGCGCGATCATCGGCGGGCTGGTCAGCTATCCGGCGACCGCCGTCGGCGCGCTCCTGGTCGGCCTGTTCGAAAGCCTCGCCTCCTATGTCGACAGTTCGCTCAAGGAGGTC